>NZ_JAMYSZ010000002.1:0-387019 GCF_040322215.1 Mesorhizobium sp. M0184
GACCCAGAACACGATCCGCCATCCCGAATCTCCCTGCTTCGACCATCATCACAGAATCACCAATCGGCTTCTATGCAAAGGTCTCACAAGGGGAGAAGGGAACACCTTCAAAGGCCTGACCCCCTCTGCCTTGACGCTTGCTGGCCAGGCATCTAGGACGTGTCGGCATCCCGCCTTTCCCGCCGAGGCCGCCGTGACCATTCCTGCCCATATGCACCCAAGCCGCTCGTTCCAGGGGCTGATCCTGACCTTGCATAATTACTGGGCGGACTATGGCTGCGTCGTCCTCCAGCCTTACGACATGGAAGTCGGCGCCGGCACCTTCCATCCGGCAACGACATTGCGCGCGCTCGGCCCAAAACGCTGGAACGCGGCTTATGTCCAGCCCTCGCGCCGCCCCAAGGACGGCCGCTATGGCGAGAACCCGAACCGGCTGCAGCACTATTACCAATACCAGGTGATCCTGAAGCCCAATCCACCCAATCTGCAGGAGCTTTACCTCGGCTCGCTGGCCGCGATCGGCATCGATCCGCTGCTGCATGACATCCGCTTCGTCGAGGACGACTGGGAAAGCCCGACGCTCGGCGCCTGGGGGCTGGGCTGGGAGTGCTGGTGCGACGGCATGGAGGTCTCGCAGTTCACCTATTTCCAGCAGGTCTGCGGCATCGAATGCGCACCGGTGGCGGGTGAGCTCACTTATGGGCTGGAACGGCTGGCCATGTATGTGCAGGGCGTCGACAATGTCTACGACCTCAACTTCAACGGCCGCGAAGGCGCCGACAAGGTGACCTATGGCGACGTCTTCCTGCAGGCCGAGCAAGAATATTCGCGCCACAATTTCGAATTTGCCAACACCGCGATGCTGCTGCGCCATTTCGAGGACGCCGAAGCCGAGTGCAAGGCGCTGCTACAAGCCGGCGCGCCTGTCTTCCCCCTCGAGGGGGAGACGCCCGCGAAGCGGGCAGAGGGGGTCGCCTCGGAAGGCACCGCAGGTCAGGCGTCGAGCAATGCACGAGCGACCCCTCCCGGCCAGACCTTGTCTGGTCCCCTCAAGGGGGAGGGATATCACCGCATGGTCTTCCCAGCCTACGACCAGTGCATCAAGGCCAGCCACGTCTTCAACCTGCTCGACGCACGCGGCGTGATTTCGGTCACCGAGCGCCAGAGTTACATCTTGCGGGTGCGCAATCTGGCCAAAGCCTGCGGCGAGGCATTTCTGCTGACGCAGGCGGGCGGGCTGGCGGCCTAGCTCAAGGCGAATTCGGCAGGAGTGCTGATTGGTAACGCACCCTGGCCGCTGGAGCCGGCCATTGTCCGCAGCGCTTGCCTGACGCCGGGCATCGAGAACGTGCCATGAGCCTGCGCCGCGAAACAGGCGCTGAGCGCGAGGATCTGCAGGAATGTCGATGCCGTTTTCATGGTCGTTCAGCCAATAGCTCTCTGCCTGAGCGTTGGTCGCTTCAGCGCTGCGTTCGGTTCATGGAAATCTTTGCTCCAAGGACGGGCGGACCGGCTCGTGTCCGACAGGCGGCTGAATTTTTCCGGAAATCGCCGTTGGACGCCTTGATCGTGCTGGCCCGATCTTGCTGGGAAGGGTGACAGCAGCCGACCGAGTTGCTATGCCCCGCTTACCTCCGCCTCGATGGGGGAGGACGCCGCGAAGCGGCGGCTGTTTCTTGTCGCGTGAGCTCTTTCAATGCCTGACCTGCTTCTAGAACTTCGTTCCGAAGAAATCCCCGCTCGCATGCAGCGCAAGGCGGCCGGCGACCTGAAGAAGCTTTTGACCGACGATCTGGTCGAAGCCGGGCTGACCTATGAGGCGGCGCGCGAATATTGGACGCCGCGCCGGTTGGCGCTCGACATTCGCGGCCTGACCGCGCGCTCGAAGGACATCAGCGAGGAGATCAAGGGACCCTCGACCAAGGCGCCCGAGCAGGCCGTGCAAGGTTTTCTGCGCAAGGCCGGCCTTGCCTCGATTGCCGAGGCGCATGTTCATTCCGATTCGAAGAAGGGCGACTTCTATGTCGCCCATATTGCGAAGCCGGGCAGGCCGGCGGAGCAAATCATCGCCGAGCTGGTGCCGGGCATCATCCGCAACTTCCCCTGGCCGAAATCGATGCGCTGGGGGCCGGCTTCGGCCAAGCCCGGCTCGCTGCGCTGGGTGCGGCCGCTGCAATCGATCCTGTGCACCTTCGGCCCAGAAACCGAGGAGCCGGTGGTCGTCGATTTCGAGATCGACGGCATCCGCTCAGGCAATGTCACCTACGGCCACCGTTTTCATGCGCCGGGCGCCATCACGGTGCGCCGCTTCGACGATTATGTCGCCAAGCTGGAGGCGGCCAAGGTCGTGCTCGATGCCGACAGACGCAAAGAGATCATTCTTGCCGATGCCAGGAACGTCGCCTTCGCCAGCGGGCTCGACCTTGTCGAGGACGAGGGGCTGCTGGAGGAAGTGTCGGGCCTCGTCGAATGGCCGGTCGTGCTGATGGGCGAATTCGAGCAGGATTTTCTGGCCATTCCGGCCGAGGTGATCAGGCTCACCATCCGCGCCAACCAGAAGTGTTTTGTGACGACGCGCCAGATCTCCCCCCTCGAGGGGGAGATGTCGCCGCAGGCGACAGAGGGGGTCGCCTCGCGTGAAGCGCCGGCATCCCCTGTCCGCGATAGGGAGTCGCGTCAGGTCGTGCCGACCCCCTCTGGCCTACCGGCCATCTCCCCCTCAAGGGGGGAGATCAGCCAATCGCCGCTCTCCAACCGCTTTATCCTGACCGCCAACATCGAGGCCAAGGATGGCGGCAAGGAGATCGCCCATGGCAACGGCAAGGTGGTGCGCGCCCGCCTGTCCGACGCGCTCTATTTCTGGAAGACCGACCAGGGCGACCTGCCGGATCTCGACCAGTTGCAGGCATCGGCGCAAAAGTTCAGACTTGATCTCAAAAAGCCGCTCGACCAGCGCATGGCCCGCCTCGACCATCTCAATGTGACGTTTCATGCCAAGCTCGGCACGCAAGGCGAGCGAGTGGAGCGGATTGCCAGGTTGGCCGAAGAACTGGCACCGATCGTGGCGCAGTCGATCTCCCCCCTTGAGGGGGAGATGGCCGGCAGGCCAGAGGGGGTCCCTTCGGCTGGCGCGACGCGATCTGGCCTTTCGAAGAAAGAGGAAGTCGGCGCTCGACGCGAGACGACCCCCTCTGTCGCCTTCGGCGACATCTCCCCCTCGAGGGGGGAGGTTACCGCGCTGGCGCGCCGCGCCGCCGTCCTCGCCAAGGCCGACCTCACCACCGAAGTGGTTGGCGAGTTCCCGGAACTGCAAGGCGCCATGGGCCGCAAATACGCGCTGCTGCAGGGCGAGCATCCATCAGTCGCCGCCGCCATCGAGGAGCACTACAAGCCGCAGGGACCGTCCGATCGCGTGCCAACCGATCCGGTGTCGGTGGCCGTGGCGCTTGCCGACAAGCTCGACACGCTGGTCGGGTTTTGGGCGATTGATGAAAAGCCGACCGGATCGAAAGATCCCTATGCGCTGCGGAGGGCGGCGCTAGGCGTTGTGAGGATTTTGGTCGAGAATGGGGTAAGACTGCCACTCCAGCGCCAGTTTTTAAACTCGCTGTTCGGGCTTACCTTCAATCGCGGCAATCGGTTTTCGGTGGTCTGGCGAGCGGACGACGAGGGCGATTTCACTACTGGCGTTGGATCAGCCGACGATTTGATCAGTGAACGGGCAGGTTCGCTGTCCTCGGAAATACGCGGCGTCGAATTACCGGACCATTCCGCGTCTGAGATAATTGCCGATCTCCTGTCCTTCTTCCACGATCGCCTAAAAGTCTATCTCCGCGATCAGGGCGCGCGGCACGACCTGATCGACGCCGTACTCGCGGCGGGTTCGCGCCCAATCTCCCCCCTAGAGGGCGAGATGTCGGCGAAGCCGACAGAGGGGGGCGCTGTCCCGCCAGCCTCTCATTCTGTCGCGCCCCCCTCTGCCCTGCCGGGCATCTCCCCCTCTAGGGGGGAGATCGGCCAATCGTCCAACGACGATCTCCTTCAAATCGTCCGCCGCGTCGAAGCACTCGGCTCCTTCCTCGACACCGAGGACGGCAAGAACCTGCTTGCCGGCACCAAGCGCGCGGCCAACATCGTGGTTGCCGAAGAGAAGAAGGCGACAGCGATCGCAAGCAGCGTTGAGCCGGCTCTGTTCCGGGAGGACGCCGAAAAAACCTTGTTCGCGGCGGTGAATCAGGCCGAGAGGCAAGCCGGCGAAGCAATTCAAAACGAAGACTTTTCCGCCGCCATGCTGGCGCTTAGTGTGTTGCGCGAGCCGGTTGATTCATTCTTTGAGAAAGTCCTGGTAAACGATGAGGACCAGGCGGTGCGCGCCAATCGCCTGGCATTGCTCGCCCGCATCCGGGCGGCGACCGACCGGGTCGCGGATTTCTCCAAGATAGCCGGCTGACGTCCGCGAAGAAATCTTCGCTTATGCTTCAGGCGCTATTTCGGCTGGTCGGGAGCTGCTAGCGGCGCAGGCTGCGGCGCTGCGGGCTCAGGGGTTTTGCTGGCGACCTTTGGGTCGGCTTTGCTGTCCGCGGCGGGCGCGGCAGCGGTGGCCGGCGCGGCTTTGGGCGCTGGCGTTGCAAAGGCATCGCCGACGATACCGCCGCGAATGATCATCGGGCTTCCGGTGAAGCCATGGTTCGGCTGGCTCGGGATTGCCGCGACCTTTTCATCGGTGACGTTTTCATTGACGTCAGGCAACTTCTCGCCGAGCGCGACGATCGACGGTGTTTTCGCCCGCTCGAGCGCGCCGGCACTTACCACCGAAGGCGTCGCCGTCGTTTGCCCGAGAAAAACCAGCGACGAGGCCTGTGCCGTGCCGGCCATAAACGCCAAACCAAGCGCTCCAAGGATACGCATCGAAAGCATGATAATTCCCCTTGCCCAATAAGACGGCACCGTAGCCGAGGGCAGTTGATGCCGGCTTGCGGGGAAACAGAGCATTTTAGCGATTTGCGATTCGCCTACGCCCGGACTTGCTCCGTCGGCGTCAGCGTATTAGGCACCCGCATCCGGGAGGTGACGACAGTGGCTGAAATTCGTGCCGCCGGCGAGGCGATGGAAAGGGCGTTGGCGCTGCTCGAGAGCGGCGATGTCGTCGCCATCCCGACCGAGACCGTTTATGGGCTGGCCGGCGACGCGACCAATGGCGTTGCCGTGGCTCGTATCTTCGAAGCCAAGGGCCGACCTCGCTTCAACCCGCTGATCGCCCATATAGCCGATCCGGCGATGGCCGAGCGCATCGCGCTGTTCGACCCGCTGTCGGAAAGATTGGCGCAGGCATTCTGGCCGGGGCCGCTGACGTTGGTGCTGCCGCAACGGCCCGGCAACGGCATTCATCCGCTGGTCACCGCCGGGCTGGATACCATTGCGCTGCGTATGCCGAAAGGCTTTGGCGGCGAGCTGATCGCCAGGTTCGGCCGCGCGCTGGCGGCGCCCAGCGCCAATTCCTCGGGCAGGATCAGCGCCACGACGGCCGAAGCCGTGGCCGCCGATCTCGGTCCCCGGATCAAGCTTGTGGTCGACGGCGGCGCGACGCCGGTCGGGCTGGAATCGACCATCGTCAAGGTCGAAGCTGGAAAGCTGCGGCTGCTGCGGCCGGGCGGCATTGCCGCCGAAGAGATCGAAGCAGTGGCCGGGACAAAGTTGCTGCGCGGCGCTTCGGGCATCGAGGCGCCCGGCATGCTCGCCTCGCACTATGCGCCAGGTGCGGCAGTGCGGCTCAATGCTGCGGAGGTCGCACCGGGCGAAGCCTTGCTGGCCTTCGGCCGCCGCCGTGCCGAAGGCTGGCGCGATGCAGCCGCCCTGCGCAACTTGTCGGAGACCGGCGACCTGCGCGAGGCGGCAAGCAATCTCTTCGCCCATCTGCAGGATCTCGATGGCAGTGGCGCCAAAACCATCGCTGTCGAGCCGATCCCGTTCGACGGGCTGGGCGAGGCGATCAATGACCGGCTTTCGCGCGCCGCCGCCCCGCGTGACAAGATCGCCCCGCGTGACAAGATGGATTGAGCACCATAGTTTCCACCCATGAACGACATTTCCCCCGATCTCGACCCCGCCGTCGTCGCGCGCTTTGCGGCAATCGTCGGCGACAAATATGCGCTGCGCGATCAGCGGGACATCGCACCGTACCTCACCGAGCGGCGCGGACTTTGGCACGGCAGGACGGCGCTGGTGCTGAGGCCGGGGAACGTCGAGGAGGTCAGCAGCATCATGCGGCTGGCGACCGAAACCGGCACGCCCATCGTGCCGCAAAGCGGCAACACCGGGCTGGTCGGCGCCCAGGTGCCGGACGCATCCGGCCGCGAGATCGTGGTGTCGCTGTCGCGGCTGAACCGCATCCGCGAAATCGATACGCTGTCCAACACGGTGACGGTCGAAACCGGCGTCATCCTGCAGACGCTGCAGGAAGCGGCCGATGCCGCCGACCGGCTGTTTCCGCTGTCGCTTGCCGCGCAAGGCTCCTGCCAGATCGGCGGCAATCTCTCGTCCAACGCCGGGGGCACCGGCGTGCTTGCCTACGGCAATGCGCGCGAGCTCTGCCTCGGCGTCGAAGTGGTGCTGCCGACCGGTGAAGTGTTCGACGATCTGCGCAAGCTGAAAAAAGACAATACCGGCTACGATCTGAAGAACCTGTTCGTCGGCGCGGAAGGCACGCTCGGCATCATCACCGCCGCCGTGCTCAAGCTGTTCCCCAAGCCCAAGGGGCGCGAGGTGGCGTTTGCCGGCCTGTCATCGCCGGAGGCGGCACTGTCGCTGTTCAGCCTGGCGATGGACCGTGCAGGGGCAGCGCTCACCGCCTTCGAGCTGATCGGCCAGAGGCCCTACGACTTTACGCTTGCCCACGCGCAAGGCGTGGTGCGGCCGCTGGCCGGCGATTGGCCGTGGTATGTGCTGATGCAGATCTCGTCGGGCCGTTCGGCCGAGGATGCCAGGGCGCTGATCGAGGAGGTGCTGTCGGCAGGCCTCGAGCAAGAGATCGTCGGCGATGCGGTAATCGCGGCAAGCATTGCCCAGGGCGACGCGTTCTGGAATTTCCGCGAGGTGCTGCCCGAGGCGCAGAACCCGGAAGGTGCCTCGATCAAGCACGACATCTCGGTGCCGGTGGCGTCGATGCCGCCATTCATCGAAAAGGCCGCCGGCGCCGTGCAATCGGTCAGTCCCGGCGCGCGCGTCGTCTGCTTCGGCCACATGGGCGACGGCAATCTGCACTACAACATTTCCCGGCCGGTCGACGGCGATGACGAGGCGTTTCTCGGCCTTTACCACGTCATGAACGAGGCCGTGCACGACGTCGTGCGCGCGTTTCATGGCTCGATCTCGGCCGAGCACGGCATCGGCCAGTTGAAGCGGGACGAATTGATCGCGACGGCGCCGCCGATGGCGATCGAGCTGATGCGCAGGGTTAAGGCCGCGTTCGACCCGGCCGGCATCATGAATCCGGGTAAGGTTATCTGATCCTTTCGCCGGCCCGCGCCGGTTCGCATTCCGATAACCATCCGCCCCGGATCAGCAAAATTTAACCGACTTTCTTAAGCGCGAGGATAAGAAGCCCGCGCTAATGTTTCTCCACAAACGAGGCTGGGAAAACCGGCCCGGAGAACCGGAAACACCGGCTCTCAGGAGAAACAGGAAAGGCACGATATGAACACTGGACTGAAGCCAGTCTGGGCTGGCCGCAATATGCGTCTCGACCCATTCCGCCTGCCGCAGGTGGTGAGCTACGCCACGCGCGACGACTATGGCGACGTCACCTTCACCATCGACCAGCGCGGCGCGGTTATCCGCCGCACGCTGGAGATGAGCGGCGTGCCGGCGATCATCGCTCTGCCCGCCAACGCGTTTCGCGGCGTCGCTGCCCGCGCGATGGAGGATCCGGATGGCAATGTCACAGTGACGCTTGAGCTTCTGCACAATGACCCGATGCTGTCGGTGCCGCTGCTGGTCGCCGACGATCTCGACGATGTCGCCGCTGACTGGCGCGCCTGGGCCGATGCCTACCGCCTGCCGATGCTGCTGATCGAGGCCGACGGCATTGCCCGCACGCTCGAAGAATCGCTCGGCGCTGCCATCAAGGCGCTGCCGGCGCAGGACCGCCGCAAGGGTCGCGTCTCGACCATGCGCCGCCCGCGCTTCCTCGCTCGCCGCCGCGCCGGCGACCTCGGCCTCAGGCTGGTCATCGGCGGCGAGGAGCTTATTTCGCGGGAGTAGGCCTGAGCGCCTCTTCCTTCTCCCCCTGTGGGAGAAGGTGGCCGAGCGAAGCTCGGTCGGATGAGGGGTGTTCCAGGGAACGCCAACGCCTCATTTCTTCCAACACCCCTCAACCGTCTTGGCGCTACGCGCCAATCCACCTTCTCCCACAAGGGGAGAAGGAAAAAAGCCGCTAAACCAGCGGCTTCAGCGCCACCCAAGCCGCGCCGCCGATCAGGCCGAGGAAGATCAGCCAGCCGACCTGGTTGTTCGATCTGAACAGCCTTAGGCACTGGTCCGGATCGTCGATGTCGAGCACGCCGATCTGCCGCGCCAGATGGGCGCCGGCGGCGATCAGCCCGGCGAGCGCCGGTACCGGTGCCTGTGCCGAGGCAAAGGCGATGGCGAAGCAGACCAGCGCTCCGCCATAAAGCCCGGCCAGCCAGGCCTTGGTATTGTCGCCGAACAGGCGCGCCGTCGAGCGCACGCCGACGATGGCGTCGTCTTCCTTGTCCTGATGCGCATAGATCGTGTCATAGCCGATCACCCACAGGATCGAGCCGATATAGAGCATGATTGCCGGCCCATCGAGATCGCCGAACTCGACCGCCCATCCCATCAGCGCTCCCCAGGAAAAGGCAAGGCCGAGAACGAGTTGCGGCCAATTGGTGTACCGCTTCATGAACGGGTAGACGGCGACGATGACCAGCGAGCCGATGCCGAGCAAGATGGCGAAGCTGTTGAACTGCAAAAGCACGGCAAGGCCGACCAGTGCCTGCACGACAACAAACATCCAGGCCTGCCGGCGCGTGACCTTGCCGGCCGGCAGCGGCCGCGAGCGCGTGCGTTCCACCTGGTTGTCGATGTTCTCGTCGACCAAATCATTGTAGGTGCAGCCGGCACCGCGCATGGCGAACGCGCCGAGAAAAAACAGCAGCAGGTACCACGGCGACGGCAGCAGCGAGAGCAGCGGATCCGTCGGACGCGGATAGGCGCTCGCGGCAAGGGCAGCCGACCACCAGCATGGCCACAGCAGCAATTGCCAGCCGATCGGCCGGTCCCACCGGGCAAGCTGCGCATAGGGCCACAACCGCCGCGGCAGCGCACGATAGACCCAGTGGCCGCTCGGCGCATCGGCGACGCGGCCCTGGGCCGCTTTCGACTGGACGGTTTCCATTTTGCTGGAGTGGCAGCAGAGGCGAATGCCGTCAAGCGTCAAGCAGCCCCCCGCACGCTCGCCACGCGCAATCGGCGCTTCGGCAGCCAAATGTCTTGACCCGTCGCGCGCGGCGCAATAGCGCAGTCCTGGTCGTGAAATGACAAGGAATCTGGGCATGCGTGTTTTGCTGATCGGCTCCGGCGGACGAGAGCATGCGCTTGCCTGGAAGATCGCGGCCTCGCCGCTGCTGACCAAACTTTACGCGGCGCCCGGCAATCCGGGCATCGGCCGCGAAGCCGAGCTGGTGAGGCTCGACATTGCGGATCACACGGCGGTGGCCCGGTTTTGCCGCGAGAATGAAATAGGCCTCGTCGTGGTCGGGCCGGAAGGGCCGCTGGTCGCCGGCATTGCCGACGACCTGCGCGCCGAGGGCATCCGCGTCTTCGGACCGTCAAAGGCAGCGGCACGGCTGGAGGGCTCGAAAGGTTTCACCAAAGACCTCTGCGCCAAATATGGCATCCCGACCGCCGCCTATGGCCGCTTCGACGATCTGGCTTCGGCCAAGGCCTATGTCGAGAAGACGGGTGCGCCGATCGTCATCAAGGCCGACGGCCTCGCTGCCGGCAAGGGCGTCACCGTCGCCATGACGCTTGACCAGGCGCTGGCCGCGCTCGACGCCTGTTTTGACGGCTCCTTCGGCCAGGCCGGCGCGGAAGTGGTGGTCGAGGAGTTTCTCGTCGGCGAAGAAGCAAGTTTCTTCTGCCTGTGCGACGGCACCACCGCGCTGCCCTTCGGCACCGCGCAGGACCACAAGCGTGTCGGTGACGGCGACACCGGCCCCAACACCGGCGGCATGGGCGCCTATTCGCCGGCGTCTGTGATGACGCCGGAGATGATCGACCGCACTATGCGCGAGATCGTCGAGCCGACCATGCGCGGCATGGCTGAAACAGGCGCTCCGTTTTCCGGCGTGCTGTTCGCCGGGCTGATGATTACTGACAACGGGCCGAAGCTGATCGAATACAACACCCGTTTCGGCGACCCGGAATGCCAGGTGCTGATGATGCGGCTGAAGGACGATCTGCTCGTCCTGCTCAACGCAGCCGCCGACGGCCAGCTGGCGCATACTTCGGTGCGCTGGCGCGACGAGGCGGCGCTCACCGTGGTGATGGCAGCCAGGGGCTATCCCGGCACGCCGGAAAAGGGCTCGGTTATCCGCGGCGTCGAGGCGGCGGCGGGTGAGGGCGTCGAGATATTTCATGCCGGCACCGCCATCAACGGCGGCGCACTCGTCGCCAATGGCGGTCGCGTTCTCAACATCACGGCGACCGGCCGCACCGTCGGCGAGGCGCAGAAGAAGGCCTACGCCGCGCTCGACCGGATCGACTGGCCGCAAGGCTTTTGCCGCCGCGACATTGGCTGGCTGGCGGTGGCGCGCGAGCAGGCGAACTGATGCTTCGGGCGGCCTTCGGCCTCAGCGCAAGCCGTGGTCGAATTCGGTCGAGACGCTGCTGACCGCATCGGCGGTGGAGACAAATCCTGGCACCGATGCCGCACGCTTTTCGTTTCGCGTCCAGGCGACATATTCGGCAATCCCGCGCGGAAGGCCCGGCGCCGCCTTCGCCGCAGGCATTTGAAAGCCGCTGCTGAACCTGGCCAGGCGAGCCCTGAATACCGCGACCATCTCCTCGAAGCTTGCTGGCGTCACGCTAGCGTAAGTGATGGTGCCGCCGGCGAGCCCCGCCTCGCGTGAGAGCGGCACCGGTATCGAGGTGAGATAATCCGGCTGCACGTCGATCAGGCCGCCGAACGGCCACTGCGCGCGCAATTCCGTGGCATTCATCGGCGCGACGCTGACGTCGATATCGTTGGGTGTGCCCGCGACCCTGTAAGGGCAGCGGAACCGGCCGCAATTTGCTCGCGCCGAAAACTGCCGGAGCGCATAACCCTGCCAGTTGCCCATCGGAAAATGCACGTCGATGTCGGGCTTGTAGCGCGCATACCACAGCGGCAGCCGCGACAGCAGCTGGTATTTGTATCTGTTGTCGGCGATGTGCCGGGCGGTCGTTCCATTGGTGTAGAGCACTGGAAAGCGGCCGAGCCGCCGATGCACCTGGCGGACGAATTCTTCGGCGTCGTCCAGCGACATCCACTGCGTCGGATCGTCGTCCTCGATGTCGAGGGCAAGCAGGTCATCCGGCCCGGGTTCGGCGAACTCGATGAAATGATTGGCCTGGCCGACCGGGTTGCCGGGGCGGGCGAGGTGATAGGCGCCCCATTTCAAGCCAAGCGCCTTGGCCACAACCTTGCGCGTCTGGAACAGCTCACGCGCCACCGCATGGCGTTTCCAAAGCGTCTTGCACAGCCGCGTCTCGGTCTCGTCGCCGAAACAGAAATAGGGTGGCGGCATTCCGTCGGATGCCTTGTTGATGAAGCCGACAAGACGCTTGTCGGCGGCTAGCCGGGTCCAGTCGATGGAATTGTATTCGTAGGCGTCGACGACCAGCGCCCGGTCGGCATCCTTCCAAGGTTCGGAGAAATCCGAGGCCTTTGCCGGCGTCAGCGCCAGGGTCATCGCGGCCGCGACAAGGAGAAGCGCTGAGCGGACAAGGGGGCGCGCCGGCGTTTTCAAACAGCAGATCCTTGCTGGCCAAAGCCAAATCCTGAACCGCCATGGTTAAGGAAATGCTTCGGGTGCCGAGTGGGCGAGTTGGAGCGCTGGCGACGTGACCCCTGGTGCTCCTCAAGAGCAAAGCGATGGTTGCGATTGTCAGCCAAATAGCTTCAACGCTGTTGCTATGGGCAGGAACAGTGATAGCGGGCGGCTCTGAAACGAGGTGAAGCCATGCCTGCGATAATACGCGACCGCCTGGTCATCCTTGGCATCGACAATCAACGCGAAGGCTGCTGGGGCAGCGCTAACGCTACGTCGTAGCGCATCCACGATCAGCGCCGACCCGACCCGCCGCCGCTGGTATCGGGCATCGACGGCCAGCCTGCCGACCAATATCGCGGGCAGAACCGGGTAGCGTGGCAGATGTTTTGTCTGTTCGTCAGGCAAGGACGCGATCGGTATGCTCGACGCCGCCAAAGTGTAATATCCGGCGATCGCGCCGACATCGCGATCCACGGCAACGAAGCAGTTGCCGACTCGGCGTTTGACATCCTGGCTGGCTTGCTCCCGTATATAGTGGTCGAGCGCCGACACCCCGCAGCTGAACGCCTTGCGATCATGCGATCCGCCGAGCGGTTCGATGATGATGGTGAAATTCACCGGGATTCGACGACAAGCCGTTTGTGGGCGTCGGCGGCCCTGCGCAGTGCTTCATTGGGCTCGGGCGGATTGAGAATCGCCTCCATCATGGCGCGCTGATCCTCGACGGAAATACGCATGATGGTGGTGTTCTCGATAGTACGCTGCGCCGCCTCTTGAGCGGCGGCGACCACGAAGTCGCTGACGCTGCGGCCCTGGATTTCGGCGGCACGTTTCACCACGTCCAGCATATCCGGCGAGATACGGGCTTCGAGACGGGCGGTGCGGGTCTGTTGGTTTGGCATTATCGTCATCCCTGATGCTGCCTTGTACGGGAAATAACCGTACAAATCAAGTGCGTCGTCCGGCTCTAAATAATTTTGCATACGAGCCAGCAATTGCAAAATCCGCGTGACAAAGTTTGACGTTTACGTAAAAAGAAGATGGACAGGGAACTCCGAAAGCAGATGATTTTGCATCGGCACAGGTCTTAAGTAGACCTGCCAGACTCGGGAGGGCCAGACTGGGGAGGGCCAGACTGGGGAGGGCCGGGCTGAGGAGGAGCGAACGCCATGTATCGGGCACCGGTCGAGGAGATCGCCTTCACCCTGAAGCATGTCGCCGGCTTGAAGCCGGCGCTCGATGCAGGCAATTTTGGCGAACTCGGCGAGGACCTTGTCGACGCCATTCTGGCCGAGGCCGGCCGCTTCGCCAGCGAGGAGATGGCGCCGCTCTACACGGTCGGCGACCAGCACGGCGCGGTGCTCAACGGCGCTGCCGTCACTACCCCGCCCGGCTGGAAGGAACTTTATCGCCGCTGGATCGGCGGCGGCTGGAATGCGCTGTCCGCGCCGGAAGCGTATGGCGGCCAGGCGCTGCCGGCCATGCTCGGCGTCGCCGCGCTCGAAATGTGGAACTCCGCCTCGATGGCGTTCGGCATCGCCCCGACGCTGACCATGGCCGCGGTCGAAGCACTCGACAAGCATGGCTCGAAGGCACTCAAGGTCAAATATCTGGAAAAACTGGTCTGCGGCGAATGGATGGGCACCATGAACCTGACCGAGCCGCAGGCAGGCTCGGACCTGAATGCCTTGCGAACCCGCGCCGAACCGGCCGGCGACGGCACCTACCGCATCTTCGGGCAAAAGATATTCATCACCTATGGCGAGCACGATTTCACCGACAACATCATCCATCTGGTGCTGGCGCGGCTGCCGGACGCGCCGGCCGGCACGCGCGGCCTGTCTTTGTTCCTGGTGCCGAAATTCCTCGTCGGAGACGATGGCGCGCTGGGCAGGCGCAACGACGTCTTCTGCTCCGGGCTGGAGCACAAACTGGGCATCCACGCTTCGCCGACCTGCACGATGATTTATGGCGATGGCTTCGAAGGTAGCAGGCCCGGCGCGATCGGCTGGTTGGTCGGCGAGGAGAACAAGGGCCTCGCCTGCATGTTCACCATGATGAACAATGCGCGCCTTGCCGTCGGCATGCAGGGCGTCGCGGTCGCCGAGGCGGCGACGCAGAAGGCGCTCGCCTATGCAAACGACCGCCGGCAAGGCAAGGCGGCAAGCTATGGCGGTGCCGGCATGGCGCCGATCGTGCATCACCCCGACATCCAGCGCAGTCTTCTGACCATGAAGGCGCTGACCCAGATTGCCCGTGCCATCTGCTATTCCTGCGCCCACGCCATCGATCTTGCGTCGCAGAGCGAAGATGCAAAGCACTGGCAGGAGCGCGCCAATCTGTTGACGCCGCTGGCCAAGGCCTTTTCGACCGATGTCGGCGTCGAGGTCGCCTCGCTTGGGCTGCAGGTGCATGGCGGCATGGGGTTCATCGAGGAGACAGGGGCCGCAGCACTTTATCGCGACGCGCGTATCGCGCCCATTTACGAAGGCACCAATGGCATCCAGGCGATCGATCTGGTGACGCGCAAGCTGCCGCTCCGCGGCGGCCGGCATGTGCATGGCTACATCGCCGAACTCAAGGCCGTCGCCGATGCGGCGCGAGCATCGAACCTTGAAGGCTTCGGCCGCACCGCCGATCGCCTCGACCAGGCGCTCGACGAGCTCTCCCAGGCAACCCGTTTCCTGCAAGACCTGCAGGCCGAAGGCCGTTCGGACGAGGCGCTGGCCGGCGCCACACCTTATCTCAGGCTGATCTCGCTTGCCGCGGGCGGGGCCTATCTGGCGCGCGGCGCGCTTGCCGACCAAAACCGCATCGCGCTTTGCCGGTTCTTCGCCGAGAACCTGCTTGGCGAAGTGGGCGCGCTGAAGGAGCGCGTCATCGGCGGCGCCGACAGCCTTGCCGTTGCCGGCAAGACGCTGATTTCAGCCTGACGTTCGCACGCGCCGAAATTCACAAAGGCCCGAAATTCACAAAGGACCAATCCGTGACAGACCACATCCTCGTCGAACGCCAGGGCGCCATCCAGATCATCCGCATCAACCGTCCGGACAAGAAGAACGCCCTGACCCGCGCCATGTACGCGACGATGTCGGCGGCTCTTGCCGGCGGCGACGCCGATCCGGCGATCCGCGTCAATGTCTTTCTCGGCGTGCCCGGTGCCTTCTCGTCCGGTAACGACCTTGCCGATTTCATGATTGTCGCCTCGGGCGGTGAAGGCGGTACCGAGGTCTGGGATTTCCTGATGGCGCTGGCCAAGGTGGAAAAGCCGATGGTTTCCGGTGTCGACGGCATTGCGGTCGGTATCGGCACCACGCTCAACCTGCATTGCGACCTGACCTTCGCCACGCCGCGCACACTATTCCGGACGCCCTTCGTCGATCTCGGCCTTGTGCCGGAGGCAGGATCGAGCCTGCTCGCACCGCAGATCCTCGGCCGGCAAGGCGCCTTCGCGCTGCTTGGCCTCGGCGAGGGCTTTTCGGCCGAGCGCGCGAAGGCCGCCGGGCTGATCTATGAGGTGGTCGAGGAAGAGGCACTCGAAGCATCGGTATTGGCGGCGGCGGGCCAGATCGCTGCCAAGCCGCCGCAAGCGCTGAAGATCGCGCGCGACCTGATGCGCGGCTCGCGCGACGCCCTTGTCGAGCGCATCGGCCAGGAAAGCCAGCATTTCCGCGAGCGGCTCAAATCCGACGAGGCCCGCGCAGCCTTGACGGCCTTCATGACCAGGAAGAAGGCCTAGACCTTCTGGCCTTGTCTCGCATCGTGGACCCGCCGGCAGCAACCGGCGGGTTTTCTTGCCATGATCTCTTAGTCACATCGCCATTTTTTTACATTCGGCCTGGGCCTTTGGCGAAGACGTGTCGATCATGAATGTCTTGCCTTTGGCGTCGGTCATCAACATCATGCAATGCTTGATCGGTTTCGCCATTTTCATCATTTCGGCGCTCATCTTCGCGTCGGGCATCATGGTGCCCATATGCCCATCGGGCATGATCGCCATGACCTCCCCACCCTTCATCACCGTCATTGTCCCCATCGCGTCCTCCGCAAAGGCCTGCGAAGCGAAAAGGCAGGCAAGACCGGCCATCGTGACCAACCTGAGTGAATGCATTGCTTCCTCCTGAATTTGCGCCAGAGGCGCGTTGAGCCCTTCCCTGGTTCGTTCCGGCAAGCTGGAACGTTTCACGCACACGAGATCGTGATAGTGGGAATTGGAAATCCGGCAGAAGCGGCCCGGCCTTGGCCGCCTTCATGACCGGGAAGAAGGGCTGAAAAAATGGGCGCCGGCGCTCCACCGTCGTGCCCTACGGATAAAGCCTCACCTTGTCCCAGTTGCCCTCGGCGTTGCGCGAAAACACGACACGGTCGTGCAGCCGGAACGGACGGTCGTGCCAGAACTCGATGGTCTGCGGCACGATGCGGAAGCCCGACCAGTGTTTTGGCCGCGGGATGTCGCCGATCGCATGGCGCGCCGTGTATTCGGCGACCGCTTTTTCCAGCGCGAAGCGGCTCTCCAGCGGCCGCGACTGTTTGGACGCCCAGGCGCCGATGCGGCTGCCGCGCGGACGCGTCGCGTAATAGGCATCGGCTTCGGCGTCGGTGACGATCTCCACCGGGCCGCGCGCTCGCACCTGCCGGCGCAGCGATTTCCAGTGGAAGCACATCGCCGCTTTCATGCTGCCAAGAATCTCACGGCCCTTGGCGCTCTCGAAGTTCGTGTAGAAGACAAAGCCGCCCTCGTCGAAGCCCTTAAGCAGCACCATACGCACATTCGGCATGCCTTCGGCATCAACGGTCGCCAGCGCCACGCTGTTGGGGTCGTTGATCTCGCTCTTCGTCGCGTCGTCGAGCCACGCCGCAAAGAGCCGGAACGGCTCCGCCGCCTCGGTAAAGTCACCGCTTGTTAACCCGGTTTCGCTCATAGTTTTCCCAAATTTGTTGCCGGCTGGGGAGATTGCCGATTGTCGCGTATCGCGCAAGCTTTTGACAGTGGGCAATGGAGCGTTATCGCTTCGGCCAGCGCCAAAGCCATGATCGTGATAATCGCCCTGCCGCTTGCCGCCTGTGGTGGGGGCGGCTTCAGCCTGGAGCAGGCGGAGGTGGACCGCTCGATACTGACCTCGAGCACGCCGGCCTCAGTCACGCCGCTCGATCAGGACCGCGCCTCCGATCAGGCCACGATCCGCAACGCCGTGTCCTCCGCCGACGTCGAGCAACTGGCCGGGCAGGCCGTTCCCTGGGCGAATGCCGACACCGGCTCGCGCGGCTCCATCACCGAGCTGGCGGAATTCAGGGCTAACGGTGAGACATGCCGTCGCTTCACCGCTTCACGCGAGAGCTTCGACGGCGTCGCGCTGTTCAAAGGCGAAGTATGCCTGGCCGGCGGCAGCGCCTGGCGAATGCAGGACTTCAAGGCGCTCTGATTTTCCGCCGGCGACATGGTGGTAAGCCACTGGAATTCCTTCCTATGCGAGCGCATATAGGAGGCGATTATGGACTCACTCCTTCTCCAGGGCAGTAAGCATGCGCGACCCCTATGAGGTGCTGGGCGTTGCCAAGAACGCATCGGCCAAGGACATAAAATCCGCATACCGGAAGCTCGCCAAGAAGTATCATCCGGACCAGAATCCGGATGATCCCAAGGCGAAGGACCGTTTTGCCGCCGCCAACCAGGCTTACGAGATCGTCGGCGACGAGAAGAACCGGGCGGCATTCGATCGCGGCGAGATCGACGCCGATGGCAAACAGCGTTTCCAGGGTTTCGAAGGCGCGGCTGGCGGCGCCGATCCTTTCGCCGGTTTCCGCCGGCAGCAAGGGCCGGGCGGCGCGCATTTCGAATTCCGCACGGGCCGTCCCGGCGGCGATCCGTTCGACGGCAACAGCGACATCTTCAGCCAGATCTTCGGCGATGCTTTCACCCAGCAGCGCGGCGCCGGCACCGGCGGCCGCCGTCAGGCCCCGACCGCCGCCGATCTCAACGTGACGCTGGACGTCACCATCGAGGAAGCCGCCACCGCGGAGAAGGTGACGGCGATGTTCCCCGACGGCCGCAAGATGGCGGTCAAGTTGCCGGCCTATGTCGAGGACGGTCAGACCATCCGGTTGAAAGGCCAGGGTGAGCAAGGACCGGGGCAGCCGGGCGATGCGCTGGTTAAAATCCGTTTCCGCCGGCACCCGCGCTACCGCGTCGAGGGCCGCGACCTGCATGTCGACCTGCCGGTGGAACTGGCCGATGCGGTGCATGGCGCCAAGGTGGCGGTCGAAACCCCGACCGGCAGGATTGCGGTCAATGTTCCCCCTTGGTCGAGCTCGGACAAGGTTCTGCGGCTGAAGGGCAGGGGCCTGCCGGAAAAGGCCGGCGGTCACGGCGATCTCTACGCGCATGTGCGGCTGATGCTGCCGGAAGGCGGCGACGCCGAGCTCGAGGCGCTGATGCGCCGGCGAAAGGCCTGACGGTCGAAAAGGCTGGCGCCGTGTGTGAAAAGCGGGCGCGAGTGGTTTCATGCCGTCGATTATCGACAGCAAGCGAGCAACCAGCGCCAGGAGCCGCCATTTGGCCGAAGTAGGTTCAACGTCAGCTAACGCCTCAAAGGCCGACATTTGCACGCGCCATAGTTCCGCTTCGCGAACACGGTCGACGCCAGTCGACCGACTGGCGATGAGCCAGTTCGGCGGGGGTTAGCCGCACAAGCTTGTAGGGGTCGATCGATGCAGTCGCCAGGCCAGCAAGGTGGAGGGTCGCACCGCTGACCATCACCAGCGCATCGACGCCTGCGCCATTCTCCCTCTTGCCAGCCTGCTCGACGTGGCGGGCGAAATTTACCTCCGAGCCGACCAGAAAAGAGAAATCCCACTGGCGATCGTTGACGAACATCACCTCGCCGGAGTGTAAGCCGATCCTGATGCGGCGCGACAGGGAGCCCATCGAACGTTTCCAAGCGTTGCCGAGCGAGATTTCCGGTACCAGTTCCGCGACGGCGGCCAGCGCCTTTAGCGCCGTTTCGCTGGGCGTCATTTGGCTCCCCAGCCAGAGAGCTAGCACGCCGTCGCCTGTAAAGTTTTGAACGATCCCCCCATTGGCCACCACGACCTGGCGGGTCAACGTGAAGTGCTCGATCATGAACCGCGTGGTTTCGACCAGGCCAAGCGCGCTCGCCAAGCCGGTCGAGTCCTCCACGTCGGTAAACATGATCGTGGCGATGGCGCGCTGGAATTTCGTTTCACCCATGCCGAATGACGGGAGCACGCGGTCAGTCTGTGGATTCGTATAGGCAGTGATCGGATGCATTGGAGTCCGGCCCCCGAGCGGTTTCAAATGTCGCTCGAATATGACTGGACGGCGTAGGCGGATCGTAAGCCCGCCGTGGCGGGCACGTCAGAAATACGTCAGAAATCCATTCGGGCCCGGCTTTGGCGGCTTGCAGCCGACCTTTTAGTCAAAATTCGGCGGGACCCTCAGCTCAGCAATTTACGGAGGTCAAGCAGCCCCGCTCCAAACTGCTGATCGAACGAAGGCACCCTTCTCTCGCAATTAGGGCTGTCCGGTAGAATCGGAACGTCAGCTTTTTCAAGCCAAGGCCATGAAACCTCCTTTGCGCCCGACTGGGTCATCTTCGCCTTAACCTCTATGCCGTTGAGCGGCCTACCGGTGGAGCGATGTTTCGACTGCAACAAAGCGGCTGCTCCCGCGACGATGGCCGAGGCTGCAGATGTTCCGCCAAATACTGTGTAGAGCCCGGCGCGGTCTCTGCTTTCGACGCGCGGCGGCTGGATCCCTTCCAGCTGTCCGCCGGAATAGCCGTGGTGGCCCGGGATGTCGGTGGTGAGCACGCCCTGCGGCGCGTATTCAACCTGGGGGAGCTTCTCGTAGATCTCGAAATTGTGGTCACGTGAACGCAGCGACTCACGGTCAAGTCGTATTTGGCAGCGCGTACACACCTCCTGGTCGTCGGACGGCGCGGAAATGGTGACGGAATTGTCGGTCGGATCGCCGCTGTAGTTGGAATATGCTGAACGTCTCGCCAGATAAGTGGCGGCCGCCACCGCAACCACGCCATTGCTTTCGCCGGCCTTGCTCGCCGGGTAAATCAGATGGTCGTAGCCATCGTTGCCGGCTGCGCAGATGATGGGGATTTCCTCGCTGATCGCCTCGAAAAGCGTCTCGAAATAATCCCAAATTGGCTTTGCCTGTTCGACCGAAGTATATCTGCTGTCGCCATATCCAGGATAGGAACGGTGCGCTCGCCATGGATCGGGTACTTCCCGGGGAAAGTGTATGACTGAAACCTTCTGGTCGCGGGCATAGAGGAACGCCAGAATGAGCTGCGCTGCGTCGGGCCGTGCTGAAATCTCGATCGGCAGGAGTTCAGCGCCTGGGGCGACCCCCCAATAAGGTATTGCGCCTTCACCGTTGCTAAATTGCCTCAACTTCGCGGGCGGGGCCGCAGGGGCGCCGACCATCAGCCCAGCGCAGGCGGTCCCGTGCGCTGAGTAGCGCATACGCGAGGTCTCAGCTGTCTCCTGAATTACGCCGCGCCCATCTTTCAGTGCTCGAAGCAGCGATTTCTGAACCTCGACTTCCTGCGCATTGTTTCTCGATTTGATCAGGCCTGCTGCCCATGCCCAGGTATCGTCGCCCACAAAGCTCTTGCTCTGCTTTTTTTCCGGCCCTCGCAAGACGAGCGGTTGCTGCTTGGGTGTGACGTAACTCAACCCGAAAGGGTGAGCGGCGAAGCTGACCGCAGAAAGGATACGAGGCTCGAGATTGGGATGGCTTGAGTTCACCCCCGTATCGATCTGGGCAATGACCTCGCCGTAACCGGGCTTGTCAGTACCCAACAAATCCCAGGCGTCGGCCTCCAGCAGGTATGCGGCCTCGTGCGGCAACCGCGCTTCAGGGATGCGCGGACGATCGCGTAAGGCGCCGATTGCGATCAGGTGCCACAGGTAGTGATACCAGTCATAACAAAGATGGCCTTCGCCCTTCTTGATGTCGTCCATCATGGCACCCACCTACCATTCGCTCTGGGCGCGTCGGATCGTTTCATCCATCGCGTCCACCAAGTACGGAGAAATGCGCGCAGCCAGTTCCTCGCCGGCATCGGTGTCGCTGGCGTAGTGCAGCCCGGCCCATTCCCTGTTCTCGGCCACCCGGCGGGCGCGCTCATAAAGCGCGGTTACGCCGGCGTGCTCGGGCAGCATCCGTTGCAGAACGTTCGCCACTGCAAATGACTGAAATGAATGGTTGGACGGGTAGGAAGCGTGCGAAGGAACCGGAAGCGCCGGCCGCAGCCTCGGCTCAATGATGTTGGGCCGTGGCCGATTGAATCGATCTTTGTAGTTGAGCCCGATCTCCTCCGTGAGTTCGAGGATCGCAACAATCAATGCGCATGTCCCCTCGAAGCCCGCGAGAGTGTCTATTCCGAGCGGTGCCGTGTAGTCCAAAATCCCGAACGATGCCTGGCGGACGATCTCCTCGCGCCGCAGCGGGTCACCTTCCCTCCTCTTCTGCAGATCGATAAGCGCTTCTGTCTCCCTGAGGCTCTCTGAAGGTCCGGGCGGGGGATCGATAAGAATGTCCTCCCAGATCGCGCCGAGATATTTGTTGGCGACGCTTAGTCCGATCCCGTGCAAGGCACGCTTGTCGTGCCACGCCGGCAAAGCCTCCTCGCCAGTTTCGAAAGCCGTTTGCCCTCTGCCGCGTCCCCGTCCTCGTCCGCGCCCTCTGCCCCTGCCTCGACCTCGACCTGCGCTCGGCCCCGCCAAGAAGGCTGGCGAAAGGCGCATGGCACCCTCCACAGGGTCATCAGAAATCGTTATCACGATCTGCTCTTCTTGAATCGACAGAACGCTGCTCTTGGTCATCATAGACACGAAAGGATGAAGTTTTTCGCCGCCTCTATTTTTGATGTATTCCTCAAGAGATTTTTCAGGTTTTGCGTCACCCAATATCAGCGGATATTGCCTTATGGCCGATCCACTTACTAAGAAGCGGGCGTTAAACAACTTGTTATTAAGATCAATTGTCGACATCATGTCCACCCCTCAACTAAAGCTTCTAAATTTGATCCGCGCCAACTGGTGGTCGGAGCCTCGACGTAACGCCTGCGGTGCGCAGCGCTAGGGTGCGTACCTTGGCAGCGTTATCCGCGACAACCCGCTCTTGATAACCGAAACTCCGAGTACGCCTGCAATTGGATAATTCTCCTCCGAAAGCAGCTCGAGCGAGAAATCCGGCTCCCAGGCGCGCAAGCGTTCGATAGTTCGAACTGCCTCCACAGTCTGCCCCAAATGCCCGTGGCAGGCAGCCGAGTATCTCAAAGCGGGTAGGTATGTGGGTTGCTGCGCAAGGACACGCTCGCCGTGACGTATCCCCTCCTCGAAGCGCCCGTTCAGAGTTGCCAAGATGCAGCACGTGGTATCGATGCAGTAACGATACAGGGGAGGCCCGCCCAGTGCACGTGCGCGCATCGCATCCTCATAGCCACGCTTCACTTCGCCGAGATAGCCGAGCGTCAAGGCACGCATGTCCCAGCAAATGGCTTGTAGCGGGTTAGCGGCTATCGCTCGATCGGCGAGTTCCAGTGCCTGTGCGTATTCACGAAAGACGAACGAATGGGCATGAGCGGCCAACGCCAGGGTGATAGGATTGAAGGGGGCCACTTCGACGGCGCGACTGGCGCATTCCCGAACCTGATCGTGAAAGGTACCCGAGCGGCCGACCCGTCTCTCGCCAAAGCGGGTGACAAACACAAACAGCTGCCACGCCAGATACGTGCTACGCGGGTCGAGCTCATATGCTTCGGCGAGCATGCGCTCCGCCGAATCCAGGTCCGAATCGCGCATGCGGAATACCTGTCGCAGCGCTGTCAATGCAAGCCGAGACGCCCGGTGTCGGGGCTCGTCGCGGATGGACTTAGGATCGAGAACGAATTCGAGGATCGAAAACACGATCTGATTGACCAACGACATCAGCTTCAGGCTCGCCGGGCCAGTCAGGTCGGCCGGCTCGAGAAAATCCGTATGCGACCACAAGAGCCGGCTGTCACCGGGCGCAATTAATGCAAATGTCAGGCCCACTCTGTCGCCCACCACCGTTGCCCTGGTTTGCAACAGCCAGTCTGGTAGCGCAGTGTCAGGCGCTTGGGTCAGCGGTCCCTGCGCTTGAAAATCCACGACGTCGACCACTTCGAAATTCAGGATCGATCGAACCACCAGATCCAGGACAAGGTCGCTGACGGCCCTGTTAGCGGAGCCCTCCGTCCACCTGGCATCGCGAACCAGGCCCAAGCATAGCCGCGACGAATTCAGAAGTGAGGCGCTTCGCTGTCCGGACAACTGATCTGCCGCGGCAACAGGAAAGACGTTTGCTGGCACTGTGCGAGGCCGGGGCCATTGGCTTCTTTGCTCACGAAGCCAATCCTCGAACTCTGGATCGCGAATATCGAGGCCCTCAAGCAGATCACGCGTGGCAGAGCCTTCGGGCGGATCGTTCAAATCGATGCCGATCGAAGCGACGTCGAGTCGAACCACATCACGATCGGTCGAGATTAGATCAATGCCGGCGCTGCGGAGCGACTTCCGAACCTCGGACAGCTCCTGCCGCAAGCTTGCTGCACCCTGCTCCTCGCCGCGAGTGCTCCAGAGCTTGCTTTGCAGCCATTTTCGGCTCCGCGTACCGTTGGGTGCCAGGGCGAGCATGGCCAAGAGCGCTTTAGACCGTCTGCCATGCGGCGTGACGTCCGCGCCATCCGCGCTCTCAATCGCGAATGGCCCAATCAATCTAAGGAAAGGACGGCAATCCGAGTACACTAGCGGCCCCTCGCGTCCCCGCACCCTAATATAGCATCCACTAATATAAGTCTATCTGTAATTCTCGGCTTCCGTGAGGTCAAACCTACACGTGGCAAAGGATTCGAGACGGGATTTCTGCTGTGACGGAAGGACTCGGTAGCGACATCAAGCGGTCGTTCGATGTAAGCGGTCCCATTGTCGGCTCGGGGTCATGAGCGTGACTTCGGCCACTGGCCAACGAACTTCCGCCAAAGGGTCATCTTCCGCCGTGCCACACCGATACCAGTGTCGGATTTTTCCACTGGCCCACGACCGCAAGGTCAAGGCGCTACAGCGTCCTTTGCGCGCCCAAAGGACGCGCGGCGCTGTTGAGCAACCGCTTTGTCCCCCGAACTGTCCGCTTTGAACGCTTGAAGGGGCACTGTGGCTGTGCGATAGGCACTCCACAAAGTAGAGAACCTTGCGGAGAGCGCTGACATGGCGGGTGGACGGGGCCTTATGGCCGGCAAGCGCGGCCTTATCCTTGGCATCGCCAACAATCGCTCGATCGCTTACGGCATCGCCAAGGCCTGTGTCGACCACGGCGCCGAGATCGCGCTGACCTATCAGGGCGAGGCGTTCAAGAAACGCGTCGAGCCGCTTGCCGCGGAACTGGGCGCGCATGTCGCCGGCCATTGCGATGTGACCGACCCGGCCAGCCTCGATGCGGTGTTCGCCGATATCGCCAGCCATTGGGGCAAGCTCGATTTCCTCGTCCACGCCATCGCCTTTTCCGACAAGGACGAGCTGACTGGCCGCTATGTCGAGACGACGCGCGACAATTTCCTGCGTACAATGGATATTTCGGTCTATTCCTTCACCACCATCGCCAAACGTGCCGAGGCGCTGATGACCGATGGTGGGTCGCTGCTGACGCTGACCTATTACGGCGCGGAAAAGGTGATGCCGCACTACAACGTCATGGGTGTTGCCAAGGCGGCACTCGAAGCCAGCGTGCGCTATCTGGCCGTCGATCTCGGCGCCAAGAAGATCCGTGTCAACGCGATCTCCGCCGGCCCGATCAAGACGCTTGCCGCATCCGGCATCGGCGATTTCCGCTATATCCTGAAATGGAACGAATACAATTCGCCGTTGAAGCAGACGGTCACGCAGGAGGAGGTTGGCGATTCCGGCGTCTATTTCCTGTCCGACCTTTCGCGCGGCGTCACCGGCGAGATCCATCATGTCGATTCCGGCTATCATGTCGTCGGCATGAAGGCGGTCGACGCGCCGGATATTTCGACGGTCAAGGACTGACGCCACCGCCTGACCTCTTCCGGAAGACCTGATGTACCCGCTCGTCTATATCGTGCGCCACGGCCAGACGGCGTGGAACGCCGAGGCCCGGCTGCAGGGGCAGGCCGATACCGACCTCAACGAGCTTGGCCGCGAGCAGGCTAGCCGCAACGGGCGCAGGCTGGCCGAACTCATCGACAAGCCCGAAGATTTCGAATTTATCGCCAGCCCGATGCGGCGCACGCGCGAGACGATGGAGCGCCTGCGCGCGGCGATGAAGCTCGATCCGCACACCTATCGTACCGAGCCGCTGCTCGTAGAATTGAGCTTTGGCGACTGGCAGGGTTTCACCTTTGCCGAACTCGAGGCGAACGATCCCGGTTCGACCAGGCACCGACGCCTCGATAAATGGAACTTCCAGCCGCCCGGCAAGGGCGCCGAAAGCTATCAGATGCTGCTCGAACGGGTGAAGCCGTGGTTCGACGCGCTCGATCGCCAGACGGTCTGCGTGACCCATGGTGGCGTCATGCGCGCGCTGTTCCGCTTCGTGCTGGGGATGTCGGAACAAGATGCGGTCAGCATGGAAGTGCCGCAGGACCGCGTGCTCAGGCTGGACGGCCGGCGCCTGGAGTGGCTTTGAGACCGATGACGTAGCGTATGTTGAGATCAGGTCGGGCCGGCCTCAGCTGAATATCGACGCGCCCTATTCCGTCGATCCGGTGTCCGGCAGTTCCATGTCGGTGACGACGTTCTCGCCATTCGTCACGTCATAGGCGAGGACGATGTCCATGCCTGGCTTCAGTGCATCGAGGTCGGTTTCGGCGTTCAGCTTGTAGGACTTGCCGTCGTCCAGCGTCAGCGTCAGCGCATCCTTGTCGACCTTCTTGATCAGGCCTTCGGTCTGGCCGGCGAAGGCGGCGGTGGAGATCAACAGCGTGGCGGCAACAGCGCCAATCAGAATACGCATCATCGTCCTCTTTAATCATTGCCGGTACAGCGGCTCGGTCCAACGGAACGGAACTGAGCAGAAACCAATCGAATGTGTCAAAACTAAATCCGCCGGATCACAGTTTGACCACTGTGGAAAACGCCAATAGAAGGCAGGCGACAGCGCCGCGCGTCCTCCTGGACGCGCAAGGGACGCTGTAGCACTTTTGATTTTGTGCATGATCCTTTCCGAAAATCGCTCCGATTTTCGGGGTCATGCGCTGAGCCGGCTCCGACGCCGGCAGGGCTGGTTCCATGTCGCACAACACGTTCGGCCATCTTTTCCGCGTCACCACCTGGGGCGAAAGCCACGGGCCGGCGCTGGGCTGCGTCGTCGACGGCTGTCCGCCAGGCATCCGCTTCACTCGCGACGAGATCCAAGCCGAACTCGACAAGCGCCGCCCGGGCCAGTCACGTTTTGTGACGCAACGTCGCGAACCTGACGAGGTGAAGGTCCTGTCCGGCTTCATCCTCGATGAGGACGGTGAGACGATGATCACCACCGGCACGCCGGTGTCGATGCTGATCGACAATATCGACCAGCGCTCCAAGGATTATGGCGACATCGCCCGCCAGTTCCGGCCGGGCCATGCCGATTACACTTACGAGGTCAAATACGGCCTGCGCGATTACCGCGGCGGCGGCCGCTCCTCGGCGCGTGAGACGGCGGCGCGGGTGGCGGCCGGAGCGCTTGCCCGCAAGGTCGTGCCCGGCATGGTGGTGCGCGGCGCGCTGGTGTCGATGGGCGATAAATCGATCGATCGCGCCAATTGGAACTGGAATTTCGTCGGCGACGCCGAAAACCCGTTCTTCACGCCTGATCCGGCGTCCGTAGCTGTCTTCACCAAATATCTGGACGGCATCCGCAAGGCGGGCTCCTCGGTCGGTGCGGTCATCGAGATCGTCGCCGACGGCGTTCCGGCGGGGCTTGGCGCGCCGATCTATGCCAAGCTCGACCAGGACATCGCCGCCGGCCTGATGTCGATCAACGCCGTCAAGGGCGTCGAGATCGGCAACGGTTTCGAGGCCGCCCGCATCACCGGCGAGGAGAATGCCGATGAGATGCGCATGGGCAATGATGGCAAGCCGGTCTTCCTGTCCAACAATGCCGGCGGCATCCTCGGCGGCATCTCGACCGGCCAGGCGATCGTCGCGCGTTTCGCCGTCAAGCCGACCTCGTCGATCCTGACGCCGCGAAAGTCGATCGACAAGGACGGTAACGACGTCGAGATCATGACCAAGGGCCGGCACGATCCATGCGTCGGCATCCGCGCCGTACCGATCGGCGAGGCGATGGTTGCCTGCGCCATTGCGGATCATTATCTGCGTCATCGGGGACAGACAGGTAGGGGAGTAGGGGAGTAGGGCAGTAGGGCAGTATGTTTATGTTAATGCCCGCCAGGCAGCCATTTTCGCTTTCCCCTACTGCCGTACTGCCCTACTCCCCTATTCCCTGCGAGCGAAGCGAGCATTTATGCCTTACGACCAGAAGAAGATCGTCGAAGCCCTGCGCGCCTTCGAGCGCGGCGAGATCGTCGTCGTCATGGACGATGACGGGCGCGAGAACGAGGGCGACCTGATCGTCGCCGCCGTCCATTGCACGCCGGAAAAGATGGCGTTCATCGTCCGCAACACGTCAGGCATCGTCTGCACGCCGATGCCGCGCGAGGAAGCCAAGCGGCTCAACCTGTCGCCGATGGTGGCTGACAATGATTCGGCCCACACCACTGCCTTTACCGTCAGCGTCGACTTCAAGCATGGTACCACGACCGGCATTTCGGCGGACGACCGCACGCTGACGGTGCGCAATCTCGCCAACGGCAATGTCGGCGCCTCCGATTTCGTCCGCCCCGGCCACATCTTTCCGCTGATCGCGCGTGAAGGCGGCGTGCTGATGCGTTCGGGCCATACCGAAGCCGCTGTCGACCTCTGCAAGCTCGCCGGCCTGCCGCCGGTCGGCGTCATTTCCGAGCTGGTCAATGATGACGGCACCGTTATGCGTGGCCCGCAGGTGCAGGCCTTCGCCGAAAAGCACGGGTTGAAGCAGATCTCGGTTGCCGACCTTATCGGCTACCGGCAACGCAAGGAAACGCTGGTCGAGCGCGTCGCCTGTTCCGACATCGAGACGCCGGGCGGCAAGGCGCAGGTCTTCACCTACACGCTGCCCTGGGACTCCATGCATCACGTGGCGGTCGTCTTCGGCGATATCCGCGACGGCGTCGAGGTGCCGGTGCGCCTTCATTCCGAGGACGTGGTCAGCGACGTCTTCGGCACCAGCCACAGGCTGGACGCCATCATGAAGGCGATGGGCGAGCGCCAGCGCGGCGTCATCGTCTATCTGCGCGAAGGCTCGGTCGGCGTCGCCCATCAGGAGCGCAAGCGCCCGGCTGCCGGCGACCGCGAGGATCACGAAGAGGCTCGTCGCCGCGAAAACGAATGGCGCGAGATCGGCCTCGGCGCGCAAATCCTCAAGGATCTCGGCATTTCCTCGATCAATCTGATCGCCTCGCGCGAGCGCCATTATGTCGGCCTCGAAGGTTTTGGCATCCACATTGCCAAGACCGAGATTCTTTAGGCTACTGGAGGCAATTGAGATGAGCTTCGAGGCATATCTCGGTTGTTTTAAGGACGGGGAGCAGAGCTATTTCCCCACATCGATCATAGACGATACCTTCGCGCCGTTCATCACCAGGCGTGAGCCTGAATACTCATGCTGGGTCGTCACCTACGAGGTCTCGCCGACCCTTACTCAAGCCGACCTCTATCTCAATCTTGATCCTGATGACGCGTCGCGATGTTCCGGCTTCACCGTCGCGCGGCCGCCAGATGATCCGCGTCTCTACAAAGCGTTGTGGGAGATTCTGCGTGTCACCAATTCTGCCGTTTATTGCGCTGGAGAGTGCTCGCCAATGGTTGGGCGCGCTGAAACCATACCCCATCTGAACCCGGATATGGTCGAGGCATTGGGGAGTCCTGTTGTCGTTGTTGACGGGAACGAGATTCGCAACCGGCTTGAACAGTGCTAAAAAGCCGGGCTTCTTCAAAGAGAACTGCGTCCGGTCCGTGAGCTGGACCAGGCGCGTGTGCGGCTATTCCGCCGGAACGGCGGCTGCGTCGCATCCGTCCAGCTCGCATGTGTGGATGGCAAGGCTGCGCTGGCCGGCGAGCACGATCACCAGCGCGATTGTGCCCGATGCCACTGATACCCAGAACCCGTTCTGCGCGCCGAAAGCGTCCACCACCCAGCCGGCGGCGAAGGAGCCGAGCGCCATGCCGATGCCGATGCCGGTCATTACCCAGGTCACGCCTTCGGTCAGCACCGCCTCCGGCACGCGCCGCTCGATCAGGCCGAATGCCGTGATGAAGGTCGGCGAGATTGCCACGCCGCTGACGAAGACGGCCAGTGCCAGCAGCGGCACGGTGTCGGCGACGAGCAGCGGCAGCGTGGTAAGCGCAATGATGGCGATTGCGATGGCAAGCTGAATCTGCATCGGCACTTTCAGGTTCAGGGCGCCGATGATGATGCCGACGACGAACGATCCGAGCGCGTAGACGCCGATGACGAAGCTGGCGGCGCCCGGCTGGGCAAGCTCCTTGGTGATCGCCACGGTGCTCACCTCCGTGGTGGCGAAGGTCGCGCCGATGAAGATCAGGGCCAAGGTGATGATCTGGACCGGCCGCAGGCGGATTGCCGAGCCGCCTGAACCATGTTCCACCGGTCGGGCTCGCGGTTCGGTCGAGCGCTGCAGGATGAAGGCCGTCGAACCGAAGGCGAGGAACAACGTGCTCGCGAGCACTCCCGCTTCCGGGAAAAGCGCGACGCTCAGCCCTACCGACAGCGATGAGCCGGCGATGTACACCAGTTCGTCCGCCGCCGACTCGAAGGCGAACGCCGTGTTCAGCTCGGGGCGGTTGCGAAAAATCTCGGTCCAGCGTGCGCGCACCATTGCCGGGATGCTGGGCATGACGGCGGCGAGCAGCGCCGAGACGAATAGCGTCCATATCGGCCAATGCTGATTGGCCGCCGCAATCAGGATTGCGAAAGCGAGCGTGGAAATCACAGTGGTCGGCACCACAATCCGCGTCTGGCCGAGGCGGTCCACCAGCCGTGATACCTGCGGGGCGACGAAAGCGTTGGCCAGCGCATATGTCGCGGAGACGGCGCCGGCCAGCCAGTACTCGCCATCGGTCTGCGACAGCATCGCGACGATCCCGATCGGAGCCATGGCGATCGGCAGCCGGGCAACGAAGCCGGCGGCGGCAAAGCCCTTGGCGCCGGGCGCGCGAAAGATCTGGGAATAGGGATTTTGCATGGTCTGGCTCCTCGACAACGGCCGGTTCGGCGATTACATACGTGGCGTATGAGTTTAAATAGATCATACGCGGCGTATGTCAATTGGCATACGAGACGTATGTTAATAGGGCCAGAGCATGCACAGACCACGCAAGGAGATGATTGCCGAAACCCGCGCCAAGCTGATTGCCGCGGCACGCCACGCCTTCGGTACGCTCGGCTATGCCGAAGCCTCGATGGACGATTTCACGGCATCGGCCGGGCTGACGCGCGGCGCTCTCTATCATCACTTCGGCGACAAGAAGGGCCTACTCCAGGCGGTTATCGCCGAGATCGACGCCGAAATGGCAGCTCGGCTGAAGGTCGTTTCGGCCAAGCCGGACAATCTCTGGCAGGGCTTTGTCGACGAATGCACCGCTTATATCGAGATGGCGCTGGAGCCGGAGATCCAGCGTATTGTGCTTCGCGACGGGCCGGCGGTGCTCGGCGATCCATCGCAATGGCCAAGCCAGAGCACATGCATCCGCTCGATGACAGAGAGCCTGCAAAGACTGAGCGACGAAGGGACAATTCTCGCCGTCGATCCCGAAGCCGCGGCAAGGCTGGTCAGCGGCGCCTCGTTGCATGCGGCGCAGTGGATCGCAAATTCGAACGATCCCGAAGCGACGTCGAAGAAGGCAGTGAAGGCATTCAAGGTTCTTCTGGAAGGGCTGCTCAATCGCACCGGCAAGCTGCCTAAGCCTGATCGATCGTCAGCGAAGCAGCCCCAGATTGACCGATCACCGGCCTGAGGTCGTTCTTTTCGCCGATCCCAGGCGGCTCGCGGTGGGCTCAGCCGACGCCGGTCGCCTAAACCCTGTTGAACATCGCCTCACCAGCGTGCGAAAACATGGCCAAAGCGGCGAGGCGCGCCTATATCGGGGCATGGTCACGAGACTTTACACCCACCCGATTTTCCTCGAGCACATAACACCGCCCGGTCATCCGGAGCGGCCGGACCGTTTGCGCGCCATAGAGCGTGTGCTTGACGACGAGGCCTTCGCGGCGCTCGATCGCGTCCAGGCGCCCGAAGGCGACGAGGCAACCATCCTCTACGCGCATCCGCCCGAATTCGTCGAACGTGTCCGCGCAGCGATTCCGGACACCGGCATCGTCTGTATCGACGCCGACACCACCGCCAGCCCGAAGAGCTGGCAGGCGGCCGTGACCGCGATCGGCGCAGCCAACGCCGCGGTCGACGACGTCTTCACCAGCCGTGCCGAAAATGTCTTCGTCGCCGCACGGCCGCCCGGCCATCATGCCGAAAAGACCACCTCCATGGGTTTTTGCCTGTTCAACACCGCCGCGATCGCGGCACGCTACGCGCAGAAGAACCATGGCGCCGACCGCGTCGCCGTCGTCGACTGGGATGTGCATCACGGCAACGGCACGCAGGACATTTTCTGGGACGATCCATCGGTGCTCTATTGCTCGACACACCAGATGCCGCTTTACCCGGGAACCGGGGCCGTGAGCGAAACCGGCGCCGGCAACATCGTCAACGCGCCGCTGGCGCCGCAGAGCGGCAGCGATAGTTTCCGCGACGCCTTTCTGTCGCGCATCCTGCCGGCGCTCGACAATTTTGCGCCCGACCTCATCATCATCTCCGCCGGTTTCGATGCCCACCACCGCGATCCGCTGGCCGAGATCAACCTGACCGAGGATGATTTCGACTGGGCGACCGGCCAGTTGCTCGAACGAGCCGGGCGCCATAGCTGCAACCGGCTCGTCAGCGTGCTCGAGGGCGGCTACGATCTGCAGGGATTGGCATTTTCAGTCGCCGCCCATGTCGGGCGGCTGATGAAGGGATAGACGATGGCTGGTGAGACCAACGAGGATGTCAAGGCGATGAGCTTCGAGCAGGCGCTCGAGGCGCTGGAGAGGATCGTCGACGATCTGGAGCGCGGCGACGTTCCGCTCGACCAGTCGATCCGCATCTACGAGCGCGGCGAGGCGCTGAAGGCGCATTGCGACCGGCTGCTGAAGGCGGCCGAGGACAAGGTCGAGAAAATCAGGCTGTCGCGTGACGGCAAGCCGGTGGGGACAGAGCCGTTGGACGCGGATTGAGGCGCGGCGTCGAACGACAATTTTGCTTACCGGCTTTGGACATCATCACGATTGAGGGTAAAACTCATCCCGTTTGAAACGGCTCCAGGACGAGAGGAGATTGCGAAGGATGTGCAGAAACATCAAGACCCTGTTCAATTTCGATCCGCCGGCAACCAATGACGAGGTCCGCGATGCCGCACTTCAGTTTGTCCGCAAGCTGAGCGGAACGACGCGGCCGTCGAAACAGAACCAGCATGCGTTCGACCATGCCGTCGAGGCCATTGCCGCCTCGGCGCGCGAATTGCTCGACAGCCTCGAGACGACGCAGCATCCGCGCAATCGCGAAGAGGTGGCGGCCAAGGCGAAGGCCAAATCCGCACTTCGCTTCGCCTGAGGGGACCGCGTGAGCTTCTTTCCCGGAAACGATCCGCAGATGGGCGATGCCTTCGCCAGCGATCAGATCGAGCTGATGGTCATTCCGAATGCCAAGGATATTGGCGGATTTCAGGTTCGCCGCGCCTTGCCGACGGCCAGGCGCCGGCTGGTCGGACCTTTCATCTTCTTCGACCGCATGGGTCCAGCCGTTCTGCGAGCGGGCCAGGCGCTCGACGTGCGTCCGCACCCACATATCGGCCTGTCTACGGTGACTTACCTGTTCGACGGCAAGATCAGGCACCGCGATTCGCTCGGCACCGAGATGGTAATCCAGCCCGGGGACGTGAATTTGATGACCGCCGGCCGTGGCATCGTCCATTCGGAGCGCACGCCGGAAGAACTGCGCGGCGCGCCGATGTCGGTTTCCGGGCTGCAGACATGGCTGGCGCTGCCGGACGGCAAGGAGGAGGTCGCGCCGGTCTTCGAGAACACCGCAGCCCTGCGCCTGCCCGAAGTCGAGGCCGAGGGGGTCAGCGGCCGTGTGATCATCGGTGCGTTTTCTGGACTGCGCTCCCCGGTCGCCACCGCTTCGGACACGCTTTATGCCGATCTCAGGCTGGCGCCGGGTGCCAGCGTGAAAATCCCGGCCGATGCCGAGGAGCGCGCCATCTATACGCTGGAAGGCGAGGTTTCGATATCCGGTGACCGCTTCCCGGCCGAGCGGCTGCTGGTCTTCCGGCCCGGCGACGAAATCGTTGTCTCATCGGAACGCGGTGCCCATTTCATGCTGTTTGGCGGCGCCTCGCTCGGTTCGAAACGCTATATCTGGTGGAATTTCGTATCGTCCTCAAAGGAACGCATCGAGCAGGCAAAAGAAGAATGGAAGACAGGCCGCTTCGATATCGTTCCTGGAGACGAGCAAGAGTTCATCCCGCTGCCCGAAAGCTGATGCGCGTTACCGCCACATTTACATTCGCCGGCCAGCGGCATATTTCACGATGAACAGAAAATCTGACCAGGCTCGCAAACAGTGAACGCAAAGCCCGATACGCCGCTTCTCGACAAGGTCCGCGTCCCAGCCGATTTGCGCACGCTTGCCGAAGGCGACCTGCCGCAGCTTGCGTCAGAGCTTCGCGCCGAACTGATCGACGTCGTTTCCCACACCGGCGGCCATCTCGGCGCCGGCCTTGGCGTGGTCGAGTTGACCGTCGCGCTGCACTACGTCTTCAACACGCCGGACGACCGGCTGATCTGGGACGTCGGCCACCAGGCCTATCCGCACAAGATCCTGACCGGCCGCCGCGACCGCATCCGCACGCTGCGCCAGGAGGGCGGCCTGTCCGGCTTCACCCGTCGCGTCGAGAGCGAATACGATCCGTTCGGCGCAGCCCACTCCTCGACCTCGATTTCAGCCGGCCTCGGCATGGCGATGGCGCGCGATCTGTCCGATGGCCGCAACAATGTCATTGCCGTCATCGGCGACGGCGCCATGTCGGCCGGCATGGCCTATGAGGCGATGAACAATGCCGGCGCACTCGATGCCCGGCTGATCGTCATCTTGAACGACAACGATATGTCGATCGCTCCGCCGACCGGCGCAATGAGCGCCTATCTGGCCCGTCTGGCGTCGGGCAAGACCTATCTAGGCTTGCGCGATTTCGGCAAGAAGCTGACGTCGTATCTCGGCGAGCGCGCCGATCGCGCCATCAAGCGAGCGGTCGAGCATGCGCGCGGTTACGTCACCGGCGGCACATTGTTCGAGGAAATGGGGTTCTACCACATCGGCCCGATCGACGGTCACAACCTCGAGCACCTGATCCCGGTGCTGAAGAACGTCCGCGACAATGCCGACGGCCCGGTGCTGATCCATGTCGTGACCCAGAAGGGCAAGGGCTACGCCCCGGCCGAGGCGGCGGCCGACAAATATCATGGCGTCAACAAATTCGACGTCATCACTGGCGCCCAGGCCAAGGCGCCCGCCAATGCGCCGAGCTACACCAAGGTGTTTGCCGAAAGCCTGATTCAGGAGGCCCGAGAGGACGACCGCATCGTCGCTATCACCGCCGCCATGCCGAACGGCACTGGGCTTGATCTGTTCGGTGAAGCGTTTCCGGCGAGGACCTTCGATGTCGGCATCGCCGAGCAACATGCGGTGACCTTCGCCGCCGGCCTTGCCACGGAAGGCTTCAAGCCTTTCGCGGCGATCTACTCGACCTTCCTGCAGCGCGCCTACGACCAGGTCGTCCACGACGTGGCGATCCAGAAATTGCCGGTGCGCTTTCCGATCGATCGCGCCGGCTTCGTCGGCGCCGATGGTGCCACCCATTGCGGCGCCTTCGACACGACCTTCCTGGCGACGCTGCCCGGTTTCGTCGTCATGGCCGCGGCCGATGAGGCCGAGCTGCGCCACATGGTACGCACCGCTGCAAGCTACGATGACGGCCCGATCGCCTTTCGCTACCCGCGCGGCAACGGCGTTGGTGTCGAGATGCCGCAACGCGGCTCGGTATTGGAGATCGGCAAGGGCCGGATCGTCAGGGAAGGCACCAAGGTTGCGCTGCTTTCCTTCGGCACCAGGCTGCAGGATTGCCTGGCCGCGGCCGAGGAGCTTGGCGCGGCCGGGCTTTCGACCACGGTCGCCGATGCCCGTTTTGCCAAGCCGCTCGACGAGGACCTGATCCGGCGGCTGGCCCGTTCACACGAGATACTGGTGACGGTGGAAGAGGGCGCGGTCGGCGGCTTCGCCAGCCATGTGCTGCAGTTCCTGGCCCATGAAGGGCTGCTGGAGAGCGGCCTGAAGGTGCGCCCACTCGTGCTGCCCGATACATTTGTCGACCATGCCAAGCCGGAAAAGATGTATGCCGATGCCGGGCTGGACAGCGCCGGCATCGTGCGCACAGTGTTCGTGGCGCTGGGGCATACCGCGCAGGCCCAGCGCGCCTAGCTTTTTGGACGCATTCCAGCGACGCCAAAGCGATTCAACTTGGCTGCAAGATGCCAGTCTGAATCAAATTCTCAACTGCTTGAATCAAATTGCCGGCGGACGGTCGTAAGTTGCTGTTTACGCTGCCGTTTGGCGATTTGCTTACCGTGTCCTTTGGCCGTTCTTCAACGCTGCCCTGCTAGAAGGCAACCAGGCAGGGGAAAGAAGACCAATGAGATCGCTTTTGGGCGGCATCGCGCTTGCGGCCATCTTCGCCGCGTCGGCCGGGGCCGAAACGCGCTACGACCGCAAACTCGAAGAGGCGGTGATGGGCATCGTCGCCGGCAAGATCGGCGAAATCCGCGGCGGCTTTTCCTACAAGCAGGCGCCGCAATTTGTCGTCATGCCAGATACCTTGCCGATGGCGTCCAGTTCCGCTGACCGGCCGCGCCCGCAGGTGTCCGGCGACAGCAGCGACGGTCTGACGCCGGCCGTCGAACGGCGGGTTTCGCGGACCAGATTCTAAAGCATGATCCCGAAGAGACTCTAGAAACTAGAACCACATGTCCCGCACGCAGCGACCATCTCTCGGCAAATCCTCGAATGTATCGAGACCCTCGAAATGGTCGATCGGGAGATCGGCGACGGCCTCGGGCGGCGCAAGCCTCACATTGACGGCGATGCGGTAGCGCCCAGCCGCATCGGGATGCAAACCGCGCCAGGCCAGGACGCAAGCGCAGGTTGGGCAGAAGAGAATCTCAAGCGAAGGATGAGCCTTTCCGACGCGCCGATAGGCGCTTACGGGCCCGGCAAGGCGGATGCGTTCGTCGACATAGTCGTAAGCCCAGAGCGTGCCGTAGCGACGGCAAAGTGTGCAATTGCAGGCAGTGATCGAACCGGGATCGCCCTCCAGGGTCCAGTGGGCTGCGCCGCAGTGGCAGGTTCCCGTCAGCATGTTCCTCCTCCACGTTTCGACGGCTAAACGGCATCTCTTTCTTAGCATTGCGTCGGGTCTCGTGCGAGGTTCGACAAACAGCGCAGCGGCTTGATGCGTTCACCGCCTTTCCAACTATGCCTTGTCTGATCGCCAATCTCCTTGCCATCATCGTTGGCTTTCGCCATGAAGGCCGATGACTTCCCTTCCGCCAGCCAGCATACGCCAGCGGCTCGACGAATTGCTCGTCCAGCGCGGCCTGTTTGCCAGCCGCTCGCGTGCCCGCGACGCGGTCGAGCGCGGCACCGTGACGGTCGATGGCATCGTCGCCCTCAAGCCGGGCCAGGCCGTTCTGCCTGAGTGCAACATCGTCGTTGACGATCCGGCGCAAGGTTACGTGTCGCGCGCCGCACTGAAGCTGAAGGCTGGTCTCGACCATTTCGCTCTCGACCCCACCGGCAGCGAAGCGCTCGATGTCGGCGCCTCGACCGGCGGCTTCACGCAGGTGCTGCTCGAACGCGGCGCGGCGCATGTCACGGCGATCGATGTCGGGCACGGCCAGATGCACTCCAACATCGCCGGCGATCCGCGCGTGACGGTAATTGAAGGCCTGAATGCGCGCGAACTATCGGCCGCCGATCTCGGCGGCCGTGTGCCGGATTTCATCGTCTCGGATGTCAGCTTCATATCGCTGAAACTGGCGCTGCCGCCGGCGCTTGCCTTGGCCAGGAATGGCGCAAAAGCTGTGTTTCTGGTCAAGCCGCAATTCGAGGCCGGCCGCGAGGCAATCGGCAAGGGCGGCCTGCTGAAGGACCCCTATGATGCGGCGCGCATTGCCGGCCTGATGCAGGACTGGCTCGATGCCATTCCCGGCTGGCGCTCGCTGGGGCTTCATCTGTCACCGATAGAGGGCGGCGACGGCAACCGCGAGTTCCTGCTCGGCGGCATCAAGGACGTCGAGACCCAGAAGCGATGAGCACCCGTTTCACGATCGCAAGGTTGGGCTCGCAGGGCGACGGCATCGCCGAGACGGAAACCGGCGAGGTTTTCATTCCGTTCGCGCTGCCGGGAGAGGTCGTCACCGCCGCGCGGGAGAAAGATCGCGCCACCTTGATGTCGGTCCTTGAGGCTTCGCCGTTGCGGGTCGATCCGCCGTGCCGGCATTTCGGCGCATGCGGCGGCTGCGCCGTCCAGCATCTCGAGACTGAAGCCTATCACCGGTGGAAGCGCGAAAAGATCGTGCATGCGCTGAAGAGCAAGGGCATCGCTTGCGATGTCGGGGCGCTGGTGCCGTGCGCGCCGCACACGCGCCGCCGCGTCGTCTTCACCGCCCGGCGGAGCGAGGTGGGAATGCAGTTCGGCTTCGTTCGCGCGCTGTCATCCGAGATCATCTCGATCGAGGAATGCCCGATCTCGGCGCCGCAGATCGTCGCTGCGCTCGATCGCTTGAAAGCCCTCGCTGGGCTGATCTGCACCACGACCAAATCGTTCCACATGGCGGTGACGGTGACCGGTTCCGGCCTCGATGTCGCGGTTCACGATTCCGGCAAGCTCGGCGAGAACCAGCGCCGCGTCGCCTCCAACTTCGTCATCGCCGAGGGGCTAGCCAGGCTGTCGGTCGACGGCGAGATCATTATCGAACCAAACAAACCGGTCGTCCTGTTTGGTGGCGTCGCCGTCGCAGTGCCTCCGGGCGCTTTCCTGCAGGCGACCGAGGCTGCCGAACAGGCGATGGCCAACATTGTCGTCCAGCATTTCGCGCGCGCCAAAAAGGTCGCCGATCTCTTCGCCGGCTGCGGCAGCTTCGCGCTGCGCCTAGCCGCAAGATCGGAGGTTCATGCGGTGGAAGGCGATGCGGCAGCACTCGCGGCGCTCGACCGGGCATTCCGTTTCGCCAGCGGCCTGAAGCGGGTGACCGGCGAACGTCGCGACCTGTTCCGGAGGCCGCTGACATTCAAGGAGTTGAATGCCTTTGACGGCGTTGTCTTCGACCCGCCTCGCGCCGGCGCCGAGGACCAGTCGAAGCAGATCGCGCGCTCCGACGTGCCGCTCGTCGCCGCGGTGTCTTGCAATCCGGTAACGCTGGCGCGGGACCTACGCATCCTCATGGACGGCGGCTACGCCCTGAAGAGCGTGACGCCGATCGACCAGTTCCTGTGGTCGCCGCATGTCGAGGTCGTGGCGCTGTTGGAGAAGCCGAGACGAAGGCGCTAGCAGCCAGGGCCTGAAACGCGCACCAAAAAAGCACATTTTGAACGCACGTCGTTCAGACTGTGCTAGGGAATTGCCATGAGCACCGCAGCCTTCGAAATTTCGGCATGGCGCTTCGGCGAGGAGCGGGCGCGTTTCTCTCGCCAAGGCGGGTCGCTGAACTGCTAGGGGTTAATATGACAGAACTGGCGGGGCTGACCGGTCTCGCGCGCAACACGCTTGCCGCCAAGTCCGGTGCGCGCAAGGTCGACGCCGCATTGAGTCCCATCGTCCGTATCCTGGCGATGGCCGGCGAGATGGCCGGTGATGAACATCGTGCGGCGATCTGGTTCAAGCATCAGCCGATCCCCGGTTGGGCCGGAAAGACCGCCTACGATCTGGTTCGCGAAGGCAAGACGGACAAGGTGCTTGCCTATCTGGAGGCAGTCCGCTCCGGCATCTATGCCTGAAACCAGGCTGACCCTGTGGCGCGCTTTTGTGCCGCGCTGGGCCGCTGTGAGCTGCTATGCTTCTTGCACGCGTTCGTATCCGGCCGCCTTCGCGGCCCTGACGAACTTGCGGTCAAAAGTCGCGAAGCCAGCGCAGTGAGCGGACTTGCCCAGATGCAGCGCGTCAGCGAAATCCAACCCCTGTTCCGAGAGGTCGAGCGCGGACGACACGACCGCCCCGTCTTCCACCTCTACCGTGGGAAGCCCGCTAAACACCCGTAGCGTACGGGCGATTTCAAGCGGCGCAAAACCGTAGGCGCTGCGCAACACCCATTCGACTTCCAGCATCACCGTGACGGCGACAAAGACCGGCTGGCTATCGATCAGCGCCCGGGCGCGGGAAGACTGCGACGGGTGATCGCCCGTCAGGTAGCGGACGATCAGGTTGGTATCAATTGCGAGCATGGCGCCGCCGCGCTTCGGCGAGCACGCCCGCGTCCATTTCTTCCAACGTCTTCGGCCTGCCGCTATAGCGCAGCGATCCAAACACGTCCTCTGGCCGCGTCTCGGCGAAGACTGGCGCAGGCTTCAGTAGCACGCCCTCCGGGGTATCCTCGACCAGAAGGCGTGTGCCGGCATGCCATTCCCTCCGTTTCCGGATCGCGCTGGGCAGGATGACCTGTCCCTTGGTCGAGACCGTAGTTACGAGCTTCTCTGCGGCAGCCATCTCGGCACGTCCTTAGGTGTAAGACGAATGTAAGATAGTCGAAGCTCTCGGCAAATTCAAGGCGCAAGCTACTCCTACTTAAAGCGATGACAAGGCAGTGGGCGGCGGGGATTGGTTGTTCCGGAGCGGCGATAATTCGGCGTCAACTCCATCAAACCCTGGTGCCGCCGACTGTCATCTGGTTCATCCTGAGATGCGGCTGGCCGACGCCGACCGGCACGCCCTGTCCGGCCTTGCCGCACATGCCGATGCCGGTGTCGAGCTTCATATCGTTGCCGACCATCGAAACCCGATGCATGGCATCCGGCCCGTTGCCGATCAGCATGGCGCCCTTGATCGGTTGCGTCACCTTGCCGTTCTCGATCATGTAGGCTTCGGTGCAGCCGAACACGAACTTGCCCGAAGTGATGTCGACCTGGCCGCCACCGAACGACACGGCATAGATGCCGTTCTTGACTGAGGCGATGATCTCGTCCGGCTCCATGTCGCCTCCTGTCATGTAGGTGTTTGTCATGCGCGGCATAGGCTCGTGCGCGTAACCTTGGCGTCGCCCGTTGCCGGTGGCTTTCATGCCCATCAGCCGGGCGTTCTGGCGGTCCTGCATGTAGCCGACCAGCTTGCCATCGTCGATCAGCACGTTATGGGCCGATGGCGTGCCCTCATCGTCGACGGTAAGCGAACCACGCCGCTCGGGCAGGGTGCCGTCGTCAACGACGGTGACGCCTTTCGCCGCCACCTGCTGGCCAAGCAGGCCGGCGAAGGCCGACGTCTTCTTGCGGTTGAAATCGCCTTCCAGCCCGTGGCCGACGGCCTCGTGCAACATGACGCCCGGCCAGCCGCTCGACAGCACGATGTCGAAAGTGCCGGCAGGTGCTGGAACCGCTTCGAGATTGACCAGCGCTTGCCGCAATGCCTCCTTGGCCGCGTGCCGCCAGCTGTCCTCGATCAGGAATTCACCAAAATCCTTGCGGCCTCCCATGCCGTAGGAGCCGCTCTCCTGGCGGTCGCCGTCGCCGACCACCACCGACACGTTGATCCTGACCAGCGGACGGATGTCGCGCACCATCTGGCCGTCGGCGCGCACGATCTCGACATGCTGCCAGGAGGCGGCGAGCGACGCCGTCACCTGCCTGACGCGCGGATCCTCGGCCCGCAGCCATGCATCGATTTCCTGAAGCAGCTTGGCCTTGGCCTCGAAGGAAGGCGAGGGGATAGGGTTTCCGTCGCTGTAGAGATGGCGGTTGGTGCGGGCAGGCGCTGCGGCAAGCGTGCCGGAATAGCCGCTCTTCACCGTCGAAACGGCATCGGCGGCGCGCAGCAGCGAGGCTTCGGAGAGATCGCTGGAATGGGCGTAGCCGCTGGCTTCGCCGGCGACGGCGCGCAGGCCGAAACCCTGGTCGGTGTTGAAATTCGCGGTCTTCAGCTTGCCATTGTCGAACATCAGCGATTCGCTTTCGCTATATTCGAGAAACAGTTCGCCGTCGTCGGCGCCGTTAATAGTCTCGGCAACGATTTGCTTGATGCGATCGTCGGAAATGTCAAATTGGCCGATCAGGCTGTTCATGGCAGGTCCATTCGCAGGAGGATTGTTTCCCACGATGTAGGCGCGAAGGCCCGCACAGACAATCTGAAATGAGATTTGCCGTGACCCGGCCGGTCAACATCACTGGATCGTGCTACAAGACCCGGTCTCAAGGCAGGGCGGCGAAGCCGTCGGCGAAACCCTTGAGGTCGACGGGAATGCCGATCCCCTCTTCCGGCGTCTGGAAGACGATGAAGGTGGCGGACGTACCGGTCTTCAGCGTGTCGAGCAGCGGCTTTTCCAGGATGACCTCGGCATAGCAGCCGTCCTGGAAACAGCGCACGAAATACGCGCGGCCGATATCCTTGCCGTCGACATTGAGGCCGAGGCCGTTGGGCAACAGCACGCCGAGCGGCGCCAGCACACGCAGGATTTCGGCCTTGTTGTCGGCTGTGCGCAGCACGACAACGGAAAGACCCATTTCCGGACGGTCCTCGGCGACGACGTTCTGCATCATCACGCATTGTTCGGATGTAGCACCGGCGGGCGTATCGCAGATGATCGACCACGCCCCATGCGTTGACTTCACCGTGCCGCTTGGCTGCGCGGCATTGGCCAGGCCGGCGCCGGACAAGGCTATTGCGGCGGCAACAAAGATGACCTTCGCCAAGGTTCTCGAAAGCCAAGGGTTCATGACGGCTCCATTGCGAATCACGGCACTTTAAGCCGCACTAAACCCAAGTAAAGGACGAGACCCCGGCGATCCGCCCCGACACAGGCAACAATGCGCTTTTCCGTGCCAATTTCGCCCTAATTGCGACGGTTCCGCGCGCCGCGCAGCTCATTCTACCCGGATGCCGCTCTGGTGATTCGCGGCGAGCCGTCACCGCACGAAGCCAGCGCCGCGCTTGCGCGCAAAAATGCCGCACGGGTTCCGGCGCTCCTTTCTTGCGGAGGCAAATAGAGTATGGTTTGAACCAGCCTTGAATTGTCCGGGATTCCCGTCCCGGCATTGTTCGACATTCTTGCGGTCCGATCGCGAGGAACTGGGAGATGACGAGGGCGATGAGAAAATTCCTGGCAACCGCCAAAATCGTAGCTAGTGCCGCCGCCACGTTGTTTGCCGCTGCATCCGCTCATGCAGCCCAGCCCCAACCTTGGGAAACCAGTTTTCAGCCTCCGGCGACCGACATTATGAGGCAGATCGAGTGGTTCGGGAACTACTCGTTCGCGTTCATCATTGTGATCACCGCCTTGGTGCTTTTCCTGATTGCCTATTGCATTTTGCGGTTCCGGGCGAGCGTCAACCCGACGCCGTCGCGCACCAGCCACAACACGCTGATCGAGGTCATCTGGACTGTCGGTCCCGTGGTCATCCTGCTCTGTCTCGCCATTCCCTCGTTCCAGCTGCTGACCGCGCAATACACGCCGCCGGAAGAAGCCAAGCTGACCGTCAAGGCGACCGGCAATCAGTGGAACTGGGACTACGAATACCAGGTCGACAACACGCTTTCCTTTAATTCCGCGATCCTTCAGGATGCCGACAGGGCTGCTGCCGGCAAGGAAGATCGCGCCGCGTATCCGCGCCTGCTCGCCGTCGACAATGAGATGGTGGTGCCGGTCAGCACCATGACCCGGGTGCTGGTGACGGCGACCGACGTCATTCACGCCTTTGCCATGCCGTCCTTCGGCATCAAGACCGATGCGGTGCCGGGCCGCATCAACGAGGTCTGGTTCAAGGCGGACAAGGAAGGCCTCTATTACGGCCAGTGCTCGGAACTCTGCGGCAAGGACCACGCCTTCATGCCGATCGCCATTCGCGTCGTCTCCGATGCACAATACAAGACCTGGCTGGCGGCAGCCAAGACCGACCTTCCCGGCGCCAACAAGGCGCTGATGGCCGAGGTCGATGGCACGAACAAGGTAGCGGCCGCCGGCAATTGATGCCGCGACCAGAAAAGATTCAGGGAACGGAGCCGACCATGGCGCACGCTGCAGCTCACGACGACCACGACCACAAGCCGTATCATGGCTGGGTCCGGTGGGTGTATTCGACCAACCACAAGGACATTGGCACGCTTTATCTGATCTTCGCGATCATGGCGGGCTGCATCGGTGGCGCCTTGTCGGTCGTCATGCGCATGGAATTGCAGGAGCCGGGCATCCAGATCTTCACTGGCCTGGCGCAGATGGTCTACGGCATGAACGGCGACGCCGCCATCGACGGGGGCAAGAGCATGTACAATGCTTTCACCACCGCGCATGCGCTGATCATGATCTTCTTCATGGTGATGCCGGCGCTGATCGGCGGCTTTGCCAACTGGATGGTGCCGATCATGATCGGCGCGCCGGATATGGCCTTCCCGCGCATGAACAACGTCTCGTTCTGGCTGCTGCCGCCGGCTTTCATCCTGCTGATTTTCTCGGCCTTCGTCCCGAGTGCGCCCGGCGCCTACGGCGTCGGCGGCGGCTGGACGCTTTACCCGCCGCTGTCGACATCGGGCCAGCCCGGACCGGCCATGGACCTGGCGATTCTGTCAATCCACATCGCCGGCGCCTCCTCGATTCTTGGCGCCATCAACTTCATCACCACCATCTTCAACATGCGCGCGCCCGGCATGACCATGCACAAGATGCCGCTTTTCGCCTGGTCGGTGCTGATTACCGCCTTCCTGCTGCTGCTGTCGTTGCCGGTGCTGGCCGGCGGCATCACCATGCTTTTGACCGACCGCAATTTCGGCACCACCTTCTTCGCCCCGGACGGCGGCGGCGATCCGATCCTGTTCCAGCACCTGTTCTGGTTCTTCGGCCATCCGGAGGTCTACATTCTGATCCTGCCGGGTTTCGGTATCATCAGCCATATCATCTCGACCTTTTCGAGGAAGCCGGTGTTTGGCTATCTCGGCATGGCGTATGCGATGGTTGCCATCGGCGCGGTGGGCTTCATCGTCTGGGCCCACCACATGTACACGACGGGCCTGTCGCTCGACACGCAGCGCTATTTCGTCTTCGCCACCATGGTCATCGCGGTGCCGACGGGTGTGAAGATCTTCTCGTGGATCGCCACTATGTGGGGCGGGTCGATTTCGCTCAAGACCCCGATGCTGTGGGCGATCGGCTTCATCTTCCTGTTCACTGTTGGCGGCGTCACCGGTGTGCAGCTGGCCAATGCCGGCCTCGACCGCCCGCTGCACGACACCTATTTCGTGGTCGCACACTTCCACTACGTGCTGTCGCTGGGCGCGGTCTTCGCGATCTTCGCCGGCTGGTACTACTGGTTCCCGAAGATGACCGGCTACATGTATTCGCCCGTGATCGCGAACACCCACTTCTGGGTCACTTTCGTCGGCGTCAACCTGGTCTTTTTCCCGCAGCACTTCCTCGGCCTTTCCGGTATGCCGCGTCGCTATATCGACTATCCGGATGCCTTCGCCGGCTGGAATATGGTGTCGTCCTACGGCTCGTACATCTCGGCTGTCGGCGTCGTCATCTTCCTGTTCGGCCTCTTCGAGGCGTTCCAGAAGAAGCGGGTCGCCGGCGCCAATCCTTGGGGCGAGGGTGCGACCACGCTGGAATGGCAGCTGCCTTCGCCGCCGCCGTTCCACCAGTGGGAACAGTTGCCGAAGATCAAGTAGGCGGTTGCCTCCTTTAATACGGAACCGCCGGCCGGCCGGCGGTTTTGGCCAACGGAATGATGGACTTTAAGTACGCATGGCCCTTGCCGAAGACAGACTGATTGACGAGCCAGGCTTCCGCATGTCGGAAGCGACGGCGGGCGATTTCTTCGCCCTGCTGAAGCCGCGCGTCATGTCGCTGGTGGTGTTCACTGCGTTTGTCGGCATGGTCGCCGCCCCGGTGACCATCAATCCGCTGCTGGCGGTGATCGCGATCCTGGCTATTGCCATCGGCGCCGGCGCCTCCGGTGCGCTCAACATGTGGTATGACGCAGACATCGATGCGGTGATGACGCGCACCGCCGGCCGTCCCGTGCCGGCCGGCCGCATCCGGCCAGGCGAGGCATTGAGTTTCGGGCTGGTGCTGTCGGTTCTGTCGGTGATGACGCTCGGCGTGCTGGTCAACTGGTTGGCAGCATCGCTTCTGGCCTTCACGATCTTTTTCTATGCCGTCATCTATACGATGTGGCTGAAGCGCTGGACGCCGCAGAACATCGTCATCGGCGGGGCTGCCGGTGCCATTCCGCCGGTCATAGGCTGGGCGGCGGTAACCGGATCGGTGAGCCTCGAAAGCTTGGTGCTGTTCCTGATCATTTTCCTGTGGACGCCACCGCATTTCTGGGCGCTCGCGCTCTTCAAGTCGGAGGACTATGCGAAGGCAGGCATTCCGATGATGCCGAATGTCGCCGGCCAGGCCTCGACCAGACGTCAGATCTTTGCCTATGCGCTGGTCCTCGCGCCGGTTGGCGTGCTGCCCTGGGTTCTCGGGTTCACCACACCGGTCTATGGTATCGTTGCATTGCTGCTCGGCGCCGGCTTCGTCTGGTATGCGTGGAAGGTGCTGCAAATGGCCGATGACGACCGGGCGATGAAGCCGGCCAAGGCCTTGTTCGGCTATTCGCTGCTCTATCTCTTCGCCATCTTCGCCGCCTACCTTGGCGATTGTGTCGTCGCGCGCGCGCTGACCATTGGTGGAGTATGAGCATGATCGAAAAGAAGCTTGAACTGGTCACGCTGACCGAACGTCAGCAGAAGGCCCGCCGCAATCGCTCGGCCGCAATCGGTTTCGCGCTGGCGGCGCTGGTCGTCATATTCTACGTCGCGACCATCGTGAAATTTGGTCACAGCCTCACCGGCTCGATGTGAGCTGAACATGACCAGGCAAACAGTCACCGATCCTAAGAAGAAGAATACGAACCGCGTCGTCGCCGGCGTCTGCATCGCGTTCTTCGGCGGCATGATCGGCATGGCCTACGCCGCGGTGCCGCTCTACGCGATGTTCTGCCAGGCGACAGGCTACGGCGGCACCGTCAAACGGGCGACCCAGCAATATGCCGATCGGGTGCTCGATCGCGACATCACCATCCGCTTCGACGCCAACACCGCCGGCGTTCCCTGGCAATTCCAGCCGGTCGCCCGCTCGATCACCATCAAGATCGGCGAAACCGCCGAGGCGCATTTCAGCGCGACCAACAAATTCAGCCGTCCCATCACTGGACGCGCCACCTTCAACGTGCAGCCGGAACTGGCCGGACCTTACTTCAACAAGGTCGAGTGTTTCTGCTTCACCGACACGACGCTGAAGCCGGGCGAGACGCTGGACATGCCGGTCGTCTTCTATGTCGATCCCGACATCGTCAACGCGCCGGAATTGAAGGATCTGACGACGATTACCCTGTCCTACACGATGTTCCCGGTCGACAAGACCAAGCCGGTCGCATCATCGGTGCCGGCCGACGGCCGCCGCAACAAGATTTCAGATACCGAAGCAAGCCTCGGGGGTTGATATGGCAGACGCACACGCAAAACCACAACATGACTACCACCTTGTCGACCCGAGCCCGTGGCCTTTCCTGGGCTCCGTCGGGGCGCTGGTGACCGCGTTCGGCGGCGTCTGTTACATGCAATATCTCAAGGGCGGCGATTTCCCGATCTTCGGTTTCAACATTGCTAATCCATGGTTGTTCTTCATCGGCCTGCTGATCGTCATCTACACGATGTTCGCCTGGTGGTCGGATACGATCAAGGAGGCGCATGAGGGACACCACACCCGTGTCGTGTCGCTGCATCTGCGCTACGGCATGATCATGTTCATCGCCTCCGAGGTGATGTTCTTCGTCGCCTGGTTCTGGGCCTTCTTCGACGCCAGCCTGTTTCCGGGCGAGGTCCATCAATACGCCCGTACCGCCTTCACCGGCGGCGTCTGGCCGCCCAAGGGCCTCGAGGTTCTCGACCCCTTCCACCTGCCGCTTTACAACACCGTCATCCTGCTTCTGTCGGGCACCACGGTAACCTGGGCACACCACTCGCTCATCCACGGCGACCGCAAGGGCCTGATCAATGGCTTGGTGCTGACCGTCGGCCTCGGCATGCTGTTCACCATGGTGCAGGCCTACGAGTACATGCACGCGCCGTTCGGCTTCAGGGATTCGATCTACGGCGCCACCTTCTTCATGGCGACCGGCTTCCATGGTTTCCACGTCATCATCGGCACGATCTTCCTGCTGGTCTGCCTGATCCGCGCCATGAAGGGCGACTTCACGCCCAAGCAGCATTTCGGCTTCGAGGCCGCCGCCTGGTATTGGCACTTCGTCGACGTGGTGTGGCTGTTCCTGTTTGCCTCGATCTACGTCTGGGCATCGAACGGCGCGATGATCGAACCGCACTGAGATCGAACTGAGGAAATCGACAAGGCGGCTGCGGCGACGTGGCCGCCTTATCTTTTGCGGCAAATGCTCCTAGGATGACCTGATGAGCGACGACAAGGCGATCTGGCCACCAATCGATCCGATCTCGGCCGGCTTGCATGGCCGCTGCCCCCGCTGTGGCGAGGGCAAGCTGTTCTCCGGGTTCCTCACGGTCGGCAATCGCTGCACCAATTGCGGCCTCGATTATTCCTTCGCCGATGCCGGCGACGGGCCGGCGGTGTTCGTTATCCTGATCATCGGCTTCATCGTCGTCGGCCTGGCGCTGTGGATGGAGGTGACGCTCAATCCGCCGCTCTGGCTGCATCTGCTGCTGTGGATTCCGCTGACGCTGGTGCTTTGCCTGGCGGCGCTCCGGCTGATCAAGGGCGTGCTGCTGACGCTGCAATACCGCAACAAGGCGGCCGAGGGCCGACTGGACCGCGGCGAATGAGCGAGGCATCAGGTTCGGTGGCCGGCCGGTCGCGGCCCAAGCGCGCATTGGCGCTCGGCCTGGGTATCGTCGTGTTTTTGATCCTGCTGGCGCTCGGCACCTGGCAGGTTCAGCGCCTGCACTGGAAAGAGGGCCTTCTCGAGACAATAGACCAGCGCACGCATTCGGCGCCCGTGCCATTGGCCGAGGTCGAAAAGCGGTTTGCTGCTGCCGGCGACGTGGACTACACGCCGGTGATAGTGACCGGCACTTTCCTGCATCGAGGCGAACGGCATTTCCTCGCCACCTGGGAAGGCCAGTCCGGTTTCGACGTCTTCACGCCGCTACAGCTCGACGATGGCCGTTTCGTGCTGATCAACCGCGGCTTCGTGCCATACGATTTCAAGGATCCAGCCAAGCGGCCGCAGGGGCAGGTAACGGGCAAAGTGACGGTGACGGGGCTCGCCCGCAACCCGCTGCCGGCCAAGCCCTCGATGATGCTTCCCGACAATGATCCGCAGAAGAATATCTTCTACTGGAAAGATCGTGACGCGATGGCCTCGAGCGCCGGCCTGCCGACAGGTGCGGCGCTGGTGCCGATCTTCATCGATGCGAACGCCACGCCCAACCCCGGCGGGCTGCCAGTTGGCGGTGTCACCGTCATCGACCTGCCGAACAGCCATCTGCAATATGCGATAACCTGGTACGGCCTTGCCGCCGCCCTTGCCGGCGTCCTGATCTCCTGGCTCCGCCGCCCGGCGAAAGACCAATGATCGCCGCCACTACCCTTGACAGGGCAGGGCCGCGCACCTCATTTCGCGCCTTGAGCTCAGAAGTCATAGTCCGATCAACCGGCCTACAATCAGCGTAAGATGCAATCATGCTTCACACAAAGCCGCCGCTGACCATCCGGCTCTGCCAGCCCCGCGGTTTCTGTGCGGGCGTTGATCGTGCCATCCAGATCGTCGTGCTGGCGCTGAAGAAATACGGCGCGCCGGTCTATGTCCGCCACGAGATCGTGCACAACCGCTACGTCGTCGAAGGGCTGCAAAGCCTCGGCGCGGTGTTCATCGAGGAGCTCTCCGAGATCCCGCCCGAGCATCGCCAGAGCCCGGTCGTCTTTTCGGCGCATGGCGTGCCGAAATCGGTGCCGGCCGACGCCCAGTCCCGCAACTTGTTCTATCTCGACGCGACTTGCCCGCTGGTCTCGAAAGTCCATAAGCAGGCGATGCGCCATCAGCGGCTTGGCCGCCACGTGCTCTTGATCGGCCATGCCGGGCATCCGGAGGTGATCGGCACAATGGGCCAGTTGCCGGACGGCGCGGTCACTCTGATCGAGACCGAGGCCGACGCCGCAAGCTTCGTGCCTGCAGACCCGCAAGCGCTCGGCTTCGTCACCCAGACGACGCTGTCGGTCGAGGACACCGCCGGTATCATCCGCGCCCTGCAGCAGCGTTTTCCCGAGTTGCACGCGCCGGCGGCGGAATCGATCTGTTACGCCACCACCAATCGCCAGGAAGCGGTCAAGGAAACAGCGGCCGGCGCCGATCTCTTCCTGGTTGTCGGCGCACCTAACTCCTCCAACTCGCGGCGCCTGGTCGAAGTGGCCGAGCGCGCCGGCGCCTCGATGTCGCTTCTCGTGCAGCGCGCCTCCGAAATTCCGTGGAATGAGATTGCCGGCATTTCGACGCTCGGCCTGTCGGCGGGCGCCTCGGCGCCGGAGATCATCGTCGACGAGATCGTCGATGCGTTCAGGCAGCGCTTCGAAGTGACCATCGAGCTTGCCGTGACGGCGACGGAGACGGAGGACTTTCCGGTGATGCGGGTGTTGCGCGATGTCGAACTGACGGCTGCCGACATGGCCTTCGTCAACGGGGCCGCGTAGCAACGATGGCGGTCTACACCGATGTCAACGAGGGCGAGCTCGGCGCATTCCTCAGGAACTATCCGGTCGGCGACCTCTTGTCCTACAAGGGCATCGCCGAAGGCACCGAAAACTCGAATTTTCTGCTGCACACCAGCAGCGGCTCCTACATCCTGACGCTTTACGAGAAGCGCGTCGACAAGGCTGACCTGCCGTTCTTTCTCGGCCTCATGGCCCACCTCGCCAGAAAGGGCATTTCGTGCCCGCTCCCGGTCACCGCACATGATGGCGGTGTGATCGGAACACTTGCCGGCCGGCCGGCGGTCATCATCACCTTTCTCGAAGGCCTGTCGCTGCGGCGGCCGACGGCTGCGCATTGCGGCGAGGTCGGCAAGGCGCTGGCGGCACTGCATCTCGCCGGCGCGGATTTTCCGATGACCCGCCCCAACGCCCTTGCCATCGATGGCTGGCGCAAGCTGTGGAATGCCGCCCGCGCCCGCGCCGACGAGGTCGAGCCGGGACTGGCTGCCGAGGTCGATGCCGATTTCGCCGATTTCGAGCGGAACTGGCCGAACGGTCTGCCGCGAGGCATCATCCATGCCGATCTTTTCCCGGACAATGTGTTCTTCCTCGGCGAGAAACTGTCCGGGCTGATCGACTTCTATTTCGCCTGCAACGACCTCTACGCCTATGACGTTGCCACGTGCCTGAACGCCTGGTGCTTCGAGAAGGATTTTTCCTTCAATCTGACCAAGGGCACGGCGCTGCTTGCCGGCTACCAAAGCGTGCGGCCGTTGAGCAGTGACGAGAAAGCTGCGCTGCCGATGCTGGCGCGCGGCTCGGCGCTGCGCTTCATGCTGACCCGGCTCTACGACTGGCTGACGGTCCCGGACGGCGGGCTGGTGATGAAACGCGACCCGACCGAGTATATCCGCCGGATGCGCTTCCACCGGGCGATCAACTCTCCTTCCGAATATGGACTGACATGACCAAGCGCGTTGAAATCTTCACCGATGGTGCCTGTTCGGGCAATCCCGGGCCTGGCGGCTGGGGCGCAATCCTGCGCTTCAACGGCGCAATTAAGGAGCTCCATGGCGGCGAGGCTGCCACCACCAACAACCGTATGGAACTGTTGGCGGCCATCTCGGCGCTTAATGCGCTCAAGGAGCCCTGCGCCGTCGATCTTTATACCGACAGCAACTATGTCAAGGACGGTATTTTCAGCTGGATCGACGGCTGGAAGCGCAACGGCTGGAAGACGGCCGCCAGGCAGCCGGTGAAGAATGCCGAGCTGTGGCAGCAGCTCGACGCGGCGCGTAACCGCCATCAGGTCACCTGGCATTGGGTCAAGGGCCATGCCGGCCATCCCGAGAACGAGCGCGCCGACGAATTGGCGCGGCTCGGCATGGCGCCATTCAAGAAAGGCCTCGTCAAGACTGCGGCGCCAGAACCAGGTTCGCAGTCAAAGCAGCCGGCCGCCACAAAGGCGCGGCGCTCGACGCAAAGCTATTGAATTCCGGCTGCGGGTCCGCTCTCTGGCAGGAAAGCTCTTATCATGCCGATTGCATACTACATCACGCATCCCCAGGTTCAGGTCGATGCCAACGTTCCAGTGCCGGAGTGGGGACTGTCCGACATCGGGCGAGCGAGAACATCTGCAATGCTCGATCAGCCGTGGGTTGGGTCGATCCGGCGGATCGTGTCGTCGGGTGAACGCAAGGCGATAGAAACCGCCGAGATACTCGGAAGGCATCTCCGCCTTGCAGTCGAGGTGAGGGAACGGATGCATGAGAATGACCGATCGGCAACCGGTTTCCTGCCGCCATCGGAGTTCGAAGCGGTCGCCGACCAATTCTTCGCCAATCCAAACAGCAGCATTCGTGGATGGGAGCCAGCTATCGAAGCCCAGCGTCGTATTCTAAGCGAGGTAGACACTGTGCTACGCACCGACGCCGCCGTCGACGTTGCTTTCATAGGTCACGGAGGTGTCGGAACGCTCCTGCTGCTCTCTTTGAGCGGTCGGGAAATCAGCCGCGAGGCGGATCAGCCAGCGGGCGGTGGGAACTACTTCGCATACGATATCAGCGCGCGTCGCGTTATCCATGGATGGCAGCCGATCGACAGGCCGACGCAGCGCCGCGACAGTTAATTACCTATCGGATCAGCAGGGCGGTGCCGAACAGTCCGATTGCGAACACCGTGTGCGACACAAGATTGAGGGCGCGGACCTGCATCGGATTGGGCCGCTTCGAAGCGGCCCAGCCGGCGCCCATGCCGGGCGCCAGCAGAAACCAGCCGGCGCCGACGGTGACCATGCTGATGATAAAGGCCGGCAGGAAGGTCGGCGCGGTGAGCCAGGCCGTTCCGGCCAGCACGACCAGTATGAAGCCGTAGACGATGCCGACAGCATAATGAAAGGCCCAGCCAAGTACTGATTCATGCGGGTAGGGCGAGGCCTTGCCAATGTCGTCATGGAAGACCTTGCCTTCCCTGAGATGCCAGACCCAGCGGCCGACCAGCCCCCAGTTCGGCCGCGGTTGAGCAAACACCTTGCTCAGGAAAATCGCCCAGACATCCATAAGCGCGGTTGCGCCGATGCCGATCGCGACGCTGCGCCAGACGATGTCAGACATAATCGAGGTCCCCAAAAGCAAACAGTCCCGAAGGGCCGACGCATGGTCCCGAAAACCGGGTCGGCTTTCGGAAGGATCATACGCCGATGCAAAAGTCAGCGTCCTTTGGACGTTGAGCGCTCGAAGGCGCCCCTTTGCCGTGCCTGGCCTAGGCTGTCGCCAGGACGGAAAGCTGCCCGAGAATGTGAGCAGCGCCGGATTCGTCGACGCCGGGCTTTGTCTCGACATTGAGTGCAGTGACCTTGCCGTCATCGACGATCATCGAAAAACGCCTCGAGCGCAGCCCCATGCCGCCGCCGGAGAGGTCGGCGTCGAGGCCGACCGATTTGGCGAAATCGCCATTGCCATCGGCAAGATAAAGGATTTTGCCTTCACCGCCGCTGAAGCGGGCCCAAGCCCCCATGACGTGAACATCGTTGACCGAGACAACGGCGATAGTGTCGACGCCGCGCGCCAGGATGGCGTCGTAATTGTCCAGGTAGCCGGGCAGATGATTGTTGCTGCAGGTCGGCGTGAAGGCGCCTGGAACGCCAAACAGCACGACCTTCTTTCCTGAGAATATCTCGCCCGTCGTGATCGGCCTTGCACCGTCGGCGGTCATTGTCTTGAAGGTCGCATCGGGCAGTTTGTCGCCAACGGAGATCGTCATGATGGTCCTCGCTTGGAAATGGAAGGGAGCTCCTTGCGATAGCGAATTAAGGCGCGCCCGGCAACCGTCCAGACGTTGGCATCACGGGAATGGCAACAGGCCTTCGACCGCGCCTGCGGCACTTGTCAGTGTGTAGTGCAGGCCGCCATCGGTTGGCGTTGTCGACGGCCTGTCGAGGATCGGTACAGTAAAGATCAGCTTGCCATCCTTTTCGCTGCGTGCCGGGGCACCGAACATGTAGTCGCGTTCGCCGGCAACGAAGAAGTCGGCGCCCTCGGGGCTGCCCGGAAAGCTCGCTTCGACAATCAGCGTTTCGTGGTCGCCCGGCAGTACGTTTATGCCGAAATCGGGCGTTGCCGTGGCGGGCAGGGTTGCAAGGCCCGCCTTGACCAGTGCCGCATCCTCGGCGTTGTCGGGATCGGCGCCGGGATCGACGGTCAGCCTTGTCTGCACCGGGATGCAGATGGTTTCGCAAATGCCGAGGAAGATGTCCGCATCGATGACGGCCGGTTGGCCGGGCGCGGCAAGCGTGAACGTCACCGGCAACGAAACCGGGTGGTCGTAGCCGGCCCATTTGCCATAGCCGTCATCGTGGCGCTGCGGCGGCGGAAACGAAAGCGTCGCGTCGGCAATGTTGGTGCTGGCCGAGACGTCGATCTGTGGCGGCACGCCCGCATCGCCCGGATCGCGCCAATAGGTTTTCCAGCCGGGCTTCAGCGCAATGTCGAGGACGCCCTGGAGACGTCCGGCCTCGTCGGCTTTGCCGCTTGTTACCAGCCGCACCCTGCCGCCTTCGCTGTTGTACCAGGCCGACGAGGAGGCTGAGGCGGGGAAGCCGGTCGCCGATCCAATGGCCACACCAAGCAGCAGGATTTTCAAGCTTTGCATGGCGATGATTTGATCGTCCGTTGATGGCCGCGCAATGATTTCATGACGCCGCCGGCATCATATTTGCGTGACCTTCGGCTTTTGAGCCTGATCAAATCGGGCGCCGCCCATCTTTTCGACGCCCCGGAAACGCGTTACGCTGTGGCCATGGATTTGTTGCGCCATAAAAGGACGGCCGCAGGACCCGGCTTTCTCGACGATCAGTTCCTGATTGCCATGCCCGGCATGAAGGACGACCGCTTCACGCGCTCCGTCATCTACATTTGCGCGCACAGCGACGAAGGCGCGATGGGGCTGATCATCAACCAGACGCAGCAGATGCTGTTTCCGGACCTGCTCGTCCAACTTGGCATCATGAACGAGCTGGAGGCAATTCGCCTGCCGCCGCCGGCGCGCGACTTCGTCGTGCGCAATGGCGGACCGGTGGATCGCAGCCGCGGCTTCGTTCTGCATTCGGGCGACTACCGGGTGGAATCCTCGCTCGCCGTGTCCGATGATGTCTGTCTCACCGCGACCGTCGACATATTGCGCGCCATCTCCTCCGGCCGCGGACCCCGGCGGGCTCTGATGGCGCTCGGCTATGCCGGCTGGGGTGCAGGCCAGCTTGAAAACGAGATCGTCGAGAATGGCTGGCTGACTTGCCCGGCAAGTGCCGAGCTTCTGTTCGACGCCGACATCGATCGCAAATATGACCGGATCCTCGCCTCGATCGGCATCGATCTCGCGCATCTCAGCCTGGCTGCCGGTCACGCCTGAGCCTCATCACGTCCCCGAAACTTGTCACGCTTGAGTGAGCGGATACTGTTCCTTCAGCGTCTTCAGCACTTGGTCGCCCGGCATCGGCGCGCCGAACATGAAGCTCTGCACGTATTCGCAGCCCATCTGCCGCAACTCCAGCGCATCGCTCTCGTCCGAAATGCCTTCGGCGACAACCGACAGGCCGAGTTCATGCGCCATGTTGACCATGGATTTGAGCAGCACCGCACGTTTCGGCGTCGCGTCGTCGACGAAGCTCTTGTCGATCTTGATAGTGTCGAACGGAAAGCGCGTCAGATAGGCCAGCGATGAATAGCCGGTGCCGAAATCATCCAGCGACAGGCCGATGCCAAGCTGCTTCAACTTGGTCAGCACATGGGCGGTCTGCTCGGGATTGTCCATCACCAGCGATTCGGTGAGTTCGAGCCGGAAGCAGCGCGGTTTCAGGTTGGCTCGCGCGATCACCGAGCGGACGTCGCTGACCAGGTCGCGGCGGATGAGCTGGCGGCTGGACAGATTGACCGAGACCGACAGCGGCGCATCGCCGATCTGCTTTTGCCATCCCGCCAGGTCTTCGGCAGCCTGCTGCATGGCAAACAGCCCAAGCTGCACGATCAGGCCGCAGTTTTCGGCAACCGGAATGAAATCCGCCGGCGGGATCATGCCGCGCCGCGGATGGTCCCAGCGCAGCAGCGCTTCGAAGCCTGCGACGCTGCCGTCCTCCAGCCGCACGATCGGCTGGTAGGCAAGCGTGAATTCGCGTCGTTCGATGGCGCGGCGCAGATCGGACTCGAACTGCAGCCGGTCGGTGCCGACGGTGCGGAAGGCGGGACGGAACGGCTCGATCCGGTCGCCGCCGAAGCGCTTGGCCTGATGCATGGCAAGCTCGGCATCCTTGACCATGTCCTCGGCCGAGGTCTGCGTGGCGGTCCAGGTGATCAGCCCGATCGAGGCCGTCAGCACGATCTCGCGCTTGGCGAAGGTGATCGGGTTGTTGATGGCGTGCTTGATGGCATCGGCAATGGCCGCGATGCGGGCCGGATCCTGCTCCGACAAAAGCATCAGCGCGAACTGGTCGCCGGCAAAGCGCGACAGCGAATCCTTCGGCTTGAGCAGTCGGTGCAGCCGCCGCGCGATAGTCAAAAGGATGGTATCGCCGGCCGAGATGCCGAGCCCGTCATTGACCTGCTTGAACCGGTCTATGTCGATGACGAAGACGGTCGGGCGCACCTTCTCTTCGGTGCGGGCAATCGAAATGATCGCCTCCAGCCGGTTCATGAACAGCTCGCGGTTGGGCAGGCCGGTCAGATTGTCGTGCACGGCGTCATGCAGCAGCCGTTCCTCGGATTTCTTCTGCTCCGTCACGTCGACCATGGTGCCGACGCAGCGGATGACCTCGCCGTCCGAGCCGATCACCGGCCGGGCGCGCAACGAAAACCAGTGATAGTGCCCGTCGGCGCCGCGCAGGCGAAAGTTTTGCGACACCCGGCCGCGCCGGTGCTCGAGCACCACGTCGAGTGTCGTGCGAAACGTGTCGCGGTCGTCGGCATGCAGCACCGGCAGCCAGTTGCGGGCAGGGCCGCCGAGGCTGTTGGGGGCAAGACCGAGCTGAATGCTGACGTCGGGACGAGTGACGACGCGGTCGCGCAGCACGTCCCAGTCCCACACAGTATCGCCCGATCCGGCAACCGCCAGCGCCTGCCGCTCAAGGTCGGAGAACAGGCCCTGATGCAGCGCGCCGCCGGCAAAAGCGTGCTGCATCACGGTGAAGCCGATCAGCAGGATGATGAGGATCAGCCCACCGCCCAGCGCCGGCTGAGCGATATCGTTGTCCAGCATGCCGGTGATTGCCATCCACGATCCGCATAGCCACAGCAGAACCATCACCCAACTGGGCACCAGCATGATGGCGCGGTCGTAACCGCGGATACCGAGGAAGATGATCAGGCCGAGCCCGGTCAGCGCGGTGGCGGCGAAGGACAGCCTGGCAATGCCGGCGGCAACCGCCGGATCGATGATGGCGACACCGGCGATCAGCACCAGCCCGAGAATCCAGACCAGTGCGCCGTAGCTGAAATGGCCGTGCCACCGGTTGAGGTTGAGATAGGCAAACAGGAACACCACGAAGGTCGCCGCGAGCGCCACCTCCGTTCCGGCGCGCCACATCTGCTCATTGCCCGGTGAGATCTCTATGATCTTGTTGAGAAAGCCGAAATCGACGCAGATATAGGCAAGCACCGCCCAGGCTAGGGCCGCCGTTGCCGGGAACATCGAGGTCCCCTTGACGACGAAAAGGATGGTCAGGAACAGCGCCAGCAGGCCGGCGATGCCGATGACGATGCCACGAAACAGCGTGTAGGAATTGACCGAGTCCTTGTAGGATTCAGGATCCCACAGATAGACCTGCGGCAGCTTGGGCGAGGCGAGCTCGGCGATGAAGGTAATCACCGTTCCCGGGTTCAGCGTGACCCGGAACACGTCGGCGTCGGGGCTGGTCTGGCGGTCGAGCGCAAAGCCCTCGCTGGGCGTGATCGCGGCGATACGGGTCGAGCCGAGATCCGGCCAGAACAGGCCGGAATTCACCAGCCGGAAATGCGGTGCGACAATCAGCCTGTCGAGCTGCTGGTCGGTGGTATTAGCGAGCGCGAACACCGCCCAGTCACCGGTCGAGCGCGCATCATTTGCCTCGACCTCGATGCGCCGCACGATGCCGTCCGGGCCTGGCGCGGTCGACACCTGAAAATTCTCGCCCTGGTTCCGGTAGATCAAGACGGCCCCCGAAAGATCGAGCGCAACGTCGTCGCGGGCGATCTTGATCGGTTCTACGGCAAAGGCCGAGGACGCCGCGCAGAGCGTGACGATTGCCGCCAGCATAAAGGCAAGCAGCGACCCCTTGCGCAGAAAATTCGTCAAAATCAGTCCTTTGTTCCAACGCCCGGCGGATCGTCCGCGATTCGGGCGTATAGGTAATGGTCCTGCCAGATGCCGTTGATCCTGAGATAGGATCGTAGCAGTCCTTCGCGCCGGAATCCGGCTTTTTCAAGCACGCGGATCGACCGGGCGTTGTCGGGAATACAGGCAGCTTCGATCCGGTGCAATCGCAGCGTTTCGAAGGCGAAACGCGTCACCACTTTGACGGCATCGGTCATCAGGCCGCGTCCGCTGAAGCGCTCGCCGATCCAGTAGCCGATATGGCCGCTTTGGGCGACGCCGTGGCGGATATTGCCGAGGGTGATACCGCCGGCCAGCTTGCCGCTGCTTTTCTCGAAGATGAAGAAGGCGATCGCCGTCCCCTGCGCGTAGTCCTCGCGGTAGCGCCCGATACGATGCCGCCACGCCGTGCGGTCGAGTTCGTCAGGGGTCCATCGCGGCTCCCACGGCTCAAGAAAAGCGCGGCTTTCACTGCGCAGCACCGACCACTCGCGATAGTCGTTGGTCAGCGGTACGCGCAGCGTGACAAGCTCGCCCTTCAGTGCCGGCAGGTCGCGGCGAAAGAAAGGGAGCGCGAACACGACGCTCGAATAGGCTTAGACGGCAAGCTTACGGGCAGTGGTCTGCGTGCCCGAAAGCGAATCGAGGATTGCCTCATAGGGCGCGAGCGTACCCACCGGCCCGACGGCCGTAAGCGTCGGCTTGGTCGAAAAAAGCCGGGACGACAGATCCGTCAGCCGCTCGACAGTCAACGCCGCCAGCCGCTCCATCAGCTCTTCCTTGGCGATCGGCCTGCCGAACAGAAGCAACTGCCTGGCGATCTGCGAGGCGCGGCTGGCCGGGCTCTCGGCCGACATGATCAGCCCGGCGCGGTATTGGGCACGCGCGCGGTCAAGCTCCTCCTGCAGGATGTTTTCACCGGCCTTTTGCAGCTCGTCGATGATCACAGGCACCAGCTCGGCAATATCGCTTTGTCCGGTCGCCGCATGGACCCCGAAGACGCCCGTGTCGGAAAAACCCCAATGGAAGGCATAGACCGAATAGCACAGGCCGCGTTTTTCGCGGACTTCCTGGAAAAGTCGCGACGACATGCCGCCGCCCAGGATCATCGACAGGACCTGGGAGGCATAGAAATCGCGGACGTGATAGGCGCGGCCCTCGAAACCCAGCACGATCTGGGCGTCCATCAGGTCGCGGTCCTCGCGAAAATCGCCGCCGACATATTGCGCATATTGCGGGACGGTGCCGTCGGCCTTGCCGCGGAAGCCGCCGAGACGCTTTTCGACCTCCCGCACGAAATCGTCGTGCTTGATATCGCCGGCCGCCACCATCACCATGTTCTCGGCGCCGTACTGCCGTTCGATGAAGTCGTGCAGCTGCTTCGAAGTGAAGGATTTGACGGTTTCCGGCGTGCCAAGAATCGAGCGGCCGATAGTCTGGTGGCGGAAGGCGGTCTCGGTAAAGTGATCGAAAACGACGTCGTCGGGCGTATCGTGCGCGGCGCCGATCTCCTGCAGAATCACATGCTGCTCTCGTTCCAACTCCTGCGGATCGAATTCGGATTCCTGCAGGATGTCGGAAAGGATATCGACGGCCAGCGGCACGTCGTCGCTCAGAACCCTTGCATAATAGGAGGTCGTCTCGACGCTGGTGGCGGCATTGATCTCGCCGCCGACGTCCTCGATCTCCGAGGCAATCTCGAAGGCGCTTCGCCGCCTGGTGCCCTTGAAAGCCATGTGCTCGAGCAAGTGCGCCATTCCGTGCTCTTCGTCACGCTCGTTGCGTGCGCCCGACTTGACCCAGGCGCCAAGGGCAACAGATTCGAGGCTTGGAAGGGTTTCGGTGGCGACTGTCAGGCCGTTCGACAGACGGCTTACCTCAACACCCATATGGCAATTACTCCCTAACGCGCCGCCCGCGTGTGGCGGCCGAGATAATCTTCCACCATTTTCAGGTCGGATGGAAGTACCGTGTATTTTTCCTCGGCGCTCATCAACCCGCCTAGCCATGCAGGCAGGGCAGGCGACACGCCGCTGGCAGCTTCGACGGCGGCGGGAAACTTTGCCGGGTGCGCAGTGCCCAGCACCACCATCGGCACCTCACCCGCAACCTTGCCGGCGGCCACATGCACGGCCGCGGCCGTATGCGGGTCGAGCAGATAGCCGCTCGCCGCAAGTGTGGTGCGGATGGTGGCGGCGACCTCGTCCATGGTGGCGCGGCCGGCGTCGAATTCGGAGCGGATCTTGGCGATTTCGCCGGCCTCGATGGTGAAGGCGCCGGACTGCTTGAGCCCGTTCATGTAGCGCCGCACGGTCGAGGCATCGCGGCCGGACGCTTCGAACAGCAAGCGTTCGAAGTTCGAAGACACCTGGATGTCCATCGAGGGCGACGTGGTCGAAAAGACCCCCTTCATGCGGTATTCGCCGGTCGCCAGCGTGCGCGCCAGAATATCGTTGTCGTTGGTGGCGATGATCAGCCGTTCGATCGGCAGCCCCATCTTCTTGGCGGCATAGCCGGCGAAGATGTCGCCGAAATTGCCGGTCGGCACGGTGAAGGAAACCGGCCTGTCGGGCGCGCCGAGCGACAGCGCGGAGGAGAAATAATAGACGATCTGGGCCATGATGCGGGCCCAGTTGATCGAGTTGACGCCGGACAGCGATACCCGGTCGCGAAAACCGTGGTCGTTGAACATGTCCTTTACCAGGCCCTGGCAGTCGTCGAAATTGCCTTCGATCGCCAACGCATGGACGTTTGCGGCGGTCGAGGTCGTCATCTGCCGCTGCTGTACCGGCGAGACGCGGCCGTGCGGGAAAAGCACGAAGATGTCGGTGCGGTTGCGCCCGGCAAAGGCATCGATGGCGGCCCCTCCGGTGTCGCCGGAGGTGGCACCGACAATGGTGGCGCGCTGGTCGCGCTCGGCCAGCACATGGTCCATCAGCCGAGCAAGAAGCTGCATCGCCACGTCCTTGAACGCGAGCGTCGGGCCGTGGAACAGCTCGAGCACGAAGCTGTTCGGCCCGGTCTGCACCAGCGGGCAGACGGCCTCATGGCGGAAGGTCGCATAGGCTTCGCGCACCAGCCGTTCGAACACCGGCGCCGCGATCTCGCCGCCGAGGAACGGCGACAGCACACGGATGGCAAGATCGGGATAGGCAAGGCCGCGCATGGCGCGGATCTCGGCTGCGGAAAAATGCGGCCAGGCGCTCGGCAGGTAGAGCCCGCCGTCGCGCGCCAGTCCGGCCAGCACCGCGTCGGAAAATCCAAGCGCGGGCGCTTCCCCGCGGGTACTCATATATTGCATCGTCACGTTTCCATTGCTGCCGGGAATTTTCGCCCGCCGCGAGGTGGTGGATTTCTGCGCAGGCTCAGTCGCATTTTTGCCGCGCGGTTGATATACGTCACCGGCTTTGCGAGAGGGAAGTGCAGTTCATGGCGTTTCATTCATTCAACGGTCGTTTTGTCGCGGGTCTGGCGCTCGCCGGCTTTATGCTTGCCGCCGCAGGTTGCCAATCGAGCGACAATGGAATTCTCGGCTTCGGCAAAAAGGATACGACACCGCCACCGCCACCCGATCCCAAGGTGCTTTCCAGCCAGCTGCAGGCCTATTGCCCGAAAGTGACGTTGCGTGACGGCACCGCCTTCTTCAATACCTACGCCAAGAGCGGTCCGAAGCCGAAGAAAAAAACCGATGTTGCCGCCGAGGAAGCCGCCCAGCCGGCAGCGGACGCGGCTGGCGCCGATCAGCCGGACGATTCCGCCAAGATCATCTATCAGGCCTCGATCACCGATGTGACACGCGACTGCAGCCGCGCTAACGGCTCCTTGTCGATGAAGATAGCCGTCGCGGGCAAGGTCGTGCCTGGCCCGATGTTCGCCCCCGGGACCATCACCATGCCGATCCGCATCGCGGTGATGCACGGCACCGAAGTTCTCTATTCGCAGCTTCACTCCTATCAGGTCCAGGTTACCGATCCTTCGAGTGCCACGCAGTTCGTCTTCACCGATTCCAACGTCGTCGTTCCGGAGCCGACGGCGAAGGACTACCAGGCATATGCCGGGTATGACGAGGGCGCTCCGAAAGTAGCGACAGACAAGCCGAGGAAGAAGAAAGCCGCCGCGACCAACTAAGCCGCTGCATTCGCGCCACGGCGGTTGGAGGCGGCCTCTCAGGCGTCCGCCGACCATTCCGACAGCGCGGCGATCACGCTTTTCAGTTCCGCCCAGCGGCGGATGACCGTTTCCGCGCCGGCCTCGGTCAGCGCATCGGCGTGGCCGGGATAGCTGTGCGCCGCGCCGGTGAAGCCGATGACGCGCATTCCCGCCGTCTTGGCGCCGGTGACGCCATGCACCGAATCCTCGATGACAAAGGTGTTCGCAGGATCGGCCTTGAGTTTTTCCGCGGCGAACCGAAACACGTCCGGCGCCGGCTTGGTTTTCCCGGTCGGGGTTTCCAGCGAGGAAAAGATACGGCCGGCAAAGAACGGCAAAAGCTGCACCTTCTCCAGCATGAATTCGATTCGCTCCGAACGCGAATTCGAACAGACGCAGCGCGGCACTGCTACCGCGGCGACAGCCTCGTGCGCCCCGTCGACGGCACGCACGTCGCTGCGCAGCCTACGATCGACCAGCTGTTCCTCCTTGTCGATCAGCGAGGCCTGGAACGGGATCCGGGACTTTTCCTCGACCCGCATCATGATGTCCTTGAAAGTCAACCCGGCATACACCTCGGAAATCTCCTCGACCGATATCTCGTAGCCGGCCGAGGTCAACAGCTCGGCATCGATCCGCGCGGCGATGATTTCGGAATCGACGAGCACGCCGTCGCAATCGAAGATGACAAGGTCTGGCTGGGGCATGGTGATCCGGAAAGCGGGATGAGGGGAATGCCGAGGGCCCTTTGGTCCAAACGGCTCAGGCGGCGCGGCATACACCAACAGGCCGGGCTTCGCAAATTCGGCGGGCTGCTTCACTGAATATTTACGCTGATCGGTAACCATAACGGACAGTAAACAGTAACGCGTGCCTTGGGTGTCACAATGTCTGCCGTGCGTCTTCTCGACGAGCTTTCCGATGCTCCCCAGCAATCCGAGTGGCTGGATACGATCCTGAAGGGCGACTGCGTCGCCGCGCTCGAGCGGCTGCCGGAAAAGTCGATCGACGTGATCTTCGCCGATCCGCCCTATAATTTGCAGCTCGATGGCGATCTGCACCGGCCCGACCAATCCAAGGTCGATGCCGTCGACGACCATTGGGACCAGTTCGACAGTTTTGAGGCCTACGACGCCTTCACCCGCGCCTGGCTGCTGGCGGCGCGCCGTGTGTTGAAGCCCAACGGCACGATCTGGGTTATCGGCTCCTACCACAATATTTTCAGGGTCGGGGCAAAGATGCAGGATCTGGGCTTCTGGATCCTCAACGACGTCGTCTGGCGCAAGACCAATCCAATGCCCAATTTCCGTGGCCGCCGTTTCCAGAACGCGCATGAGACGATGATCTGGGCATCGCGCGACCAGAAGGGCAAGGGCTACACTTTCAACTACGAGGCGCTGAAGGCATCGAACGACGACGTCCAGATGCGCTCGGACTGGCTGTTTCCGATCTGCACCGGCGGCGAGCGCCTGAAGAACGACAATGGTGACAAATTGCATCCGACGCAGAAGCCGGAAGCGTTGCTTGCCCGCGTCATGACGGCATCGACCAGGCCGGGCGACATCGTGCTCGACCCGTTCTTCGGTTCAGGAACCACCGGGGCTGTGGCCAAGCGGCTTGGCCGCCACTTCGTCGGCATCGAGCGCGAACAAACCTATATCGATGCCGCCATGGAACGTATCGATGCGGTCCGGCCGCTGGAAGGCGCCAATTTGACGGTACTGACCGGCAAGCGGGCTGAGCCGCGCGTCGCATTCGTCACGCTTCTCGACAATGGCTTGGTGGCGCCAGGCGCCACGCTCTACGACGCCAAGAAGCGCTGGGCGGCAAAGGTGCGCGCCGACGGCACTCTGGCGATCGGCGACAGTGCCGGGTCGATCCACAAGATCGGTGCGGAAGTCCAGGGGCTCGACGCCTGCAATGGCTGGACCTTCTGGCATTATGAGCGCAGCGGCGGCCTGACACCGATCGACGAGCTTCGCCGCATTGCGCGGCTGGGCATGGAGCGGGCAGGGGCCTGATCGTAGGATCAGGCCTTATCTTCCTCCAAAATAATTTCGGTCAACTCACCTTTGGCCATCAGTGAAAGCTGGCTGGTGAAGCGGGCCAGACGCGAATAGTCCGTACGAAGCCGAACGCGTGTAAAATCACGGGCCTGGATCTCTTCCGCAACCTCAATCTGGACGGTCAAATGGCCGACACCGTCTGCCGGGAAGACCGAGATATTTATCAAGCCGGGCGAACTCAGTGCCAGAGTTGCGCGCTGAAGGGGATAGGCTCGCAGCGACGCGAGAAATTCCCTTACGTCGTTCGTTGGAAAATTTGCGGAGCCACGTCCCCGAAAATGGCCATGCTCGATATCAGCATCGAGTATTGGCCAGTCGGGATCAAAGGTTAAAAAAAGTTTGCCCATTTTGAATTCCGGTCAGGTCGCGATGCCGTATCGCTCAAGGTCCGCCTTGAGCGTCTGGGCGTCGGTGAACAGCACAGCCTGCCAACCGGCCGCCTTGGCGCCGTCGACATTCTTCTGGCTGTCGTCGATGAACAGCGTGGCTGCCGGATCGAGGCCGAACGCGGCGACGTGGTGATCATAGATGGCGCGATCCGGCTTGATCTGGCGGATGTCGCCGGAAACGGTCACGCCGCGCGGCCGATTGAGGAAATCGAAACGCTCGCGGGCCTCGGCAAGCGTATCCGCGGCGAAATTGGTCAGCATCGTCACGTCATGGCCGCTGTCGATCAGGCCGATCATGATGGCGACGCTGTCCTCATAGGCATGAGGCACCATCTCGTGCCAGTGCCGGCGGAAATTGCGGACGTTTTCGGCGTGCTCGGGATACTCCGCGATTGCCAGCGCTTCGGCCTCCTCCCAGCTGCGGCCGCGGTCCTGCTCGATATTCCAGTCATGCGTGCAGACATTGTCGAAGAACCATTTCCGTTCGTCGGGATCGGGGATCAAGCGGCTGAAAGGCAGGTTCGGATCGTAGTGGATCAGCACTTTGCCGATGTCGAAAACGATGTGGCGGATTTCAGTCATTCTTCTCTCTTTCAATGCGGCCGCTGCTTCGTCGTCGCGCCCGGTATCGCCGCTTCGATTACCTTTTTCATGACGGTCGGCAGCGCTTCCCCGGAAATTTCATGCGCCAGCGACCAGAAATGCCCTGCCGGGGCGGCGCTGTCGGTCTCCGCCTTGAACACGTCGAGTTCGAGCGCGAAGTGGGTGAAGACATGGCCAATGCGTCCGGCCCGCCGCCAGTCGCCGGAGAACGGGGCTGCCGCATCGGTGGTGGCGCCGTCGATCCGCGCGGTCCAGCTGGTCGTGGGCACTTCGGTCATGCCGCCGAGCAGGCCTTTATCCGCGCGCTTGCGCAAAAGGATGGCGCCGTCGCCCCTGACGGCAACGAAAGCGGCGCCGCGGCGCAAGGGTTTTTCGGCCTTGGGCAGGCGGACCGGAAAGCGTTCGGGGTCGCCTGAGGTGGTCGCGCTGCAATCCTGCCGTACCGGGCAAAGCATGCAGCCGGGCCGGCGCGGCGTGCAGATCGTCGCGCCCAGGTCCATCATCGCCTGGGCGAAGTCACCCGGCCTTGTCCGGGGAACCATGCGCTCGACATGGCCGCGTATCTCGCCCTTGGCCTCGCCCAGCGGCGTGGCGATCGAAAACAGCCGTGAGACGACCCGCTCGACATTGCCGTCGACGACGGCGGCGGGCCGGTCGAAAGCGATCGCCGCGACTGCCGCCGCCGTGTAGGCGCCGATCCCGGGCAGTTCCTTCAAACCGGTCTCGCTGTCCGGAAAGCGACCGCCTTGCCGCGCGACGAGATCGGCACAGGCTTTGAGGTTGCGGGCGCGAGAATAATAGCCGAGCCCGGCCCAGGCCTTCATGATGTCTTCGGTCGGTGCCGCCGCCAGTGCTTCGACCGTCGGCCATTTCTGCGCGAAAGCCCGGAAATAGGATTTTACCGCCTCGACCGTGGTTTGCTGCAGCATTACCTCGGAAAGCCAGACCAGATAGGGATCGGGCCGCGCGCCGCCTGCCAGCGCGCGCGGCGGAACGCGCCAGGGCAGGTCGCGGTGATGCGCGTCGTACCAGCCAAGCAGCCGGAACGCGATCTCGCCATCGTCTCCGGATACGGCCTTGCGGGTCTGGTCGTGCAGTGCCATTGATCGAGGATCGGCCCTAATCCACTGGTGCTGAAGCTGGAGAACGCACATGGCAGGGAAAAGGCCCTTCGGCAATCCCGTTCCGGTGAGCGATCTCGCAACCGAGATACTCGACCCGGTGCTGCGCAAGCGGGCCGGCATGTCGATCGGGCTGGTCCAGTCGTGGGAAGAGATTGCCGGGCCGCGGCTTGCCGGCCGCTCGCGCCCGGAAAAGATCCAGTGGCCGCGCCGCATGCATGAGGACGATCCGTTCGAGCCGGCGGTGCTGGTCATTGCCTGCGAGGGTGTGGCGGCACTGCATCTGCAGCACGAGACCGGCGAGATCATCAACCGGGTCAATGCGTTTCTCGGTTTCAATGCGATCGGCCGGATCAGGATCGTGCAGAAGCCGGTAATGACGGGCCGGGAAAAGCCGAAACCCAGTTTGCGGCCGCTGACCGTGGCCGAGAAGGCGAAGCTGTCAGGCGCGGTCGGTTTGATCGAGGACGACGGGCTGCGCGCCTCGCTGGAGCGGCTTGGCGCCACCATTCTCGGCCAAAAGAAGCCGTGATCTCGCGCTATCGTGATGGCATGCTCGAACTTGGCGATTGGAATAGGGACGGCAATGCCTTAATTCGCGCCAACTCTCGCTTTTTGTAGCCTTTGCATTGCAAAATCCAACTATTGCCAGGTGATTCGTATGATCCGCTCCTTGTCCCGCAGAAACCTCTTGTCTTCGCTGGCCGCCATACCAGCGGTGGCTCTGCTTGCCGCATGCAGCGACTCGGGCGAGAAAGCCGAGGCGCAGGATGTGACGCCTGCGGCCCCCGCCGATTCGACGAAACCCGCCGACCCTGCGAAGCCGGCCGCTCCAGCCGCCGCCAAGGCGCCGGAAGCTCAGGGTACGGTGGACATGGCGGCCTTGTTGAAGCCGGGCGCGCTGCCCGACATGCAGCTCGGCAAGGACGACGCAAAGGTCACCATCGTCGAATATGCCTCGATGACCTGCCCGCACTGCGCGCATTTCGCCGAAACCACTTTTCCGGAGCTGAAGACGAAATATATCGACACCGGCAAGGCCCGCTACATCCTGCGCGAATTTCCGTTCGATCCCAGCGCCGAAGCCGGTTTCATGCTGGCGCGCTGCTCCAAGGACAATTATTTCCCGATGGTCGACGTGCTGTTCAGGCAGCAGGCGAACTGGGTTGGTGTGAACAATACCAAGGACGCACTGCTGCAAATCGCCAAGCTTGCCGGTTTTACACAGGAGTCCTTCGAGGCCTGCTTGACGGATCAGAAACTTCTGGACGATGTGAGATCCGTCCAGAAGCGCGGCGCCGACGAATTCAAGGTCGATTCCACACCGACCTTTTTCATCAACGGAAAGACCTACAAAGGGGCGATGTCGATTGCGGAAATGTCGGCCATCATCGACCCTCTGCTCTGACGTTTCGGCGACGCCGAAGCCGCTGCGCTTCGGCGTGCGCGGCTTTTTGTTGTGCCGCGGGTTCTTGTCGCAAAGCCGCGGAAGACTTTTGCGGAACTTGGCTATGGGCCGGCGCGAATGAAGTTCTCGCGCCTTCGCCTCCTCGGCTTCAAATCCTTCGTCGAACCCGGCGAGTTCGTCATCGAACGCGGCCTGACCGGCATCGTTGGGCCGAACGGCTGCGGCAAATCGAACCTGGTCGAGGCGCTGCGCTGGGTTATGGGCGAAAGCTCCTACAAGAACATGCGTGCGTCCGGTATGGACGACGTGATCTTTTCCGGTTCGGGAACGCGTCCGGCCCGCAACACCGCCGAAGTCACGCTCTTCCTCGACAATAGCGACCGCACCGCGCCGTCCGCTTTCAACGACGCCGATGAATTGCAGGTCTCGCGCCGCATCGAGCGCGAGGCCGGCTCGCTCTACCGCATCAACGGCAAGGAAGCCCGCGCCAAGGACGTGCAGCTGCTGTTCGCTGACCAGTCGACCGGCGCCCGCTCGCCCTCGATGGTCGGCCAGGGCCGCATCGGCGAGCTGATCCAGGCAAAGCCGCAGGCGCGCCGCGCGCTGCTGGAAGAGGCGGCCGGAATTTCCGGCCTGCATACGCGCCGCCACGAAGCCGAGCTGCGGCTGAAGGCGGCGGAACAGAACCTCGAAAGGCTGGACGACGTCGTCGGCGAGCTGGAAAGCCAGATCGAAAGCCTGAAACGCCAGGCCCGCCAGGCCTCGCGCTTCAAGAACCTGTCGGCCGACATCCGCAAGGCCGAAGCGACGCTGCTGCATCTGCGCTGGACGCTGGCCAAGACGCAGGAAGGCGAAGCGCGTTCGGCGCTGGCGATTGCCACCGCGCTGGTCGGCGACCGTGCCGCCGCCCAGATGGCTGCCGCCAGGGAACAAGGCATCAACGCCCACCGGCTGCCGGACCTGCGCGATGCGGAAGCCGCTGCCGCCGCCGCCTTCCAGCGTCTATCGATCGCCAAGGCGCAGATCGAGGAAGAGGCAGGCCGCATCCGCGCCCGCCAGGCTGAGCTCGACCGCCGACTGCAACAGCTCGATGGCGACCTTGCCCGCGAGGAGCGCATGGTCCGCGACAATGCGGATATCCTCGAACGCCTCGCCGCCGAAGAAGCCGCGCTCAACGCCGAAAACGCCGGCGCCGCCGAGCGCGAGGCCAGCACCCGCGCGGCTTTCGAGCAGGCGGCATCGACACTTGCCTCGAGCGAGGCCAGGCTCGCCGCGCTGACCGCCGAACGGGCGGAGGCTGCCGCCTCGCGCAACCAGATCGAACGGACGCTGCGCGACACCGCTGAGCGCCGCGACCGCTTTGCCCGCCAGCTTGCCGATGTCGACCGCGAACTGTCGGAGATCGTCTCCAGGGTCGCCGGCCTGCCCGATCCCGCCGAGAAGCGGCTGCTGGTCGATCAGGCGCTGGCGCTGCTCGAAGAGGCTGAGGCAGCCGCCATTGCCGCCGAACAGGCGGTCGCCGAGGCGCGTGCAGGCGAAAGTGCTGCCCGCCCACCGGTTCAGGACGCAAAGGCCGAGCTGGCGCGGATCGAAACCGAGGCCCGCACGCTGGCCAAGATCCTCAACGCCGCCAGCGGCGATCTATTTCCCTCGGTGCTGGAGCAGATCAGCGTCGAGCGTGGCTACGAGACGGCGCTGGGTGCCGCGCTTGGCGAAGATCTCGACGTGCCGCTCGACCGCAGTGCGCCGGTACATTGGGGCCAGAGCGAAATCCAGCCTGCCGACGCCGCATTGCCCGAAGGCATAAGGAGCCTCGCCAGCGTTGTGCGTGCGCCGGCACAGCTGGCCCGCAGGCTGGCCCAGATCGGCATTGTCGAAGCCGCCGACGGAAGACGGCTGCAGACGCTGCTTGCTCCCGGTCAACGGCTGGTCAGCCGCGAAGGCGCGCTCTGGCGTTGGGACGGCTTCACCGCCAGCGCCGATGCCCCGACCGCCGCCGCGCAGCGGCTGGCGCAGAAAAACCGGCTGGCCGAGCTCGATGCCGAAGCAGTCCATGCCACGCGCACCCTGCGCGAAGCTGAACAAGCCCTTGCCCAGGCCGAACAGGCGCTTGCCCAGGCGAGCGAGGCCGAACGCAACGCCCGACAGGCCGGGCGCGACGCCCAGCACGGGCTCGACGCTGCCCGCAATACGCTGGCCGAGGCCGAAAAAGCCGGCGGCGAGCTGTCGAGCCGGCGTGCAGCACTTGACGAGGCGCGCGCACGCATTGTCGACAGCCATGAGGAAACGGCGGCGGCATTCGTCGAGGCGGAAATGCTGCTGCAGGACGCGCCCGATCTCGGCGATCTGCAATTGCAGCTCGAGCAGTCGGCCGCCAACGTCGCCCGCGACCGCGCCGCCCTTGCCGATGCGCGTGCCGTTCACGAGGGCCTGAGGCGGGAAGCCGAGGCACGTGCGCGCCGGCTCGACGCCATCGGCTTTGAACGGCGCAACTGGGTCGAGCGCGCCGAAAACGCCTCGACGCAGATCGCGGCGCTCGGCGAACGCAAAGCAGAGGCCGAGGCCGAGCGCGAGCAACTGGCCGACGCCCCCGACGAGATCGACGCCAAGCGGCGCGCCCTGCTGTCGCAGCTCGCCGAGGCCGAAAGCCTGCGCAAGGCAGCGGGCGACCGCTTGCAGGAAGCGGAGAACCGGCAGTCCGAGCTGGACAAGGCTGCGACTGCTGCCATCCAGTCGCTGGCCGAGGCGCGCGAATCCCGCGTTCGCGCCGAAGAGCGGCTGACCGCCGCCGACGAGCGTCGGCTGGAAGTCGAGGCGCGCATCCAGGAAACGCTGAACACGCCGCCGCATCTGGTGATCCGCCACACCGGCCTCGAATCCGACAGCCCGATGCCCGAAATGGCCGAGATCGAGCGTCAGCTCGACCGGCTGAAGGTCGAACGCGAACGGCTCGGTGCCGTCAATCTGCGCGCCGAGGAGGAGCAGAAGGAACTGTCGGACCGGCTGGAGACCATCGTCTCCGAGCGCGACGACATCATCGAGGCGATCCGCAAGCTGCGGCAGGCGATCCATAGCCTGAACCGCGAAGGCCGCGAGCGGCTGCTCGCCGCCTTCGAGGTGGTCAACGGCCATTTTCAACGGTTGTTTTCGCATCTGTTCGGCGGCGGCACCGCCGAGCTGCAACTGATCGAGTCCGACGATCCGCTCGAAGCGGGGCTCGAGATCCTGGCGCGCCCGCCCGGCAAGAAGCCGCAGACGATGACGCTGCTGTCCGGCGGCGAGCAGGCGTTGACGGCGATGTCGCTGATCTTCGCCGTGTTCCTGACCAACCCGGCGCCGATCTGCGTGCTCGACGAAGTCGACGCGCCGCTCGACGACCACAATGTCGAGCGTTTCTGCAATCTGATGGACGAAATGGCCGCAACGACCGAAACGCGCTTCGTCATCATCACACACAACCCGATCACCATGGCGCGCATGGACCGGCTGTTTGGGGTGACCATGGCCGAACAAGGCGTCAGCCAACTGGTGTCGGTTGACCTGCAGGCGGCCGAAGCCATGCGCGAGGCAAGCTGACGCATCAGCTTAATGGTGGTCTCCACCTCGGCTTTCGACTATAGCACGACAAAATGGGCCGGATCTGCCGCTCCAGATACCGGCCCGGCTATGCGCGTGGAGAAGCTTGTTGCCTATACTTGTCACCGGAGCCGCGGGATTCATTGGCAGCCACGTTTGCCACCATCTGCTCGACCGGGGAGAAGCGGTCGTCGGCGTCGACAACATGAACGACTATTACGACCTGGCGCTCAAAAAGGGGCGGCTTGCCCGCCTTCTGCCCCATAAGGATTTTTCGTTCCACCAGATCGATATTGCCGAACAGGGCGCGCTTGCAGCCGCTTTGGCCGGGCAAGGCATCGTTAGGATCGTGCACCTTGCCGCGCAGGCGGGCGTGCGCCACTCACTCGACAATCCGCGGCTCTATATCCGCTCCAATGTCATGGGCCACCTCGAAGTGCTCGAATTCTGTCGCGCCGAACCGGCATTCGAGCATCTGGTCTATGCCTCGTCGAGCTCGGTGTATGGCGGCAACCGCAGCGTGCCGTTCAGCGAAGCCGATCAGGTCGACAAGCCCGTTTCGCTTTACGCTGCCACCAAGAAAACCGATGAGTTGATGAGCCACACCTACGCCCATCTGTTCGGCATACCGCAGACCGGCCTGCGGTTTTTCACGGTCTACGGTCCCTGGGGCCGTCCCGACATGGCCTATTGGATGTTCACCCAGGCGATGCTCGAGGGCAAACCGATCCGGGTCTTCAACAATGGCGAAATGTGGCGCGATTTCACCTACATAGACGATGTTGTGAAGGCGGTTGTCGCCGTGCTCGACAAGCCGCCGGCGGCTGACGTTCCGCCGAACAGGCTCTACAATGTCGGCAACAACCGGCCGGTGCGTCTGGGCGACTTCATCGACATTCTGGAAAGGCTGCTCGAGGTCAAGGCAATCCGCCACAACGAGCCGATGCAGGCGAGCGACGTCGAGAAGACTTACGCCGACATGACCGCGCTGGAGCGGAATTTCGGCTTCAGGCCTAGCGTTTCGATAGAGGACGGGCTGAAGAAGTTTGTTGACTGGTACCGGCCGTACTCGAAGCAGTGATTTGCATCGCTCGCCGTGACGCCTTCAAGCGTGACACCTGGAGTGGGGCGCAAGTCGGTCCGCAAAAGCATCGTTTTGTCCTAACATCCTGTTAACCACATGCTTGCTGAAAAGTATCCGATTAACCTTTGAGGCGCTTATGACCGCTATGTTTCGTGGCTTGCTGTTCAGTATGAGCTGTGTGGATGTGCGGATTCGGGGGCTATTTCGGTTCAGTCCGGGATGCGGAAGCTTTGCTTGCGCGCATGACGTCTGCGATCGCCCATCGCGGGCCGGATGAACAAGGGAAATTCGTAGCGCCCGATGCTGGACTTGGGCATGCGCGGCTGTCGGTGATCGGGATTGGTGATGGCCAGCAGCCAATGTCCGACGAAACCGGCAATTTGACGATTGCGTTCAACGGCGAGATCTTCAACTACGTGGAATTGCGCGAAGGGCTGCTGGCCAAGGGCCGACGCTTCCGCACATCGAGCGATACCGAAGTTCTCCTGCAGCTGTATGACGAGATGGGCGAAGACTGCCTGTCGATCCTGAACGGTGATTTCGCCTTCGCGATTTGGGATAACCAGCGGCGGCGGATGGTGCTTGCAAGAGACCGCATGGGTGTTCGGCCGCTGTTCTACACCAGCAAGGACGGGGTGCTCTACTTTGCGTCGGAGATAAAGGCCCTGCTGAAGGTACCCGGCGTCTCGGCCGAAATCGATCCGATTGCACTCGACCAGATCTTTACGCTGTGGGCGCCGATCGCTCCACGCACGGCTTTCCGCAACATCCACGAGCTGGAGCCGGCAAGCGTGATGATCGCGACACAGGGGCAAGTCACGGTCAAACCATATTGGCACCTAGACTACCCGTATCCGGATACGCCATCGAAGATCACCAATGAGGACGACGCGGCCGAGGAACTGCAGGCCCTGTTGACCGACGCGGTGAGGCTTCGCATGCGCGCCGACGTGCCGGTCGGTTCTTACCTTTCGGGCGGGCTCGATTCATCCCTCGTTTCGGCACTCGCGGCCGGCATGACTCCTCTTAAGCTGCAGACATTTTCCGTGACGTTCGACAGCACCGAGCATGACGAAAGCGCCTTCCAGACCGAAATGGCGTCAGCACTTGGCACGCGCCATCGAACCATTGCGTGTCGTGCCGGCGATATCGCCGGTGTGTTTCCCGAAGTCATCCGCTTTACCGAGCGGCCGATCATCCGCACCGCCCCGGCCCCCCTATATCAACTGTCCGGCCTCGTTCGCCAGGCCGGTTTGAAAGTGGTGCTGACAGGCGAAGGCGCCGACGAGGTCTTTGCCGGTTATGATGTCTTCAAGGAAACGCGGGTTCGCCGTTTCTGCGCGCGACAGCCGGCATCGCGCATAAGGCCACAGCTGTTCCGCAAGCTTTATCCCTATCTGCCGGGCCTGCAACAGCAGTCCGTGGAGTACCTGGCTGCGTTCTTCGGAACCGGCAGCGCTGCCCTGGACGATCCGCTGTTCTCGCATCGGCCGCGTTTCAAGACCACATCAGCGGCGAAGATGTTCTTTTCCGGTGACCTGCGCGCGACATTGAAGGGGTATGACGCAGCCGAGGACCTGGCCAGCCGGTTGCCTGAGGCATTTTCCCGGTGGCATCCGCTGCATCAGGCGCAATATCTCGAAACCCGCTTTCTCCTGCCGGGCTACATCCTCTCCAGCCAGGGCGATCGCATGGCCATGGCGCACGGTATCGAAGGGCGTTTCCCCTTCCTTGACCATCGCTTGGTAGAGTTTGCGGCCAGACTTCCGCCGGAGATGAAGCTGAAGGGACTGGTGGAAAAACACATATTGCGCAAAGCTGCCAAGCACCTGCTTCCGACGGCCATCCGCGAGCGCACCAAACAGCCTTACCGGGCACCGGAAGCCCGCTCCTTCGTTGGAGCGGGAGAACTGGACTACGTACGCGATTCACTGAGCGAGGCGAGCATCGCCGCCGGAGGACTATTCAACGCCAAGGCGGTGGCGAACCTGCACGAGAAATGCCGCTTGCAGCCAGCGTCCGGATTCCGCGACAATGCGGCTTTCGTCGGCATTTTGTCGACGCAACTGTGGCAGAAGATTTTCACCGGCGAAAAGGTCGGTGCAGCACGAGCGGCCTGAGAAATCGAGGGAATGAAAAATCATGATAGCAATCAAGGACAAGGTCAAAACCTTTATCGTCGACAACTTCCTGTACGGGGACACGTCCTACGAGCTTGCAGACTCCGTATCACTGATCGAGAACGGCATCATCGACTCGACGGCCGTGTTGGAGCTCGTGGCATTTATAGAGGATGATTTCGGCATAGCGATGGTCGATGCCGACATCGTACCGGCCAATCTGGATTCGATTGACCGCATCTCAGCCTTCATCAAGGCAAAGGCAGAAGCGCTGGCAGCGTAGGCGCCATCGGCGAGGAGCGTCCGTGCGGATCGAACATTTTCTGACGGCGAAGGCCGCTGCCCATCCAGCCAAAACGGCATTGATCACCGAGCACAAAAGGCTGTGCTATGAAGAGCTGGACGATCATTCGAGCCGTCTGGCCGCCGCCCTTTTCATGAATGGCGTCAGTCGCGACGACCGGGTCCTGATCTTCATGGACAATTGCTGGGAGGCTGCGGTTTCGATTTTCGCAGTTCTTAAAGCAGGCGCGACTTTCAGTCCGATCAATGCATCCACCAAGGCCGAAAAGCTGGCCTACATCATCGCCGATTGCGACGCAGCTGCGATCCTCACGCAAGCAAAACTGATGCCCGTGGTCGCCGAGGCGTGCGGATCGTCCGGCAGGACCGGCATCTTCGTGGCCTCCACCGTTGGTGCCGATAACCAATGCCCGGCAGGGGCCACATCCCTGGCGGATTGCTTGACGCTCCAAGCCAGGGAGATTGACCACCGCGGCATTGAGGTGGATCTTGCTATGTTGATCTACACCTCGGGCTCGACCGGCCGGCCCAAGGGCGTGATGATGACGCACCGCAATTGCGACGCGGCGGCCGACTCCATCACCAACTACCTGCGCAACTCGCCCGACGACATCATCTTGAATGTTCTGCCCCTCGCTTTCGATTACGGCCTCTATCAATTGCTGATGACCGTCAGGCTCGGCGCCACGCTCGTGCTCGAGAAGTCCTTCGCTTTTCCCCAGGCGGTCTTTGAACGCATCCGCCAGGAAGGCGTCACCGGGCTTCCGCTCGTGCCCACGATGGCAGCGATGATCCTGCAGATGCGTGATCTGGCGCCGGGCTTCCTGCCCAGCCTTCGCTATATTTCCAACACGGCGGCTGCCTTGCCGCCGCCTCACATAGAACGCCTTCGGTTTCTTTTCCCCGGTGTCAGGCTCTATTCGATGTATGGCCTGACGGAATGCAAGCGCTGCACCTATCTGCCGCCCGAGGAGCTCGACCGCCGGCCGGGGTCGGTCGGAATAGCCATTCCAAACACCGAAGCCTTTATCGTCGACGATCACGGGCAACGAGTGCCGCCGGGCATAGCAGGTGAATTGGTCATTCGCGGGCCGCACGTCATGCAGGGTTATTGGCGAAACGAAGCTGCGACGGAACAAACCCTGCGCCCAGGCCCGAACCCTTGGGAGAAGGTTCTCTACACCGGCGATCTGTTCAGGGCCGATGAGGACGGCTTTCTCTATTTCGTCGGCCGCAAGGACGACATCATAAAGACACGGGGAGAGAAGGTGGCGCCCAAGGAAGTGGAAGCCGTGCTTCACGCTCATCCGGGCATCGCGGAAGCGGTTGTCTTCGGCGTGCCGGATCCTGTGCTTGGGCATGCGATCGGCGCATTTGTCGTACGGTCCGACCCAGCGCTTGGCGAAAAAGATGTCGTTCGACACTGTGCACGTCATCTTGAGGACTTCATGGTGCCCAAGATCGTCGAGTTTCGCCGCGAGCTGCCCAAGACGGATACCGGCAAGGTCAGCCGTCGGCTTGCGGCAGAGATGATGGAGGCCGCGCAATGAATGTTCGCCCGACCGAGGACGCGCGGACCTTTGTGGCGAAGGCTCTGGCGATCGACCCAGCCGCTGAAACGGACCGTATCGTAACGGCCTTGCGCCAGCAGTTGCGCGGGCTTCGCAAGCGGGGCCTTGTGCTCGGTCTTTCGGGCGGGATCGATTCGAGCGTGTCGGTCGCGTTGGCCGCACGTGCCGTCGGTCCGCGGAATGTGCTTTGCCTGTTCATGCCGGAAAGCGATTCTGATCCCGAAAGCCTGCGGCTCGGCCGCCTCGTCGCCGAAACTTTCGGTGTCGAGGCTGTGACGGAGGATATCGGGCCGATCCTGCGCGCGATGGGCTGCTACAAGCGTCGCGACGCCTTCATCCGCGAATTGGTCCCGGAATACGGCGAAGGCTGGGCCTCGAAGATCGTGATCGCGAACGCGCTCGAGGGCCAAGGCTATAATATCTCGTCGCTGGTGGTGCAGGATCCCGAAGGCAAGCAGACGAAACTGAGAATGCCGTTGCCTGTCTATCTCGGCGTCGTCGCCGCTACCAATATGAAGCAGCGCACCCGCAAGCAGATCGAATACTATCATGCTGATCGTCTGAACTTCGCCGTTCTTGGAACACCGAACCGGCTGGAATATGATCAGGGATTCTTCGTGAAGAACGGTGACGGCGCCGCGGACGTCAAGCCGATCGCCCACCTCTATAAAACGCAGGTCTATGCGCTGGCGGCCCATCTCGGTGTTCCGGAGGAAATCCTGAACCGGCCTCCGACCACCGATACCTACTCGCTGGCGCAGACCCAGGAGGAGTTCTACTTCTCGCTTCCTTACGACCGTATGGATCTTTGCCTTTACGCTCTCAACAACGGCGTGGCGGCTGAGGTAGTGGGGCAGGCCGCGGGGTTGGCCGCCACACAAGTGGAACGCGTCTGGGCCGATATCATCGCCAAACGCAAGGCGACGCGTTATCTGCACCAGCGTCCGCAACTCGTCGAGGAAGTCGAAGAACTCGGTACCTGACCTGCTTCGAGACCGGCCACGTCCCAAAAAGCGCCTTAGGGTCAAAACTCAATCAGCAGGCTGCCGCCAATGGCCGAGAGGGGCGGGAGGTTGCCGTTCGTCTCATCTGCCAGACGAGCACGTTGCGCCAGGAGCAAAGCTTAGCAGGGGTCACGCCAGCGCCCAGTTAGCGCTACGAAGCAGACCTTCAGCCTGTGCCGGAAGCGGGGCCTGGCTTACCAAGTGGCATATCCAGGAAGCGCGTCCCCCTCCTCAGCTAGGCACCGTTTTCGGCTCTACGCTATACCTGCGCGACGAGCCCCTTCCTTAATCGCAGCGAGGGCCAGAGGATTGGTGACGGGATAGGTTCGGATGAAGTTCTCGACGGTGAACCTTGGAAACTCGACGGCAATCCGCCTGGTGATCGACTGCGCCTGCGCCGGCTCTTCGAGCAGCGCGTGACACAGGGCACGGAACATCAGAGTGACGGGAATATCCGGCGGACTTTGGCGCAGCGACGACAGACTGTCGGCATAGCGACCGGCGACGAACCGCGCCCGGGCGAGCTGCGCGTAGTACCAACTCGGAGCCTGCGGATTGAGGCGAAGCGCCCGTTCGGCAAGAGCACAGCCTTCTTCCGGATTTCCACACACGAGAGCTCGGCTTGAGGCAAGCATCGACAGCACATCGGCGTCATTGGGTGCCAGGGCCAGCGCCCGGTCGTATTCCTCTGCGGCCCCGCTGATATCGCCGTCAATGGCGCGGAGAGCGCCCATGTAAAGGCGCGTCATCGGATCGGCAGGGTCGAGCGCCAGAGCCTTTTCCACGCATTCTCGCCAGCGCTCGACCGAAGCGGCTGAATCTGGCGTGAAGGCATTGAAGGCATCGACCGCATGTGCCAATCCCAACGTCATCCAGGCCCGCGCGAAGCCGGGGTCGAGTTCCACGGCGCGGGACAGCATGCGCATGGCTTCTGCCCTCGCATCGGTCGTGAATCTGTCGTGCAGTTCCACCCCGAGTAGATAGCAGTCGTAAGCACCCAGGCTCGAGGGAGGCTTCCGCCGAGCCACCTCACGCCCGAGATTGGCGAGCTTGCCGAAATTGCCTGCCAGGGCATTGATGACGTTCTGTGTGATGCTGTCCTGCATGAGAAAAAAATCATCGGTCGACTCGTCGAACCGCGCCGACCAAAGGTTGGCTCCGGTCCGGGTGTCGACCAGCTGCACCGCGACGCGGACACGCTGTCCGATCGCCTGGAGGGTGCCTTCCAGCAGGTAATCGGCGTTCAGTTCCCGTCCAACCGAGCGTGTGTCGCTCGCCCGTCCCCGATAGGACTGCATGGTCTGGCGCGAAATGACCGCAAGGTCGGGATAGCGCGCTAGGTCGCCGATCATGTCGGCCGACAGGCCGTCTGCCAGCCGCGTCCAGCCGTCGTCGGCGCTCAGGTTTTCGAACGGCAAAACCGCAATTACCGGCGGCTTACTGTCGTCGCCGGAAGAAAGGCCTGGTTTGGCACCGACGATCTTGCCCGCAGTAGCGGGGTCGATCAAGACACGGTACACGCGAACCGGTTCGGCGATACTTTTCATTTTCTGCACGCCGAGTGAGGCAAAGCCGATCGGCACCTTTCCCCTCACATGGTCGCAGGCGGTGGCGGAAATCGCGATTCCTCCAGGTTCCGCCAGCTCTTGCAGCCGATCGGCGATGTTCACCGCATCGCCGTGGATGTCGTCACCCTCAACGATAACATCGCCCAGATTGATGCCGATGCGGAAATCAAGCCGCCGTTCTGGCTGCGTGAGAACGTTCACCTCCGCCTTCTGTTGCTGGATTTCGACCGCGCAGCGTAGGGCGTCGACCACACTGTGGAACTCGACCAGCATCCCATCTCCCATGGTTTTCACCAGTCGACCATGGTGCGCAGCGATCCTTGGCTCGAATACTTCGTTCAGGTCGGTTCGGAAAAGCGCACGCGTACCCTCGTCGTCGATCTGGCTCAAGCGGCCATAGCCGACGACATCGGCAATCAGGACGGCTGCGAGATGACGTTCCATCCCCCAATCCTTCGCGGATTGTTACCCGCTTTCCAAGCTTACAGCAGGTCGCAGGTTGATGCCATTGCCGCCGCCCCTGAAAGACAGCTTTTCGGGTCTGTGTACTTTGCTGCATGAGAGCCCGAATGTCGGACAAGGGTCAGATCGCGTCATGCGACGCTCCCAACTGGATGACGGCAAAGGGTCGAACTCGGTCGTTCAGAGTGATTGGGTTTTGACCCAAGCATTTTGGAGCCAAGTGGAAACGCGCCTAAAATAAATAGATAGAGCGGGATGCTCGGTTCAACTTGAAAGCATCCCGCCTCAGCTGAAACGGCTACCGATCAGCCGGCTCCACTGCTCGCCCGCAAGCCCGTTCAGGAAAACTTGCGAGTTCTTCATGGCGTCCAGAAGCTCTGGATCGCGTGAATGCACCACCGTGGAGGCAACGGTCAGGAAAGCGATGCGTCGTCCAAGCATCGCTTCCAGAAGTGCAGGTTGAATACGTCCGCGCAGGCCGCTGACGCCGCGCGCGGCGGCATGATCGATCAGGCAGTCTATCACGGAGCCCGCCTGGCCGGGCAGGGCGAGGATCTGCAGCACGCGACCAATTTGATACTTTCGTGCGTAGTAGGCGAAAGCGCCGACATTGGTGCCGACTGGCGATGTCACGCAAACGTAGACAAGCTCGCCCAGATCCGGCTTTTGTGCGGCATCGGTCAGGATGTGGTCGAGTTGGTCTTCCGTCCATTCCGGGCGCAGGGCGAATTGAGCGGTAAACGGTTCGATGAGCCTGGCAAATGCGTGGCTGTCGATTTCGGATGTACGAAATGCTCCGTGGCCTGCCCCGTCCACCGCCACACCCGACCAGCGTCGTTCGCTGGACGTCATCCTTCTGCAGTAAAATCGGTCGACTGTACGCGCCAGCGGATTGAGCATTCGCGCAAGCGCCATGCGATTGGCGGAAAGGCTGAGCATGAAGGCCGCGGGGCGCATCACGCGGACCCAGTCAAGGCTGTATTGCGGCAGGACCACGCCGCGCAGCCGGGTCCACAATTTCACGGAAATATCGTTGGCCGTCTCGCTGAAGGAGATGTCCTGCGGACCATCCAGGTAAGCTTTCAGCAAGCGGGCGCCGGCCAGCGGGTCGTGCTCATGGTCCTCGACCATGAGCGAGCTACAGATGGCCGCGCGTAGTTGTCGGCCGTTGAACGTCATAGGCAGGACGTGGACGCCGACAAATCCGGAGACGCGACCGGCGTCGTTGACATGGACAAGCGACCGGAGGTTGTCTGCGCAACCGGGCGCATCCAGATAAAATCGTTTCATGTATTCCACGAGAGAGGCCGGCGCTTCGGTCCTCTCCTTCAACAGCACGCGCTGAAACATGTTCGCAACTGCCGGGAGGTCGGCGCCTTGCAAGGCGCGAATGACGCTCAAGCCCGGCTCCCGCCACCAAAGTCCCATCCACCGAGCTTCCGGGCCAGGGCGACGCGAGGCACGAGAACATCGGGCGCGCGTTCCAACTCGACGCCCATGAAGCCGTGCAACCTCGGCCAGTTGCGATCGCCCCGGTGACCGAACGGAGTGCTGAATTGCTGCGGCAAGGTGGAACCCTTTGCTTGACCGACGAAAAACCGGCGTCATTGCTGCTAGCAGATTCAGGTAAACCGATATTAAAGTCGTTGCTTTGAATGGTAGCGAACCGGGTTTGTCCGGGCCCATACCTGGACATCAGCAATTTTGGTTCCTGGCGGACTCTACACGACCAGCGGCATGGGTTGCGTGCTCCGCGCCGAACCGTTTCGGCTGGCCAAAGTTTCGCGTGGCGGCTCTTGACTGGGAGCGCGGGCGTAATACGGTGAGGACAAATACCGGCTCTGACCGCCGGGCGGCAAGAATGCCTCGTATGCTCTCGCCTGGCGGCGGTGGCTGCGGGGCATTGTCATTTTGAGGCATTTCTTGAAACGGCATATCGAGATCGGCATTCTCTATTCGCGGTCCGGCAACTACCGGCTGGTGTCCGAATCCTGCCGTGCGGGTGCGATGAACGCCATCGCCGACGTCAACGCCGATCCCGCTATCCCATTCGAATTCGTCCCGGTCGAGCGCGACCCGCAGGGCAACATCGATCGCTATGCAAGCGGCTGCGCGGACATTCTCGCCAACAGCGGCGCGCGTCACATCATTGGCTGCGTCACCTCGTGGAGCCGCAAGGAGGTCATTCCAATCCTGGAGAGGGCAGGCGGCACGCTGTGGTACGCCTGCCCGTACGAGGGCTTCGAAGCCAACGAGCATGTCGTCTACACACACGCCTGCCCCAATCAGCATCTCGTACCGCTGCTTGCCTATGTCGTGCCTCGTTTCGGCGCCGACGGCTTCCTGCTCGGTTCCAACTACATCTGGGGTTGGGAGACCAACCGCGTGGCGCGCGACCTGATTGCGGACGCCGGCGGCAAGGTGCTGGGCGAACGCTATCTGCCGCTCGGCGAGGTCGATGTTGCGCGGCTGATCGCGGAGATACAGGCGACGAGACCTGATTTCATTCTGAACAATCTCATCGGCCCTTCTTCTTATGCCTTCATCGCGGCCTATGCCGAGCTTGGCCGGCGCGACCCGCATTTCAGGGCGGAGCGTTGCCCGATCCTGTCCTGCAATCTCACGGAATGCGAATTGCCGGCGCTCAACGGGGCAGGCGATGGTCATCTTTCCGTTGGGCCCTATTTTCACGACATCTCGGGGGTGGATCGCGGTGCGGCTCCAGTGCCTTCCGTCATGCCGGCCTCATCCTTCGAGGCGGCGGCTTATGCCTCGGTGCGCATGCTCGCCGAGATCCTCACCCGCAACCCCGGTGCACAATGGACGGACCTTCCCAAGGTCTTTACCGAAACATCATTTCGAACGCCACTGGGCGACATCGCCATCGACCCGCAAACCCAGCATGCTACCTTGCCGGTGCTAATCGGACGTATCGATGGAACATCGTTCAAAACGGTCACGCTGACGAAGGGCGTGGCACCCGATCCCTACCTTTCCCGCTATGACCGGACGGAGACGTTCGGGCGGCCACGCCTGCGGGTGGTGTCGTGAGCAAGATGGCGCGTATCCCGAACCTTGGAGGCGCCAGGGCTTTTGTCCTGCATCGTCCACATCCGACCGTGCAGGCGATCACAAGGCAATTGTCGGCCATCGGCCTTGAGGCGATTGACTTCTGGCCGGAACTGCCGGCCGAAGCCTTGGCGGCGGACTTCGTCTTCTTCGACGTCGATCTCGGCTTTGACGAGCAATTTCCGTGGAAGCCGGGCGAGGCACCGATGCCGCTGATAGCACTGATCGGCTCCGAGGCGCCGGGGCGCGTCGAATGGGCATTGTCGCACAAGGCCGATGCGCAGTTGCTGAAACCGGTCGGCAATGCCGGCGTCTATAGCGCGCTTTTGATCGCAAGGCAGAGTTTCGAGGCGCGCAAGCTTCTGGCCAGCGAGATTGCCTCGCTTCGTCAGCGGGTCGCGGAGCGCCAGACCATCGTACGCGCGGTGGAGGTCTTGTCGAAGGGCGCCGAGGACGGCCGTGCCTATGCGCAGCTCCGCTCGCTGGCGATGAGCTGGCAAATCAGTGTCGAGGAAGCCGCGCGCAGGATCGTGGCGATGACACAAGAAGAAGGCGACGATGACCAATCCGATCGCGCCTGAGCTTTCAGCCGCCGGGCGTATGCCAGCCAAGCCTCGCGCCGGCGTCTGGCGACGTCTGCTAAAACGGCCTCTCGCTTTGCTCGGCCTCGGGATTATTGCCGTTGTCTTGGCCGGCGCCATTCTTGCGCCGTGGCTGACAGGCTACGATCCAAACGAGCAGATGTTCGACGGGCTCACGCTTGAAGGCGCGCCACTGCCGCCGGGGGCCCAATTCTGGCTGGGCACCGACCTGCTTGGCCGCGACCTGCTGACCCGTCTCCTCTTCGGCGCGCGCACGTCGCTGATCATCGGCATCGTCGCCAATGGCGTGGCGCTTCTGATCGGCACGCTGGTCGGCATCACCGCCGGCTATTTCCGCGGCTGGATCGGCAGCGCGCTTATGCGCTTCACCGATCTGATGATGGCTTTCCCGGCGCTGCTGCTCGCCATCTGCCTGGCGGCGGTGCTCCAGCCGAGCCTATGGATCGTCGCCATGGTGATCGCATTGGTGAACTGGGTGCAGACCGCCCGCGTCATCTACACCGAGACAAGTTCGCTCTCCGAGCGCGAGTTCATCGATGCCGAGCGCACCATCGGCGCAAGCGCCCCGCGCATCCTGTTTCGTCATATCCTGCCGCACCTTTTGCCGACGATCATCGTCTGGGGCACGCTCGGCATCTCGACGACGGTGCTTCTTGAAGCGACGCTCAGCTATCTCGGCATCGGCGTGCAGCCGCCGACTGCTTCCTGGGGCAACATCATCTTCGAAAACCAAACCTATTTTCAGGCAGCGCCCTGGCTGGTTTTCTTTCCGGGTGCGGCGATCCTGGCGCTGGCGCTAGCCTTTAACCTTGTCGGCGATGCGCTGCGCGACATCCTCGATCCGACGCAAAGGGGGCGGGCATGATCGCCTATCTCGGCCGCCGCGTTGTCCAGTCCGTGCTCATCTTGCTCGGCGTCTCCCTGATCACCTTTGCGTTGCTCTATCTGCTGCCCGCCGATCCCGTCCGCCAGATCGCCGGCCGCAGCGCCACGCCCGAGACGGTCGAAAACATCCGCCGGCAGCTCGGCCTCGATCAGCCCTTCGTCGTCCAGTACTGGCACTATCTGATCAGTCTGCTCAGCGGCGATCTGGGGCGCTCCTACATCCAGCGCTCGGAGGTCACGGAGCTTATCGTCTCGCGGCTGCCGGCAAGCCTGCTGCTGATGCTCGGCGCCATTGCTTGCGAAGTCGTGATCGGGCTGACGATGGGCCTCATCGCCGCCGTCAAGCGTGGCACCGCCACCGACCAGTCGCTGATGGTCGCCTCCTTCGTCGGCGTCTCGGCGCCGCAATTCGTTGTCGGCCTGCTGCTGCTTTATGTGTTCGCGGTGCGGCTCGGTTGGTTCCCGATCGGCGGTTACGGCACCTGGCGTCATCTGGTGCTGCCGTCGCTGACCATGGGAATTCTCGGTGCCGGCTGGTACGCCCGCATGATGCGCTCGTCGATGATCGACGTGCTGCGCCAGGATTACGTGCGTACCGCGCGTGCCAAGGGTCTTGCACGCAGCGCCATTATCTTCCGGCACGCGCTGCCCAACGCCATCCTGCCGGTCATCGCCATGATCGGCATCGACATCGGCATCTTCATGGGCGGCATCGTGGTTGTCGAAAGCGTGTTCGGCTGGCCAGGCATCGGCCAGCTAGCCTGGCAGGCCATTCAGCGCATCGATATTCCGATCATCATGGGGGTCACCCTGGTTTCGGCCTTTGCCATCGTGCTCGGCAATCTCCTGGCCGACACTGTCGCACCGTTCATCGATCCACGCATCAAGCTCAGATGAAAACCAAGAAAACCAGAGAAAGGGAACATGACATGAGAAAATATCTGATATCGACTGTGGCGGCATCGGCGCTTGCGCTGGTGCTTGGCATGACAAGCGTACGCGCCGAAGACGCCGTCGATCCGAATGCCAAGCAGGGCGGCGCGATCACCATCACCTACAAGGACGACGTCGCCACGCTCGATCCGGCCATCGGCTATGACTGGCAGAACTGGTCGATGATCAAGAGCCTGTTCGACGGGCTGATGGACTACGAGCCGGGCACCACCAACCTACGGCCCGACCTTGCCGAGAGCTACGAGATTGCGCCCGACGGCAAGACCTTCACCTTCAAGCTGCGCCACGGAGTGAAGTTCCACAATGGCCGCGAGATGACCGCCGACGACGTGAAATATTCGCTCGACCGGGTCACCAATCCAAAGACACAGAGCCCGGGTGCCGGCTTCTTCGGCTCGATCAAAGGCTATGACAACGTCGCTGTCGGCAAGGCGGAAAGCCTAGCGGGCATAACCGTCGTCGATCCCTACACGATCAAGTTCGAGCTGACCCGGCCCGACGCCACCTTCCTGCATGTCATGGCGATCAATTTCTCGCACGTCGTGCCGAAGGAAGAAGTCGAAAAATACGGCGCGGACTTCGGCAAACATCCGGTCGGAACCGGCGCCTTCAAGCTCGCCGAATGGACGCTCGGCCAGCGCGTGGTCTTCGAGCGCAACCCGGATTACTGGCACAAGGGTCTGCCGCATCTCGACAAGATCACCTTTGAGATCGGCCAGGAGCCGATCGTGGCGCTGCTGCGGCTCCAGAAAGGCGAGATCGACGTTCCCGGCGACGGCATTCCGCCGGCGAAATTCCAGGAGGTGATGGCCGATCCCGAGCAGAAGGCCCGTGTCGTCGAGGGCGGCCAGTTGCACACCGGCTATATCACCATGAATACCACCATGGCGCCCTTCGACAACGTGAAGGTGCGGCAGGCGGTGAACATGGCGATCAACAAGGACCGCATCGTCCAGCTGATCAACAACCGTGCGGTGCCGGCCAATCAGCCGTTGCCGCCGTCGATGCCTGGCTATGACAAGGAATTCAAGGGCTATCCCTATGACTTGGCCAAGGCCAAGGCCTTGCTTGCCGAGGCCGGGCATCCCGACGGATTTGACACGCAGCTGTTTGCCATGAACACCGATCCCAACCCGCGCATCGCGCAGGCCATTCAGCAGGATCTGGCGGCGGTCGGCATCAAGGCCAGCATCCAGTCGCTCGCGCAGGCCAACGTCATCGCCGCCGGCGGCGACAAGGCCGGTGCGCCGATGATCTGGTCCGGCGGCATGGCCTGGATCGCCGACTTCCCCGATCCGTCGAACTTCTACGGCCCGATCCTCGGCTGCGCTGGTGCCGTCCCGGGCGGCTGGAACTGGTCGTGGTATTGCAACAAGGAGCTCGACGCCAAGGCGGCCGAGGCCGACTCCATCGTCGACCCGGCCAAGGCTGGCGAACGCGCCAAGATGTGGAGCGAGATCTACGGCAAGATCATGGAAGACGCGCCTTGGGCACCGGTCTTCAACGAGCAGCGTTTCACTATGAAATCAACCCGCATGGGTGGTGCCGACAACCTCTATGTCGACCCGGTCCACATCCCGATCAACTACGACAATGTGTATGTGACCGATGTGCAATAACTGCGACTACACCATCCACGGGCGCCACCATCATTTCGGCTGGGACAATTCCTTTGTCCCGACCGAACGCGTGGCGCCAGGGTCGACGATCGAGTTCCAGTGCCTGGACTCGTCCGGCGGGCAGCTGACGATGGAGAGCACCGTCGACGACGTTGCTTTGCTCGATTTTGCCAAGGTGAACCCGGTCACTGGGCCAATCTATGTCGAAGGGGCAGAGCCGGGCGATGCCCTGAAAATCACCATCGAGGCGTTCAAGCCGTCCGGCTTCGGCTGGACGGCGAATATCCCGGGATTCGGTCTGCTGGCGGATAACTTCACTCAACCGGCACTGAATATCTGGAAGTACGACGCCGCCTCGCTCGAACCGGCGCTGTTCGGCAAGAGCGGCCGGGTGCCGCTCAAGCCCTTCGCCGGCACCATCGGCAGTGCCCCGGCTGAGCCGGGTCTGCATTCGGTGGTCCCGCCGCGGCGCGTGGGCGGCAATCTGGACATCCGCGATCTCGCCGCCGGCACGGTTCTCTACCTGCCCGTGGAGGTCGCGGGAGCGTTGTTCTCGGTCGGCGACACGCACGCCGCGCAGGGTGACGGCGAGGTCTGCGGCACGGCGATCGAGAGCCCCATGAACGCCGTGCTGACGCTCGATCTGGTCAAGGATGCCCGGCTGCGGACGCCGCGTTTCACAACGCCTGGTCCGGTGTCGCGGCATCTCGACGCCAAGGGCTATGAGGTGACAACCGGTATCGGGCCGGATCTGATGCACGGCGCCAGGAGCGCCGTTTCCCAGATGATCGACCTGCTCTCCGGCCGCTACGGGATGGATCCGGTAGATGCCTATATGCTCGTCTCGGTTTGCGGTGACCTGCGCATCAGCGAGATCGTCGACATGCCCAACTGGGTGGTTTCGTTCTACTTCCCCCGCTGCGTCTTTGAATGAAGGTGGAGGACATCAAACGATCCGGGCAGGCCGCCGCGGAGAGTGGCTCTGTCAGACCGGTACTCAGCGTCTCAGGTCTGAGCGTCGCCGTGCGCGGCGAGGAGGGCGAGCGCGACGTCGTTTCCGACCTGACATTCGGCCTGATGCGCGGCGAAACGCTTTGCATCGCCGGCGAGTCCGGTTCCGGCAAGTCGATGACGGCGCTGGCCATCATGGGCTTGCTGCCGCAGCCGGCGGCACGCATCAGATCAGGCTCCATCCGACTCGGCGATCAGGATCTCGCGGCTCTCAGCGAGAGCCGCATGCGCCCCATCCGCGGCAACCGTATTGCCATGATCTTTCAGGAACCGATGACGTCGCTCAATCCGGTTCTGTCCGTCGGCCGTCAGCTCACGGAGGCGATCGAGGCACACACCTCGATGTCGCGCTCCAACTCGCGGCTGAGGGCGCTCGAGGCGCTGAAGGCAGTCCGAATTCCGGATGCCGAACGGCGGCTCGAGCACTATCCGCACGAACTCTCAGGCGGCATGCGCCAGCGCGTGATGATTGCCATGGCTCTGGCCCTGAACCCGGACGTGCTGATCGCCGATGAGCCGACGACCGCCCTCGATGTTACGGTTCAGGGCGAGGTGCTGGAGCTGCTGCGCGACCTGCAGCGCGAGCACGGCACCAGTGTTATCCTGATCACGCACGACATGGGCGTCGTCGCCGAGATGGCGGACCGCGTCATCATCATGCGCGACGGCCGGATGGTCGAGCAGGGCAGGGCGGCTGACATCTTCAATCGCCCGCAGGCCGACTATACACGCGAGCTTCTGGCCGCCGTGCCGCGTATCGGCGGCGGACGGACGGCCGAAGACCGACAAGATGCCGCCAACATGCCGGCCGAGCTTGTATCTGTCAGCGATCTTCACGTCCGCTTCGACCTGCACGGCGGCTTCTTCGGCCGCGTTGACCGCAGGGTGCACGCGGTCGAAGGCGTGAGTTTCTCGATCGCGCTGCACGAAACCCTGTCGCTGGTCGGCGAATCGGGCTGCGGCAAGTCGACGACGGCCAAGGCGATCGCCGGACTGGTGCCCTTCACCGGCAGCATTTCAATCGGCGGCCACGACCTGTCGGCGCTCAGCCGCAAGGAGCGCAAGGCTGTCCGCCGCAATGTGCAGATGATCTTTCAGGATCCCTTCGCGTCCCTCGACCCGCGCATGCGGGTCGGCGATCTCGTCGCCGAGCCTCTGCTGATCCACGGCCTCGGCGACAGAGAGCAACGGCATGCCCAGATCGCCGCTCTGTTCGAACGCGTCGGCCTCTCCGCTGACCAGATGGAGCGCTATCCCCACGAATTTTCCGGCGGGCAGCGCCAGCGAATCTGCATTGCACGGGCGCTGGCGCTGCGACCAAAGCTGATCATTGCCGACGAGAGCGTCTCTGCTCTCGACGTGTCGGTGCAGGCGCGCGTGTTAAGATTGCTGAAGGAGCTGCAGCGCGAATTCGGCGTCGCATATCTCTTCATCTCGCACGACATGGCGGTGGTCGAGAACATCTCCGATCGCGTGGCGGTAATGTATCTGGGGCAGATCGTCGAGATGGGCACCCGCGACCAGATCTTCTCCAACCCGCGCCATCCTTACACAAAGCGGCTGATCGAAGCCGTTCCGGTTCCCGATCCAGGCCGGCGCCGCGCCAGGTTCGCCCGTTTGGACAGCGAAATTCCAAGCGCTGTGCGGCGCATCGGTGACGAGCCTCGGAAACTCAAGCTCGAAGATGTTGGCGACGGCCACCTCGTCGCCACTTGATCGAGCTAAGGCTGCCTCGTCCAGCCAATCCCGCAGAGGCTCGGGGACAGCTGCATATGTGATGTTCGAGCGGCGAAAATGATCGGCGATGGCGCTGCCGGCGGCAGCGCCGTTCGGCGATGCCGAGTTGGCAAGATCACCCGTTTACATCTGACATGTTAGCGTGCTAACGCTACGTCCACATTGATTTCAACGGAGATCGCATTGGCTTCCCGCTTTGGTCTTTCGGTTGCCCTGACCACACCCTTCGACCCGTCGGGGCAGATAGCGCTCGCGCCGATGATCGCGCATGCCCGAGCCTGCCTTGGCGCCGGCTGCAGCAGCGCGACGCTGTTCGGCACCACCGGCGAAGGAGCCTCGGTCGGCACCGACGAGCGACGGATCGTCACCGAGGCCATGCTGGCGGCCGGTATTCCGCCACATCAGCTCGTCGCCGGAGTGCTGGTCGATGCAGCCGAAGATGCCGCCGATCAGGCCCGGCACGCTTTGCAGCGCGGCGTTCGCAACATTCTGCTCGCTCCGCCGAGCTACTTCAAGAATGTCGGCGAGGACGGGCTGTTCGGATGGTTTTCCGCCGTCTTCGCCGCACTCGGTCCGCTGGCGCGCGACGTGCTGCTCTATAACATCCCCTCAGTCACCATGGTGCCGCTCCCGCTTGGGCTGATCGGCCGGCTGCGCGCCGCTTTTCCCGCTGTGGTGGCCGGGGTGAAGGATTCCGGCGGGGACTGGAGCTACAGTGAGGCGCTGCTTGAGGCGCACGGCGATCTGGTGATCCTCATCGGCGACGAACGGCATCTGGCGAGAAGCGTGCGCCGCGGCGGACAGGGCGCGATTTCCGGCATGGCTAATTTTGTTACCGGCGAAATCCGGGCAATGGTCGAAAACGGGGGCGACGACCCACGCGTCGAAGACTTCGTGCTCGAATTGCTCAAATACCCGGTCACGCCGGCGGTGAAGGTCATGGTCGCGCGCAAGACCGGCGACGAGCGCTGGCTGGCGGTCCGCCCGCCCCTAGAGGCGATCGATCCGCAGGGACAGCGGCAGCTTGCCGCTGCCTACGACAGGCTGTTTGCGACAGAGGCGGCCTGACCGACAAGGCCGGGCTGACCGACAAGGAAGCGAGCTGAAGTGGAAGACGGCAGCGAACCGATCACTCTCCGGGAGAAGGCCTATGCCAGCTTCACGCGGCATTTGCTGGCCCGCGATCTGCGGCCGGGGCAGTTCGTGTCACAGCGCGAACTGGTCGCTTTCACCGGGCTGCCGCTGGGTGCCATTCGCGAGATCGTCCCGCGTCTCGAGGCCGAGGGACTGCTGACCACCATCCCACAGCGCGGCATGCAGATCGCGCATATTGACATCAATCTGATCCGCGAGGCATTTCAGTTTCGGTTGTTCATGGAACGCGAGGCAGTGGCGCTATTCACGACCAGCGCTTCTGATGCCGAACTTGCCCGCATGCGGCGCGAACATGAAGAGATGCTGGCTCAAGCTCTCGGGCAGGCGCCGACGCCGGAAATGGAAGCCAAGGCTCAGAACATCGACTGGGCGATGCACGACACCTTCATCAATGCGCTCGGCAACGAGATTATCGCCAAGGCCTATCTGGTCAACTCGGTGAAAATCCGGCTGATCCACCAGGAGCGTTTCCGCATCGACGGTCGTGTGGTGCCGGTGATGCGCGAACATTTGGCGGTCATCGAAGCCATGGAGAGCCGCAATCCGCAAAAAGCGGTTGAAGCGATCAGTCTGCATATCGACAATGCGCGCCGGCTGGCGCTCCAGATCTGAGGAAATATAGCCGCGCCGCGGTTCGCGGCGCATCCACAACGACAGCAACCGGGAGGAAGAAATGTCGTCCAATCTGTTCAACCCAACCAGGAGGCAACTCCTTGCCGGAACCGCGGCGCTAACCGCTGCCGGCCTTGTGGGGCTTCGCCCCGGCTTTGCCGCAGGCGTTGACTGGAAACGCTTTGCCGGGACGACGCTTGACGTCAATCTGGTGAAAAGCCCGCGCAGCGACACCATCCTGAAATATCTCGCCGAGTTCGAGGAACTGACCGGCATCAAGGTCAATGCCGAGGCAACGCCCGAGCAGCAGCAGCGCCAGAAGACGGTGATCGAGTTGAGCTCGGGCAAGCCGAGCTTCGACGTCGTGCATCTGAGCTACCACGTGCAGAAGCGCCAGTTCGAGAAGGGTGGCTGGCTGGCCGATATCGCCGGCTATCTCGCCGATCCGTCGCTCACCGACCCGGCGCTGGTCGAAAGCGACTTCGCCGAAGCCGGCATGCTGTTTGCCAAGGACGGCCAGGGCGTGCTGCGCTCGCTACCGTTCTCGGTGGACTACTGGATCCTGCATTGGAACAAGGAGCTGTTCGAGGCCAAGGGCCTCAAATACCCAGAGACCTTCGAGCAACTGGCGGCAGCCGCCGAAGCGCTGACCGACCCCTCGACCAATACATACGGCTTCGTCGCCCGCGGGCTCAAGAACGCAAACACGCCGGTGTGGACGTCGCTGATGCTCGGCTACGACATGACGCCGCTAGATGACAAGGGCAAGCTGCGCACCGAGGCTCCCGAGGCGATCGAGGCTGCCGCACTCTATCAAAGATTGATGACCAAGTCCGCCCCTCCGGGCGTTACCGGGTTCAACTGGGCCGAAGCACAGTCGGCCTTCCTGCAGGGCAAGATCGGCATGTGGCTCGACGGCGTGGGTTTTGCCCCGCCGATGGAAAATCCGGAAAAATCGAGGGTGGTCGGCAAGGTCGGTTATGGCGTGATGCCCAAGGGTCCCAAGGCGCATGCCTCGGGCACCTTCGGCGACGGGATTGGCGTTACCGCCGCTAGCGAGAAGAAGGAGGCTGCCTATCTGTTCTGCCAGTGGGCGGTGTCGCCAACCATGGGTGCACGGCTGTTGCAGGCCGGCGCCGGCGTTCCGTTCCGCAAATCCGTGCTGGAGGATCCCAAGGTGCGCGAAGGCGTCACCATGCCGGCAAGCTGGCTTGATGCCGTGGTCGGCTCGGGCAATATCAGTCGGCTGGCACTGCCGGTCATCATCCCGGTCACGGAATTCCGCGACATTTATGGCGTGGCGTTGACCAACATGATTGCCGGCGCCGATCCAGCCGCGGAGCTGAAGAAGGCCACCGAACAGTTCCAGCCGGTTCTCGACAGGAGCGAGCAGGGCTGATGTCGGCCACCACCCCAGAACAGACCGGGGTGACGATGCCGGTTATCGACGGGAGCCAGACGATCCGGCTGGCTCCCAACTACTGGCCTTTCGTTGTCCCCGCACTCGTCGTCGTCGGCGCCGTCATCGTTTTCCCCTGGGCTTTCACCCTGTGGATGAGCGTCAATCGCTGGACGCTCGGCCAGTCGCGGAGCTTTGCCGGGATGGAAAACTATCTCCGCCTGGCCAGCGACCCACGTTTCTGGGAATCCCTTGTTCATACGTTGACCTACACCTTCCTCTCGGTTGCAGCGCCGATGCTGCTGGGCACTCTGGCCGCCCTGATCTTCGATGCCAGGTTTCCGCTGCGCGGCTTGCTGCGCGGCGTCTTCGTCATGCCGATGATGGCGACACCCGTTGCCGTCGCACTGGTTTGGACAATGATGTTCCATCCTCAGCTTGGCGTGCTCAACTACCTGCTGTCGCTGGTCGGCATCCCGGCTCAGGAATGGATATTCAACGCCAACACGGTCATCCCGTCGCTGGTTGCGGTCGAGACCTGGCAGTGGACGCCGCTGGTCATGCTGATCGTGCTTGGCGGGCTGGCCTCGGTGCCGCGCGAGCCCTTCGAAAGCGCCGAGATCGACGGCGCCAATGCCTGGCAGCAATTCCGCTATCTCACTCTGCCGATGATCGCGCCGTTCCTGATGATCGCGGTCATCATCCGCACCATCGATGCGCTGAAGAGCTTCGACATCATCTACGCGATGACCCAGGGCGGGCCGGGAACGGCGTCGGAGACCATCAACATCTATCTCTACAACACCGCCTTCTCCTACTACGATATCGGCTACGGCTCGGCCATGGCCGTGGTGTTCTTCATTGTCATCGTGGCCCTGTCGTTTGTCCTGCTGATGCTGCGCCAACGCTCGCAGTGGATCGATACGGAGGGCAAATAGATGAGTTCACGGCTGCTCAACCAGATCGGTCTGTTTTTCGCTGCCCTGGTTTTCGTCTCGCCGGCGATCCTGTTCTTCCTCTGGATGATCTCGCTGTCGCTGAAATTCGAGATCGACAACGGTGCCTATCCGCCGATCCTGATCCCCGAACGCTTCGCCTGGTCGAACTATGTAAAGGTGTTCGAGGAGAACAATTTCCTGCTCTATCTCTGGAATTCGGTTCTGGTGACCGGCACGGCGACCTTGCTGGCGCTGCTGATCGGCGTACCGGCCGGCTATGGCATCGCACGGCTCAAGGCTGAACGATCGGCGGTCGTCATCATGATCGCCCGCATGACGCCTGGGCTATCCTATCTCATCCCGCTGTTTCTGCTGTTCCAATGGATCGGGATACTCGGCACGCTGTGGCCGCAGATCATCATCCATCTGGTGGTGACGGTGCCGATCGTGGTGTGGGTGATGATCGGCTATTTCGAGACCACGCCGATGGAACTGGAAGAGGCGGCCAACATCGACGGCGCCAGCTCCTGGCAGGTTTTCCGGCTGGTTGCCCTGCCCATCGCCAAGCCGGGCATCGTCGTCGCCTTCATCCTGTCCGTGATCTTCTCGTGGAACAATTTCGTCTTCGGCGTGGTGCTCGCCAGCCGTGAGACGCGCACACTGCCGGTCGCCGTCTACAACATGCTGTCCTACGAGCAGGTGAGCTGGGGGCCGCTCGCCGCGGCGGCGCTGGTGGTGACGTTGCCGGTGCTGATCCTGACCATGTTCGCGCAGAGGCAGATCGTCGCCGGGCTGACCGCCGGCGCCGTCAAGGGCGGCTGAGGGCGCGCCCTGACATCACTCTTTTTCCAGGAAAGATCCAATGGCATCGGTAACGATCAACAACGTGCAAAAGGCCTTCGGGGCCACCAAGATCATTCACGACGTCAGCGTCGACATCGCCGACGGCGAATTCGTCATCCTGGTCGGCCCGTCGGGATGCGGAAAATCGACGCTGCTGCGCATGATTGCGGGCCTTGAAACGATCTCCGGCGGAAAGATCGCCATCGGCGAACGTATGGTCAACAATCTGCGCGCGCGGGACCGGAACATCGCCATGGTGTTCCAGAATTATGCGCTCTATCCGCATATGACTGTTGCCGACAATATGGGCTTTGCCCTCAAGATCAAGAGGGCCGATCCGGCCGACACCGCTGGCCGGGTCCGGAAGGCAGCCGGCATCCTCGGCCTGGAAAAGCTGCTTGACCGCTATCCGCGCCAGCTTTCTGGCGGCCAGCGCCAGCGCGTTGCCATGGGTCGCGCGATCGTACGCGACCCGCAGGTCTTTCTGTTCGACGAGCCGCTCTCCAACCTCGATGCCAAGTTGCGCGTCCAGATGCGCGGCGAGATCAAGGCCCTGCACCAGCGGCTGGGTACCACGACGATCTATGTCACGCACGACCAGATCGAGGCCATGACCATGGCCGACAAGATCGTCGTGCTGCATGACGGCCTGGTCGAGCAGATCGGCGCGCCGCTGGACCTCTACGACCATCCGGCCAACCTCTTCGTTGCCGGTTTCATCGGCTCGCCCGCCATGAACTTCATTGCCGGCCGCATCGAGGAGGGCGTGTTCCGCAGCGCCGGCGGGTTGATCCTGCCGTTGCCGGAAGGCGCCCAGCCGGCGGATGCCGCGGGACGCGAACTCGTCTACGGCATTCGTCCGGAACATATCCGGGCTACCGGGCAGGGCGTGCCGGGCACGATCACGCTTCTCGAGGCGACCGGCTCCGAAATCTTCGCCAGGGTCGACTGCTCCGGTGAAGAAATCTCCTGCCTCTTCCGAGAAAGGCTTGCGCTCAAGCAAGGCGAAGGGGTGCGGATCGAGATCGACCGCGCATGTGCGCATCTGTTCGACGCAGCAACCGGTCGGCGCATCTGACTCGATGGCTTGGTGAATGCGTGGTTGGCCTTAGGTCGGCAATGCGAATTCACCGGCGAGTTCGATGGCGCGGCCTTCGCGGGCCGATCTCTCGGCGGCGAGACCCATGACGACGGCCCACCAGCCGTCTTGCAAGGTCAATTCCACTTTGCCTTGTCCGCGCACCGCAGCGGTGAAGCGGGCGTGCTCGAAATAGGTCGAACCGTTATGGTCGCCTGCCTCGAGCAGCCGGGGGTCGACGGGAATTTCCAGTACGCGTGGTCCAGGCGGATTGCGCGGACTAACGATCAACTGGGGCACTGGCGCAGGGCCAAGGTGGGTCGGCCAGAAACGGCCTGGTCCGGGCACCAGACATTCGATCTTTCCGTCGCCGCCGACAGCGCAGAGTTCCTCCTGGTAGCGGCTGCCCTCGGCAAACATGCACAGTTCCAGCATGGCGCGCGCGCCGCTCGCGAAATCAACCAGCACATAGCCATGGTCAAGGATATCCGGCCTCTCACCGCCATAGCGTTCGTCGAGATGGTTTACGGCCTGTCCAGCGCTCGCCATCACGCGGACGGGGTCCGATCCGAGGATCAGCCGCATCAGGTCGAAGAAGTGGCAGCTCTTCTCGACGAACGTGCCGCCGGTGTTGCGGTTGAAGCGGTTCCAGTCGCCGACCTTGGCCAGAAACGGGAAGCGATGCTCGCGGATCGTCAGCATGCGGATGCCGCCGGTGGCGTGGCGCGCCTGCTCGACGAATACGGCGACGGGGGGCATATAGCGATATTCCATGGCCACCCAGACGAGCGGAAGCCGAGCTTTCAACGCCGCGATCCGCCCCTCGTCGGCGCCCTCGGTGAAGAGCGGCTTTTCCACCAGTACCGGCAGTGGTCGAAGTGCGGCGATCTGCTCCATCTGACCGAGGTGCTGGTGGTTGGGGCTGGCAATCAAGACGCAGTCCACCTCATCCATGGCCAGCAGTTCAGCGATCGATGCCGCCGATCGCGCGCCCGACGCCGTCGCCAGCGACGCCGCCAACATGCCGGGGTCCGGCTCGACGATCGCGGCCACATGCGCATCGGGCAACAGAGCGATATTGCGGATATGCTCGCGGCCCATCATGCCGCAGCCGATGATGCCGTAGCCGATCGATGATCTGGTCACGCTGCGTCTTCCTCCGGCCTATCTGAAACGCGTGACGTACCGCGCCGCGCCCGGATCGAACCAGCTGCGGGAATATTCCGGGCTGGCGCCGTCGCCAGCCCAGGCGACACGTTCTATGAACCCCACGACCGTCCCCGGCGGTGGCCTGAATTCGAGCGGGGCCCAGTCCGGCGCGGGTGCGACGGCGACGTGGTCTTCGGCGCGAACGATCGAAAAGCCGAGCGCGAGCCGGTAGTGGAGATAGAGGGATTCCGACAAATCCTCGCGCTTGAGCCGCTCGGCGCGGCTGACGTCCAGCCAGATCTCCTCGACCGCGGCCGGCTCGCCGTCGAGCCGCCGCAGCCGGCGTATACGGTGGGCTTCGCCGGAGCTGCCGAATTGCGGCAGGTCGGCGGGCTTGGGCAGCCGCTCGACGGACAGCACGTCGGCGCTCGGCAGGCCGCCACCGCCGATGCGCTCCAGGCGAAAAAAGGCATAGACCCCGAGCAAGTCGCCGCGCGCCCGCACATAGTTACCCGAGCCCTGGATGCGGTCGAGAAGGCCCTTTTCGGTCAAATCTGCCAGCGCCCTCCTGAGCGTGCCGACGGCAATCCCAAGGCTCGCGGCCATCTCGCGCTCGGGCGGCAGCCGCGCCCCGTCGGCCAGCCGTCCGGCCGCGATTTCGCGGATCAGCATTTCGCTGGTCTGCAAGTGCACAGGCAAGGGCCCACGCATCTGGCTGGATCGGTGGCCGGGGTCAGCCCTTGTCAAATGCATCCCGCGTTCCAATCGCATCCCGGTTCGGGTTTGGCTCAAATTGATACAGTATTGATCTACACCAAAACGAATGCTACGCAAGCCCTATTCGCAGCTCCGGACCTCTTTGAAGAATGGCCCGGGCTTCTTTTTTGAAGAGTGGCAATGAGCATCGTCCCAATCACCTCGCCGGATCTCGATGCAGCCGAAGTCTCGTGGTTCGCCGCACTCTGCTCGGACGACCATCGCTATCTCGGTGTGCCGGACGGCGCGTTGCGCTCGAACTGGGCGCATTGCTCCGAGATCGTGAAGATGTCCGAGGAACTAGGTTTCCGCAACATCTTGTGTCCGTCGTCCTATCAGGTCGGCCAGGACACGCTGAGCTTCGTAGCCGGCTGCGCGCCGATCACCTCGAAGATCAATCTGCTCGCCGCTGTGCGCTGCGGCGAGATGCAGCCGATCATGCTGGCGCGCACGATTGCGACGCTGGATCACATGCTGGAAGGCCGGCTGACGGTGAACATCATTTCGTCGGACTTTCCGGGCGAGACAGCCGACAGCGCCTACCGTTATCAGCGTTCGCGCGAGGTTGTGCAGATCCTGCGCCAGGCCTGGACCAGGGACAGCATCGATTTCGAGGGCGAGGTCTATCGCTATAAAGGACTCTCGACGGCGCCAGCGAAGCCCTATCAGCAAAATGGCGGCCCGCTGCTCTATTTCGGCGGTTATTCGCCCGACGCGCTCGAGCTTTGCGCCGAACAGTGCGACGTCTACCTGATGTGGCCGGAAACCAGGGAGGAACTTGCCGGCCGCATGAAGGCCGTCCACGAACGCGCCGAGCGCCATGGGCGGACGCTCGACTACGGCCTGCGCGTCCACATGATCGTGCGCGATACCGAGGCCGAGGCAAAGGAATATGCCCGGGAGCTGGTTTCGAGGCTGGACGACGAGCAAGGCAGGGCGATCCGCGAGCGCGCGCTCGACGCCCGATCGCTCGGCGTATCGCACCAGGCCAGGAACCGCCAGATCGCCGATGCCGAAGGCTATGTCGAGCCGCATCTGTGGACCGGCGTCGGGCGGGCGCGCTCTGGTTGCGGCGCGGCGCTGGTGGGCTCGACCGATCAGGTTCTGTCGGAAATCGAAGCGTATATGAAGATGGGGATCCGCGCTTTCATCTTTTCCGGCTACCCGCATCTCGACGAAGCGCGTCATTTCGGCACCAAGGTGCTGCCCCAGCTCAAGACATGCTCGCTCCCGCACGCCTATGGCCGTGTGCCGGAACGGATCCCGGCGACACCACTGGGAACGGGGGAGCGCCGCTGATGGAGCATGTCGTGTGCGATCCACGCCTTTTGCGCAATGCCTTCGGGCGCTTCGCCACCGGCGTCACGGTCGTCACCACCGGCACGGCCGACGGCCCGGTCGCAATCACTGCCAACAGCTTCTCATCCGTGTCGCTCGATCCGCCGCTGGTGCTCTGGTCTATCGGCCGCCACTCGCGCCGGTTCGAACCCTTCGCCAATTCCGCGCACTACGCCATTCACGTGCTGGCGGAAGATCAAATCGATCTGTGCTGGCGTTTTTCGAAGTCAGGGACGGACTTTGCCGATCTTGACCTGTCGTGGAGTGAGCACGGCGTGCCGTTGCTGCCGCGCGCACTGGCGCGGTTCGAATGCAGCGTCGCCGACCGCTTCCCGGCTGGCGACCATATGATCCTGCTTGGACGTGTCCTTGAACTGCAGACGCAAGAGGGTTTGCCGCTGCTCTTTGCTGGCGGCAAGTCGCGCGCTCAAGAGGCCAGTTGATGACCGCCGGCGCCGCTTCGGGCTGGTGCCGTCGACTGGCGCACCACGAGATTGCAGGCAAGTTCGACGCGACGCGGCGGCGACCCCGAATGGGCCATATCGTCGAGCAGCAGGCTAAGCGCCGCCGATCCGATCTCGCGCATGGGAATGTGCATCGCCGTCAGCGGCGGGTTGCAGAAGGCAGCGAGCGGCAAGTCGTCCATACCGACCACGGACACATCGCCAGGCACCGAATATCCGGCCTCCTGGACGCCGGCGATGGCACCAAACGCCAAGCTGTCGCCGGCCGTCAGCACGGCGGTGAAATCGAGGCCACGGGCCGCGATGCGCTCGGTCACGGCCCTGCTCGCAAGTTCCGGCAGCCAGTCCTGCACCTCAACCACGAAGTCGTCGAAGCCGGCAATTCCGGCTGTGATCAGCGCGTCGCGCCAACCTTCGTAGCGCCGCTCGATCGTGCGCCGGCCACGCCGCATCAGGAACAGGATGCGGCGGTGGCCGAGGCCGATCAGATGCTGCGCCGCAAGCATGGCGGCAGAGCGATTGCAGGGCGTCACGCTCGAATGGCGCATCGAGGGATCGTCGCCGTTGACGAGCACGATCGGCTTGGCGAATCCGGCTGTCAGCGTCAGCACATCGTCATCGTCCAGCGTCAGAAACAGGCAGCCGGCGACGCTGTCGTCGCGCTCGGATTCACGCAGCAGCGCGATTTCGTCCTCGGGCGCCGAAACCGGCCGGGTCACGAGTTCGACGCCCAGCAACCGGGCGCGCTCGTTGAGCCCATCAAGGACATGGTAGGTGAACTGATTGCGGGCACTGTCCACCATTGCCACGCTGCTTGCGGCCAGGATGACCTTGCGGCCGGCAACCGAGGCGGGAATGGCATAGTTCATCGACTTCGCCGTTTCGATGATCCTGGTGCGAAGCTCGTCCCTCACGCCGCCGACGCCGCTCAGCGCACGGGAGGCGGTGCTGACCGACACGCCGCAACGCGCCGCTATCTCTTCAAGTCGAATGCGGCGGCTGGGGCGGCCGCGCTTGCCCTGGATATTCATCCGCTCCGTCACCTCCGGCAAAGTCATCCGATTAATGCAAAAAATTTTCAGATTGCGCAAGAAAAATGGCTGTGAAACAGTTCCGATGAAGCGGGAGAAACGGGAGGAGTGATGCCGCTATCGGCCGAACGCCTGAATTCCGTGCTTGCCAGCCTTGTGGCCGGCATGACCGGCTTGCGTCATGACGGGCGGTTCCATGAGCCGAATCTCGACGGCACGCCGGGCGACTATGTCAGCTTCGACAGCTGGGAATGGCCGCAAGGCGTCGGGCTCTACGGGCTGGTTCGGCTGTGGGCGCAGACCGGCGACGATCGGCTGCTGCAGACGATCGAGGCCTGGTACGACCGACGCATCGCTGCCGGTCTCCCTGCGATGAACGTCAACACCACCGCGCCCCTTTTGGCGCTAAGCGAATTGTGGCGGCGCCGGCGCCAGCTGCGCTTCGAGCCGGTGCTGCGCGAATGGGCCGAGCGGGTGGCCACCGCCTTGCCGCGGACGCCCGAAGGCGGTTTCCAGCATGATGTTTCGGACCGGGTCAACGACGACGAATTGTGGGACGACACGCTGTTCATGGTGGCGCTGTTCCTCGCATCCTACGGCCAGGCTGCCGGCCAGCGTCGCTTCGTCGAGGAAGCAGAAAGGCAATTCCTGGTCCACGCCCGTTATCTCGCCGACCCGGCATCAGGGCTGTGGTTTCACGGCTGGACGTTCGCGGGACGGCACAATTTCGCCCGCGCGCTTTGGGCGAGAGGCAATGCCTGGATCACGGTCGGTATCCTCGACCTGGTGGAGTTCGCCGAAATTGCGCCTTCGGTTCGGGCCTATCTGCTCGGAGTGCTGGAGACGCAGATCAACGCCCTGCTCGAGGTGCAGGCAGGTTCGGGCGCCTGGCACACTCTGCTCGACGACCCAACGTCTTACGAGGAGATTTCCGCCACGGCCGGCTTCGGCTACGGGTTGATGAAGGCCGCGCGGCTCGGAATCGGCTCGACAGAGTGCCGTGCCGCCGGCCTCCGCGCCTTGGAAGCCGTGGTGGCCAACATCGATGACAAAGGTGTGGTGGCGAACGTGTCCTATGGCACACGCATGGGCGCCGACCTGCAGTTCTATCGCGATATACCCATCCATCCGACGGGCTACGGGCAGGCGCTGGCCATTCTGTGCCTGACCGAAGGGGCGCGGCATCTGCAGTCGAAGGTGGAGGCGGCATGATGCGGACGCTCTATGGCGCATCGCCGGGCGATATTGCCGGCATGGATACGGACCGGCTGAGGGCCGAGTTCCTGGTCGACGGCTTGTTCCGGCCTGGCGCGATCGAATTCGTCTACACCCATGTCGACCGCATGATCGTCGGTGGCGCGGTGCCGCTGGCCAACCAGCTGGCATTCGGCAACGGGGCCGAAGTCGGCACCCCGCTCTTCTTTGACGCGCGCGAGATGGGCATCGCCAATCTCGGCGGCAATGGTGCAGTCGCGGTGGACGGCCGGCGCTTTCACGTGGCTAACCGCGACATCGTCTATGTCGGACGCGGAGCGCGTGAGGTGACGCTGGAGAGCGACGATCCGGAGAGGCCGGCACGCTTCTACATGAACTCGGTGCCGGCCGGCGCCGATGTTGCGCACCGTCTCATCGTCAGCAGCGAAGCCAGGCCGCTTGTGCTCGGCGAGGAGGCCCGTGCGAACAGGCGCACGCTGCGCATGTACATCCATCCCGAAGTGGCCCCGTCCTGCCTCTTGCTGATGGGAATCACCGACCTCGCGCCGGGCAGCGTGTGGAACACGATGCCGCCGCATCTGCATGAGCGGCGCATGGAAGCTTATTGCTACTTCGACCTCGCCGAAGCCGACCGTGTAATCCATCTGATGGGCCGGCCAGACAAGACGCGCCACCTGATGGCCGCTGACGGTGACGTTGTCCTGTCGCCCGCCTGGTCTATCCATATGGGCGCCGGCACCGGCCCCTATGCTTTCGTCTGGGGCATGACCGGCGAGAACCAGGCCTACACCGATGTCGATCCAGTTGCCGTGAAGGATTTGCGATGAGCGAGGCCGCGCAAAGCGTTCGGACGGATTTTACGCTGCGCCGGCCGCTCATGGCGGGGCAGCCAATCGTCTATTGGCGGCTCGGGTCTATCGCCGAGCAACGCTACAACGTGGCCGACCAGCCCATGCAAGGCGAGATGGATCCCTTCTTCTTCCTGACCAAGCACAAGAATTTCATTCCCCATGAATATCCGTGCCGCACGCAGTTCGCAGCGGAACGACGCGGCAAGCGACCACAGGTCAGCGCCGAATTCGGCGCCGAGCGCCTCTGGCTGCCCTTCGCCTCGCCGCGCATCGACCTATCGGGCTTCTGGTTCCGGCCGACGGTACTTGGAACCTGGGCCGAGACCACCATCGAGGCGGCCTCGAGTGGCGATGTGAAGGTGCGGCTGCGCACATGCGGCGGCGCCATACTCTTTGCCAATGGTGAGGAAGCCGGCTGGATGGCGCCCTACGGCCGCAACCTGGAAAGTGCCGAGCACTTCAAGATCGCGCTGCGGGCCGGCCGCAACGACATTCGCATATGGTTCGACGATCTCGCCGAGCGCGACGCCCGCTACTATTTCCAGCTCGATTATCTATCCGGTCCGGTTGCTTCGGTCGCACTGCCGATCGAAGTCGAGAGCGGCGTTGCCGATGCGATGGAAGCAGCCCTCGACGACATGCATTTCGACCGTCCCGCCTATGACGGCGGCGAGGTGGCGCTGGTCACCGGCGTGGCCCTGCCGCGCGACGCGCAAGTCGAGGTAGAGATCGAGGGCGATTTCATGTCGATCGAGACGCCGGTGCACTTCGCCTTCGATCTGCCAGCGGGCCAGACGCGGCTGGCGATCGCCGATACCGAGCAGCTGCCGGCCGACTTTCGCCATTTCAAGGTGACGCTGACGGTCGCAGACCATGCTGTATCGCGTGTCTTCGGCGTCGAGATATGCCACGCGCACCGTCAGGGCGATGCGCCGGAAACGCTTACCGCGCGTATCGAAGAGGCCTTGCGCGAGGTCGCCGGTCACGCCGAGGCCGATACGGTGCGCGCGCTGGCGCGCCTGGCGATCGGACAGCAGGGCTCCGAGACCGACGCCATGATCTCGGGCACGCTGCCGGCGATCGAGGATTGTCACGATTGCGCCGACTTCATCCTGGTGCCGCTGCTGTGGTGCCGCAAGGCCTATGGCGATCGGCTGGAAGCGAGCCTGCGCGCGCGCGTCGACAACGCCATCCTCGGCTATCGCTACTGGATGGACGAGCCCGGCAATGATGTGCAGTGGTACTTCTCCGAGAACCACGCGCTGCTCTTCCACACCGCCGCTTATATTGCTGGTGGCCTGTTGCCTGATGTACGGTTCGTGCGGTCGGGCCGCCTTGGCCGCGAACAGTCCACGGTGGGAGCCGCGCGTGTACGCGCCTGGCTCGACCATTTCGAGGCATGGGAGATGGCCGAGTTCAACTCGGCGCCTTATTTTCCGATCGACCTCAAGGGCCTGTGCGCGCTCTACGCGCTGGCCCCGGACAAGGACATCGCCGAACGTGCCGGCAAGGCAATCATACGCCTGCTTGAAATCGTCGCCCGCTCGGCGCATCGCGGTATCCTCACCGGGGCGCAGGGCCGCTCCTATGAGCACACGCTGCGCGCCGCGCGTTCGCTGGAATTGTCCGGCATCTGCCGCATGCTTTGGGGCAAGGGCAATTACGGCATGCGCTTTCACGCGCTGCCGCAGCTGGCGCTGTGCCTACGGGATCACGATTTGAGCGTTCCGGAGGGGTTGGCAGCAATTGCTTCCCTTGTCGGCGATACGGCGTGGGAATGGACTTTTGCGCAGGGACAAGACCGCTTCGCGCGGCTCTATCACTACAAGACGCGCAACCATGCGATGGGCAGCGCCGCTGGCTACCGCTGGAATCAATGGGGTTATCAGGAGACCGTCATTCACGCCCGGCTGGGCCAGAATCCGGATGCGCAGATCTGGATCAACCACCCCGGCGAAGTGCTGCAGTCGGGATATGGCAGACCATCATATTGGGGTGGTTCAGGCACTTTGCCCCGGCTTCACCAATACCGCGACCTCGCCGTCGTCAGCTTCTCCTGCTCGGATGAACAGCCCGACTTTACACACGCCTGGTTCCCCGCAAGCATCTTCGATGCCGTGCAAGTGGCTGGCGATCGGGCGTTCGCGCAATCTGGCGACGCCTTCGTCATGCTGAAGACGGATGTTCCGCTCACGCAGGTCGTGGCCGGCCCGACCGCCGGCAACGAGTTGCGGGCGGCGGGACGCAGGACGACATGGATCGTTCGCCTCGGTGACCGGGATGCCAATCTGCCGGCACTCGACGCCTGGGCGGGCGCCTTTGCCGGCCTGTCGGTGCGGTCGGGTCCCGACGGCGAATTGATCGTCGACGACCCGGAGTACGGCACGGTGCATTTCCTCGCCGACGCAAGGATCGTGGCTGAGGGACGTACACTCGATCCGACCAACTGGACCGTGCGCGGCGAGGCGATGCGCATGAAGCACAGAGAGTAGGGAGGAAATCGGCTGCGACGCTCAAGAGGAGAGGGCGTGGCGGCTTGAACCATCGGGGCGCCGCCCTGGTAAAGGAGGAGACGAAGCATGAATAAGACCCGCACTTTGCTGGCCGCGCTATCGGTCAGCCTGCTCGCATCGACCAGCGCGTTTGCCGGCGACGTGCGCATCATGTGGTATTCGGACGGTGTCGAAGGCGATGTCATCCAGGACATTCTGAACCGCTTCATGAAGGATAATCCCGACATCCACGTCACGCTCGACAACGTCGCCTACAAGGTGATCCAGGAGCAGCTGCCCATCCAGCTCGAAGCCGGCCAGGGTCCGGACATCGCCCGCGTCACCAACATCAAGGAGCTTGCCCAGCATTGGCTCGATCTCAGGCCACTGCTGGCCGATCCGAAATATTGGGAGGACAATTTCGCTGACACGCTGGACTGGATGCGCCCCGACGGCTCCAACGCCATCCCGGGTTTCATGACCCAGCTCACGCTCACCGGCGGCTTCGCCAACAAGACGCTGTTCGAACAGGCCGGCGTGCCGCTGCCCGGCGACAAGGCGACCTGGGACGACTGGATCAAAGCCGCCGCCGAGGTGGCGAAGAGCCAGCAGCTTCCGGCTGCCTTCGCCATCGACCGTTCCGGTCACCGCATTTCGGGTCCGGATGTCTCCTTCGGAGCGAACTATATCGGCCCCGATGGCATGCCGGCGAAAGTGGACGACGGCACCAAGGCGTTCGTCGGCAAGCTCGTCGACTGGACCGCCAAGGGCCTGATGCTGACGGATACCTGGGTGTCGGCGGCAGGCTCGACCTATCGCGCGGCCGCCGACGACTTCATCAACGCCCAGATCCCGTTCTACTATTCGGGCAGCTGGCAGGTCGCCAATCTATCGACCAAGATCGGCGACAGTTTCGACTGGGTGGCGACCGGCTCGCCTTGCGGTACCGCAGGCTGTTCGGGCGTGAAGGGCGGCGCGGCGCTGGTCGCCATCAAATACACGAAGAATCCCAAGGACGTCGCCAAGGTCATGGATTATCTAGCCCGTGAAGACGTGGTAAAAGAGTTCAGCGAGCGCACGCTGTTTCTGCCCGCGCACAAGGGCGTCGTAGACAAGGGCGGGCTGAAATGGGTCTCGGCCGACAAGAACGTCGGTCCGGCGCTCGACACGTTCGTCAAGGCGGCGGGTGAAACCCTGCCGGCGGCCGATGCGCTGCCGCCGTGGAAGTGGGCCAACGCTTACTTCGCCGCGCTGGTGACGCGCGTCAGCCAGGTGATGGCCGGCGAGCTCAGCCTCGACGATGCCTGGGGCAGGATCGACCAGGATATCGCCGACAAGGTTGCCGAGGCGAAGTGATCGCCGCCGCGACACTGAAGGCATGGATTGGCGCCGCCCTCGCGGCGCCGGTCGTGTGGCTGGCGTCGATCGTCAACGTGCCGCTGAAGTTCTGGCAGCGAGCGACGGGCACCGGCGGCATGGCCGCGTTCTTCCTCGCCCCAAACATGGCGATCTTCGGCATTTTCGTCCTGGTGCCGATGATCATCAACTTTTTCTATTCGGCCACGTCGGGAACGGCCTACTTCCTGCAGGACCGAACCTATGTGGGGCTCGAGCAATATCAGCGCCTGCTCGATTGCGGCAACTACCTGGACACTGCCACTTGCCACGAGGATCTCTTCTGGAAGGCCGTGCACAATACCGGCCTGTTCGTCGTCGTGCAGGTGGCGCTGATGACGGTCGTGTCGATTGCGACAGCGTTGATCCTCAACCGCGAGATCGTCGGGCGCAGCTTCTGGCGCGCGGTGTTCTTCTTTCCGGTGCTGCTGTCGCCCGTCGTCACCGGCCTGATCTGGCGTTGGATCCTGCAGCGCCAGGGCCTCCTCAACCTGATCGTCCATGATCTGGGCGGCGAGCCGCACAACTGGCTGACAGACCGTTTCTGGGCTTTCACCGCCGCGGTCAGCGTTTCGGTTTGGGCACATATGGGCTTCTATACGCTGATCTTGCTTGCCGGATTGCAGGCGATCCCGCGCGACCTTTACGAAGCGGCCGAGATGGACGGCACGAAGCCGGCGCGGGTGTTCTGGCGCATCACGCTGCCGCTGCTGATGCCGAATCTGCTTGTCGTCATCGTACTGGCGCTGATCCGCGCTGTGCAGATCTTCGACGAAGTCTATGTGCTGACGGGTGGAGGGCCGGGAACCTCGACCCTCTATATCACGCAGTACATCTATGAGATCGGCTTCGCCTCCCTGCTGCGCAACCCGGGGCTGGCTTCGGCGGCTTCGATCCTGATGGGGTTGGTGCTGGTCGTGCTCACCTTGGTTCAGCTGCAGGTCGGACGCCGGGGTGAGCGGAAAGGAGCCCGCGAATGAGCGGCGTGATGACATTCCTGACCCGCCGGCGCGGCGGTCGCGGCTGGCACTGGACGGATATCGTGAGCTGGCTGTGGCTGCTCGGCGGCGTTGTCATCATGTTCGGCCCGGCCGTCTGGCTGGTGGGTTCGTCATTCAAGACGCCGGCACAACTCGCCGAGTTCCCGCCGACCATAATGCCTTATGTCAGCCAACACGCGAGGGTCGAAGGCTATGACAAGCCGCTGACCCTCTACAGGGTGAAGTTGCCGGATGGTTCGACCAAGGTGCTGGCCGAGGTGCGGCGCATCGGCATCGTGGCGCAAATGGTGGATCCGCAGGCGCCGAACGATATCGTGAAGGTCAACATCGCCGACCGGCAGCCGGTGCGCGAAATCGGCTTCGCGACGGAGAATTACACCGAGCCCTTCGTCCATTTCGACTTCCTGCGCTATCTGCGCAATTCGGTTTTTGTGACGGCAATGGCAACGCTGATCACGCTGCTCACCAATTCGATGGCCGCCTTCGCCTTGTCGAAATACAAGTTCCGCGGTCGCGATCTGACGATGCTTGTGATCGTCGGTACGCTGATGGTGCCGCTGTCGGTCATCCTGGTGCCGCTCTATTCGGTGGTGGGCGCCGTCGGACTGCTCGATTCGCTGTGGGGCGTGATCTTGCCGACCGTGGCGACGCCAACCGGCGTCTTCCTGCTGCGCCAATATATGCTGACCATCCCCGACGAGCTGCTCGATGCGGCGCGCATGGACAACGCTTCCGAATGGCAGATCTACTGGCGCATCGTATTGCCGCTTGCAGCACCGGCGCTCGCCGTGCTGGCGATCTTCTCGGTCGTCTGGCGCTGGAACGACTTTCTGTGGCCGCTGGTGGTGCTGTCGCGCAAGGAACTCTACACACTCCAGGTCGGCCTCAACACCTATGCCGGCCAGCTAAACGTGCAGTGGCACTACATCCTGGCGATGACCGTGGTGACGATGATCCCCGTCGTCCTCGTCTTCGTCTTCCTGCAGCGTTACATCACTTCCGGCATTGCCGGCACCGGGCTGAAGTGAGGATGTCATGGGACGGATAACGCTGACCAACATTGATCGCGCTTACGGCAAGGTGAAGATCTTGCACGGTATCAACCTCGACGTCGGTGACGGCGAGATGCTGGTCCTCGTCGGCCCGTCGGGTTGCGGCAAGTCCACGCTGCTGCGGTTGATTGCCGGGCTCGATCGGCCGACCGACGGCAAGGTCGAGATCGACGGGGTCGACGTCACCAACGTTTCGGCCGCGCAGCGCGGTCTGGCGATGGTGTTCCAGTCTTACGCGCTCTACCCGCACATGAGCGTGCGCCAGAACCTCGCCTTCGGGCTTGAAAACATTCGTATGCCGAAGGCCGAGATCGACGCGCGGATCACGGAAGCGACGCGCATGCTGGAAATTGCTCCCTATCTAGACCGCCGGCCCGGCCAATTGTCGGGCGGCCAGAAGCAGCGCGTGGCGATCGGCCGTGCGGTGGTGCGCAATCCGACCGCCTTTCTGCTCGATGAACCGCTGTCCAACCTCGATGCCGAACTGCGCATCACCATGCGCGCTGAACTGGCGGGCCTGCACCGGCGGCTGGCAACCACGATGGTCTACGTCACCCATGACCAGATCGAGGCGATGACGCTGGCGGACCGCATCGTGGTCATGCGCTCGGGGCGGATCGAACAGGTCGGCCGGCCGCTCGATCTCTACAACGCGCCGGCCAACCTGTTCGTCGCCGGTTTCATCGGCGCGCCGCGGATGAACCTGCTGCCGGTGAAGGTGCGTTCGGCAAGCGGCGCCGAGGTGCGTGTCGAAGGTCCAGGCGGGCTGTCGGCCTCGATCGCCGCCGACGGGGTCGCGCTGAAACCGGGAGACGACGCGACGCTTGGCATCCGGCCACACGACATCCAACTTTCGAATGGCGGCAAGGGATCGGTGGAAGCGCGGGTAACGCTGGCCGAGGCGTTGGGACCGGAAACAGTTGTCCACGCCACCATTGCCGGCGACAGCAAACTTATCGCCGTTCTCAAGCAGCAGGGCGTTGAATCGCAAGGGCCGCCGATCAACCTCGCTCTGCCGCCGGAGCGCATGCATCTCTTCGATGCCGCCGGGCTGCGTGTCGCACCGCGTTAGCCGGCGGCAAGATAGCGGGTTGTTTTCATGAACCGTCGCAACTGCCGCACAGCGAACGCGTGTTGCGCGCGCTTTTCAAAATAGGTGAACGTTAAGACAACCGAACTCTTCAAGAGGGCGCTCTCTGCGATCATTGCTGCCACGGGATGATCCGGAATTACTTCAAAGTGGATTTCTCGTAGGCGGTCTTCGGCAATACGGAGGTCCGCGCCGGCACGTTCGCGCGCCTGAGGAATCCGGCTGACTGATAATACGACCTGTGCTGAGGTTCAGTACGAACTACCGATCAGGTTCTGTTGTCCGGCTTCGTCATCCAAAGGACCGGGATGCGCCCGATCACGCTTGCGCCATTTGGCATTCTGCTCTTCGCAGGCGCCATGTGGCTGCTGTCCGCTTCGACGAGCGGTAGCGGATCACCGGACCTGACCCTTGCTGCTGCGAGGATTCGGCCTCGGCCTTCTGTTCGTGGCACTGGCGCTGGTTACGCTGCAGGGCCTTGCCGCCAATGCGCTGCCGTTTGGCATCGGGCTATTCAACTTCGGCAAGCAGGTGGGCGGTCTGACCGGCACAGCCCTCTTGCAAACGTATATTGATCACCAGAATGTCCACAACCGGACGATACTGGCGTCCCACCTCGTCAATGGCGATCCAGCCGTAGACCAGCGCTTGAGAGCAACTGCGAATGCTCTGGCGAACAGTGTCGACAGCACTGCGGCGACAAAGGCCGCCCTGCCGCTGCTGCAGCGCGCGCTTGAGAAGCAGGTCGCCACGATCTTTTTCCGGTTTCACTCTGCAGCCGACGAAGAGGCAGCCGAGCGTCTTACCTGTCCGGCTCGTATTCCCAGTGGTAGGTGTTGATGCATCGATCCGCGTCGCTCCTCGCGCGAGGCCATCGTTAGGGTCCCCGTAGCGGCGATATCTCCGCGCAATGCATGGATTTCCATGAGATGCAGCCGAGGCATGGCGGAACTAGATTTAGGCGGTGAGTTCGCCTGTCCAGATATTGAAAACAAGTGCTATATCAAGCGCTGACCGTCCCCAGGCTTTTTTGTCCGACAGGAGAAGCCAATGACATCAGCGTCCAACTCACTTGGCGAAATCGACCCCGAAGCAACGCTTGCGCTGCAAATCATCGAGAGCATGCCCGGCCACGCGTGGGCAGCCGATGCCGCCGGAAGATTCACCTATGTCAGCCCAAACACGCTGGCGTTCCTCGGCAACATGCATGAGGATCTCAACACTTCCGAAGACGACGATGATTTCGGCTGGCGTCGAGCCGTCCATCCCGACGATTATGATCCTGTAGCCGCCAGATGGCGGCATTGCCTCGAAACCGGCGATCCCTATGATACCGAGCATCGCCTGCGGCGCGCCGATGGCGTCTATCGCTGGTTTCGAAGCTCAGGACGACCATTTCGCGATAGCCAGGGGCGCATCGTTCAATGGTACGGCACGACAATAGACATTGAGGACCAGAAGCGGGCCGAGTCAGCATTGCGTGACCGGGAGCGGGAACTCTCGCAGCTCGTGGATATGGTCCCGAGTCACATCTGGCGGCTCGATCCCGACGGCGAGCCGATCTTCTTCAATGGGCGCATGGTCGACTTTCTCGGCCTCGATGTAGCGGATCTGGACCGACCGGGCATGAGCCGGCTGGCGGTGATGATACAGGCCGCCGTTCATCCGGACGACACGGCAGCATTCGGCGATGCACTCCGTGGTTGCTTCGCTACCGGTGCGAGCTTCGCGATGCGCTATCGCCTGCGCCGTGCCGATGGCGGCTATCGCTGGATGTCGAGCCGGGCGGAGCCGATGCGCGATGACGCTGGCCGCATCGTCCAGTGGTACGGCCTCTGTCACGACATAGACGATCAGATGCACGCCGAAGCGGCGTTGCGGCAGAGCGAGCAGCAACTTCAGCACATGATCGACGCGGTGCCGGTCCGCATCTGGAGTGTGATGCCGACCGGCGGGCCGGTCTACTTCAACAAGCGATACCAGGACCATTTCCGCTCCGTTATCGCGAACTTTGATGTGCTCGGCGAGCCGGGCATCGAAACGTTGCTGCACGAGGTGATTCATCCCGAAGATGCGCCCGAGGTGCAGCGCACGTTGTTGACCTGTTTCGAAACTGGCGGCGGCTCCGCGATGCGGTTTCGCTGGCGCGAAAAGGACGGCACCTATCGCTGGGCTGAGTGCAGGGTCGAGCCGCGGCGCGATGACGACGGAACGGTCGTGCAGTGGTACGGGGTTTCTCTTGACATCGACGATGAGGTGCGCGCGCAGGCGGCGTTGCGCAAAAGTGAGCGGCGCCTCCAGCAGCTGATCGACACCGTGCCCGCTTTGATCTGGAGTACGACACGGGAAGGGACGCCTTCCTACGTCAACAAACGGTTCACCGATGTAACCGGGGCCACGCTCCACGACATCACCGCCCCGGACGGCTCGCCGTCGCTGAGCGTGATCCATCCAGACGATATCGACACCGCACGGCAGGCGATCCGCCATTCATTCGCAACGGGCGTGCCTTACGTTCAGAGATATCGCCAGAGGCGGGCTGACGGCGGCTATCGCTGGACCGAGACTCGCGCCGAGCCGCTGCGCGACGAAGATGGCAGCATTCTCCAATGGTACGGCGTGAGCGTCGACATCCATGACCTGGTGACCACGCAAGCCGCGTTGCACGACCGGGAACGAGAGCTCTCGCAACTCGTCAACATGGTTCCGAGCTACCTCTGGCGGCTGTCTCCCAACGGTGAGCCGACCTTCTTCAACAAGCGCCTGATAGATTTTCTCGGCCTGGACATAGCGGACGCGGAAAAGCCGGACACGAGCCGGCTGGCGGCCTTCATTGCCACCGTCGTCCATCCCGACGATGCAGCCAGCCTGAGGGAAGCACTCGACAGCTGCTTTGCCACCGGCGAGCGATTCTTCATGAAGTATCGCCTGCGCCGTGCCGATGGCGTTTATCGTTGGATGGAGGGCCGCGCGGAGCCGCTGCGGGACCAGGGTGGACGCATCGTCCAATGGTACGGCCTTACGCACGACATCGACGATCAGCTGCGCGTCGAAGAGGCGCTGCGCGAGAGAGAACGGGCTCTCTGGCAGCTCGTTGAAACGCTGCCGGCAATGATCGATTGCGCCGCGCCGGATGGCGAACCGATATATCGCAGCCAGCAGCTCCGCGAATTCCTCGGATACAATCTTGAGGAATTGGACGAAGCGGGAAAGTCCCGGCTGGCTGGCACACTCGACGCCGGTGTTCATCCCGACGACCTGACAGGTGTCAAAGAGAGATATGCCGATTGTCTGTCCACAGGCGAGCCGTATGCGCGACGGCACCGTCTGCGGCGCTTCGATGGTGAATATCGCTGGGTCGAGACGCGCGCCGCGCCGATGCGCAACGCTGAAGGCGCCATCGTGCAGTGGAACGTTATCTGCCTCGACATCGAAAATGAGATGCGGACACAAGAGGAGCTTCGGCTGGCACAAGAGAGACTTGCGCGTGCGAGCCAGGCGGCGAGCCTTGCCGAACTCTCCGCATCCATCGCTCATGAGGTGAACCAGCCGCTGGCCGCCATCGTCGCCAACTCCAACGCATGCCACCGTTGGCTGTCCGCCGAGCCCCCGAACGTCGAGCGCGCGAAGATCACGGCCGAGCGTATCATCCGCGATGCCAACTCGGCGGCGGATGTCGTCAGCCGCATCCGTGCCTTGTTCAGACCTTCGCTTGAAATGAGAACCAGCACACCGATCCCCAGCGTCGTTGCCGAAGCACGTGATCTTATGGCCGAGGAAGCCATGCGGCGTCGCGTTCGCATGGACATCGACGTCGAAAGCAACCTTCCGCTGGTTGCGTTCGATCGCGTCCAGATTCAGCAGGTCCTGGTCAACCTCATTCGCAACGGCATGGAGGCGATGGACACCACGGCGGGCGACAAGGTTCTCGGAATGCGCGTGCGCCGGATAGAGGACACGATCCAGACCGAGGTCCGCGACCGAGGCCCGGGTATCGAACGTCCCAACAAGATATTCGAGCCGTTCTTTACAACGAAAGGGAACGGAATGGGCATGGGGCTCGCGATCTCCCGTTCGATCATCGAGTCTCACGGCGGACGCCTTTGGGCGGAGAATAGCGTGCCGCGTGGGGCGACATTCATCTTCACCCTCCCGGTTGAAGCGAAAGCTGCGCAATAACTGGCGGCGCTCAGTAAGCGCTTGGTTTTTTCGGCTCTCGGTGAAGGGGCGCCGCCGCCCCGTGCAATGCATGGATTTCCATGAGGTGCGGTTGGGGCGTGGCGGGATTAGGGTGGCGACGTGAGTCCGTCAGCCCAGTCCAGCTATCAAGAGCAAGTGCTACACGAAGCACCGACAATCTCCAGAGTTTGTTTGTCCGTCAGGGGCACCCGATGACGATAGCGCCCAACTCACTTGGCGAGACCGATTCCAGCGCAACGCACGCGTTAACGCATGACTTGGACCGATCCGGACCGGGAAGTGGCCGACCTTTCGCGACGAATGAACCGGGCCTGATTCGCAGCAACCTGATCAGCGATCTTGAAAGAGGCGGGTTGTCGCGCGCCTGGTCGCACCGTCCCCAATTCTTGCATCTGGGGCTTTTTATTACGGCCTATGTCCTGGGCTGCGGCTTCGCCCAGTCGCTCGCAATCATACCTGGAACAGGGATTTCCATTTGGCCTCCGAGCGGGCTTTTCATCGCTACGCTTGTCTTCGCCTCCAGGTATAGCTGGCCGTGGTGGGTGCTGGGGGCCTGTGTGGCAGAACTGTTCAGCAACTTCTTGTGGTTCCACACTCCGCTGCCCGCGGCCTTCCTGATCTTTGCCGGCAACGCTCTTGAAGCGGTGGCCGGCGCATGGCTTGTGAACCAGACCTGCAAGCGCGCAGTTCGGCTGGAAACGTTGCGGGACGTTCTCGCATTCGTCGCACTGGCCGCTGGAGTTGCGCCAGTTGCAAGCGCGACGGTGGGAAGTGCGGCGCTTGCGTGGTTTGGCATACAATCGCAAACCTTTGCGACGGCTTGGCCGCTGTGGTGGATCGGAGACGCGACGGGAGTCCTGATCGTAGCGCCACTGGCGCTGGTCGTGTTCCAGAACTGGCGCGGCAAGGCGCAGCTCTCGGCGGCGCGGTGGATGGAAGCTTGCGTCCTGGGGCTGATCTTTCTTGGTATCGCCGCCCTTTCCTTGAGCGGCTATCTGCCCTTCGCCTACATCATCATGCCGCCTCTTCTTTGGGCCGCGGTGCGCTTTGAGTTCCGAGGCGCCGCCGTAGCATTGACCGTTCTTGCTCTGATCACGGCGGTATTCACGATATCCGGCGCCAGCCAATTTGCCGGCGATCCCGAGTCCCAGAAGCACAACCAGATCATGCTGCAGCTTTTTCTGGCCATCTCTGCATTTTCGGCGCTCGTCGTGGCCGCCATTTCCAGGCAGCATCAGGCGGCGGTGCTCACTTTGCGCCAAAGTGTGGAGACCTTGCGGGAGCGGGAGCGAGAACTCTCGTTGCTGGTCGAAATGATCCCCGCTCACATCGCCCGTATGGCGCCCAACGGCGAACCAACCTTCTTCAGCAAGCGCACGACAGACTATATCGGCCTCAACGACATCGCGGGCTGGGACAAGCCGGGCACGAGCCGCCTGGCGACCGTAGTCGCGGCAGCCGTCCATCCCGACGATGGACCCAGGATGAGAGAATGGCTCAGCCGCTCGCTCGCCACCGGCGAACCCTATCCCATAAGGTATCGCCTGCGTCGCGCGGACGGCGTGTACCGCTGGAGGGAGGGCCGCGCCGAGCCGCTGCGGAACCAGAGTGGAGCGATCGTCCAATGGTACACGGCCAGCATCGACATCGACGATGAGGTGCGCGCGCAGGAGGCATTGCGCGACCGGGAGCGGGAGCTCTCGCAGCTTGTCGACATGGTTCCGAGCCACGTTTGGCGCCTGACGCCGGACGGCGAGCCGACCTTTTTCAACAAGCGAATGGTCGACTTTCTCGGCCTTGACGTAACGGATTTGGACAAACAGGGCATCGGCCGGCTGGCGGCGATGATAGCGGCCACCGTCCATCCGGACGACGCAGCAGCATTCGGCGATACGCTCAGTCACTGCCTTGCTACCGGCGAGCGCTTCTCCATGAGGTATCGCCTGCGCCGCGCCGATGGCGTCTATCACTGGATGTCGAGCCGGGCAGAGCCGATGCGCGATCACGCTGGCCTGATCGTGCAGTGGTACGGCCTCTGTCACGACATAGACGATCAGATGCAAGCCGAAGAGGCGCTGCGGCGGAGCGAATTGCAGCTTCAGCAGATGATCGACGCTGTGCCGGTCCGCATTTGGAGCGCGGTGCCGACCGGCGGGCCGGTCTACTTCAACAAGCGGTACCAGGACCATTTCCGCGCCGTCATCGCCAATTTCGAAACACTCGGAGAGCCGCGCATCGAGGAATTGCTGCAAGAACTGGTTCATCCCGAAGATGCTCCCGAGGTGCTGCGCACGTTGCTGAGCTGTTTCGAAACAGGCGGCGGTTCCGCGATGCGGTTTCGCTGGCGCGAAACAGATGGCTATCGCTGGGCGGAGTGCAGGGTCGAGCCGCGGCGTGATGAAGACGGGGCGGTTGTGCAATGGTACGGAGTTTCCCTCGACATCGACGAAGAGGTGCGCGCGCGGGAAGCGCTGCGACAAGCCTCCGACAAACTCGCGCAAGCCACTCAGGCTGCAAGTCTCGCCGAGCTTTCCGCTTCGATCGCGCACGAGGTGAATCAGCCGCTGGCCGCGATCGTCGCCAATTCCCATGCATGCCACCGTTGGCTGGGCGCCGTCCCGCCGAACGTCGAACGCGCGAAGATTACGGCCGAGCGCATTATACGGGACGCCAATTCGGCGGCGGACGTCGTCGGCCGCATTCGCGCGCTGTTCAAGCAATCCACCGAGACGAGGACCAATGCGACGCTCAGCAGTGTCATCGCAGAGGCACGCGACCTCGTGACCGAGGAAGCGATGCGGCGGGGCGTTCGCATCAGCGTTGATGTCGGAAGCGACATTCCGCTAGTCGCGTTCGATCGCGTCCAAATCCAGCAGGTTCTGGTCAATCTCATCCGCAACGGCATGGAGGCGATGGACTCTGGTGCGGATGACGGAGTTATCAGCATCCGCGTGCGCCATATCGGGGATGTTGTCCAGACCGAAGTCAGAGATCGCGGCCGGGGCGTCGAGTTTCCCGACCGGATATTCGAACCGTTCTTTACCACGAAAGAGCAAGGGATGGGCATGGGACTGGCGATCTGCCGTTCGATCATCGAGTCGCACAGCGGGCGTTTATGGGTCGAGAAGAACGAACCACGTGGAGCGACGTTTATCTTCACGTTGCCGATTGAAGCGAAAGCGGCGTCATGACGACGGACGGCCAAATTGTCTTCATCGTAGATGACGATGAACGCATCCGGGAGGCGCTCAGTGAGCTGCTGGCCGCACATGGCATGCGTGCCGTAGCGTTCGGATCGGCGGGCGATTATATCCGCGCTGACAAGCCGGACGTCTCTGCCTGCCTCATCCTCGATATCGAGTTGCCGGATATTAACGGCCTCGATCTGCAGCGGCAGATTGCCGAGGGCGATCATCCGCCGATCGTTTTCCTGACGGGACATGGCGATATCCCGTCCTCGGTGCGTGCGATCAAGCACGGCGCCGTGGATTTCCTGACTAAGCCCTTCAGCGATGCAGACCTCATGGCCGCAATCCATGCGGCGATTGCCCAGGATCGGGTACAGCGATCGGAGCGCGCCGAGCTGGGCGTGTTGAAGCAACGTTATCTCGAGCTGACGCCGCGCGAACGTGAGGTGCTGCCGCTGGTGGTCAGCGGCTTGCTCAACAAGCAGGCCGCCGCTGAACTGGGGATCAGCGAAGTTACGCTGGAAATTCATAGAAGGAACGTCATGCAGAAGATGGTCGCGGCGTCGCTCGCCGACCTAGTGCGCATCGCCGAGCGATTGGGAATACCGATCACGCACTCGCGCAGGGCAGGGGGGAGCTGAGGGTGAGCAAGCGGAGGCCTGTCGTGGCGATTGTCGACGATGACCCAAGACTGCTCGAGTCGCTGGAGGACCTTCTGGAGTCCGCCGGCTATGTGGCCCGCAGCTTCTCGTCGGCGGGGGCGTTGCTGGTCAGCGGCCTGTCTGGATTGGACATGCTTATCACCGACATCGGGATGCCCGGCATGGACGGCTTTGAACTTCGCGACTTGGTCAAGAAGGCGCGTCCGGACCTGCCTGTGTTCCTGATCACCGGCCGCCACGAGATAGTGGATCAGCACCGCGCCAAGGGCATTGGCGGGCTTTTCCGCAAGCCGTTCGATGGCCAGGCACTGCTTGCGGCGATCGGCGACGCTTTACGCAACCCAGAAACGGAGGCTAAACATGAGAGTTGACCAATTGCCCTTACCGAGATCGGCGCCATCATCACAGCAGCGAAGGGCTGAAGCCGAGCAGCCGCTGGTCATTATTGTCGATGATGATGCCTCTGTTCGGGAGGCGCTGTCTGAATTGATCCTGTCGGCGGGTTTCCTGCCGGTGTGCTTTACCTCAACCCGTGAATTGCTTGACGCCGACGTGTTGGAGAGCCCCGGCTGCTTAATCCTCGACGTGCGCATGCCGGGGACGAGCGGTCTCGATCTGCAGCACCATCTTGCGAAAAACGGCAACCCCAAACCCATCATCTTCCTGACCGGGCATGGCGACATCCCGATGACTGTCCAGGCGATGAAGGCCGGCGCCGTGGACTTTCTCACCAAACCGGTGCGGGATCAGACGCTGCTTGACGCTGTGATCGCCGGCATTGCGGTGGATGCCAAGCGGCGGGCGGATGCCGTGATCGTCAAGCGCAATATCGAGCGCGTCGAGACGCTGACGCCGCGCGAGCGCGAGGTCCTGCGTGAAGTGGCGCGCGGACGCCTCAACAAGCAGATCGCCTTCGACCTCGGCATCAGTGAAGTGACGGTCAAGCTTCACCGCGGCAATGTCATGCGCAAGATGGAAGCCGCTTCCATCGGTGAGCTGATCCGGGCGTGGGAAACGCTGCCCGCGCCGATGCGCGAGGTCTAGAATTTGGCACAAGCCGATCCATGCCCCATCCAATAGGATCGCCCGGCGCGCCCGGCCATTTCAGGTGCTTTCTCAGCGCGCCCAGGCCTTCCTGCCTCTGGTACGCTCGTGCTGCTGCGGGTGATCCTGATGTACATCGGTGGTCCTGTTGGGTGTTTCGCGGCAAGGCCCGCGCCAAACATCGGTTACCACTTAGCGGCGCTCTTTGGCGGCGCCAGTCTGACCGACAAACTCGCAACATTTCATGCATCAGCAACTGACGCCGGCCATGCCGCGTCGGTCCCCGCGCCGCTACCCAAGCCTAAATTGACGTGTGTCTATAAGAGCTTGCCTTAGCCCGGCCCTATCTTCGGCGTGCCTGCCCTGCACTTTGGCATCGTATGACAGATGCTTCCGTAGAGTAGGTTCGCGGCCCGGATCGGTGCATCCTGTTCCTCGCAAGCCATCACGACCGTCGCGTTTCTACCGCTCCTCGCTCGCTCCTCCCCGAACGCGACCGCACAGGCCGACTCGACGGTCGTGATGGTGAGCAGGATGTTCAAAGCACATGGATGGACATGATGAACAAAGACGGACTTTTCTCCGTCGGCGGATCTCGCCGCGATGTCTTGTTGGCAGGCCTGATCTCTACGGTTGCCGCCGGACTGCCCCGCGCTGCTTCGGCAACGAGCCGAAAACAAAACCTTCCCTCTTCCCCCTCAATCAAAGGAACCAAGACGATGAGCACCATCACGACCAAGGATGGCACCGAAATCTACTACAAGGATTGGGGCAAGGGTCCTGTCGTCACGTTCTCGCACGGCTGGCCGCTGAATTCCGACGCCTGGGACGGCCAGATGCTCTTTCTTGCCCATAACGGCTTTCGCGTCGTTGCGCATGACCGGCGCGGCCATGGCCGATCGAGCCAGGCCACGTCCGGCAACGACATGAACGGCTATGCGGACGATCTTGCAGCCGTGATCGAGGCGCTGGATCTCCGGGACGCCACGCTGGTCGGCCATTCCACCGGAGGAGGCGAGGTTGCTCGCTATATCGGACGGCACGGGACGAAGCGGGTGGCCAAGGCTGTTCTTATCGCCGCTGTTCCGCCGATCATGGTGAAAACGCCGGCCAATCCGGAAGGTCTGCCAATCGAGGTATTCGACGGCATAAGGGCTGGCCTCGTCAAGGATCGTTCGCAGTACTACCGGGACCTCGCACCGTTGTTTTATGGCGCGAACAGGCCGGGCGCCAAGGTTTCCCAGGGGACTCTGGATCAGTTCTGGCTCTGGAGCATGCAGGCGGGTCTCGTGAACGCGTACGAAAGCGTCAAGGCGTTCTCCGAGACCGATTTTACCGAGGACCTCAAGAAGTTCGACGTACCAACCCTCGTCCTGCATGGCGAAGACGATCAGATCGTCCCCGTCAAGGACTCGGCAGTCAAGTCGGCCCGATTGATCAAAGGCGCAAAGGATATCTATTACCCCGGCGCGCCCCACGGGATCACGGCCACGCACCAAGATCAGGTCAATGCTGATCTGCTCGCCTTCATCAAAGGATAGCACGCCCTCAGTCACGACCGCATGTTGTCCGCAATTCCTTGGAGCCGCCGATGACCACCTTTGGCAATATTTCGCGCGCCCTGAACCGCATTTCGGGTGGCGCGCCAGGTCAAACCTTGTGCGCTCGCATAGCCGAGCGGTGGCCTGAATGCTGGTTCTGTCGGCTCATGTCCCGGATTGTGGAACCGAACCACTGCGCCATCGAGCTGGAGCGCTGGCAGAGGCGCGAAACATATGCTGCGCCACGGCTGCCGCTCGGGCAACTGCGCCTGTGCAGCGCGGAGGCGATCGCCGGCGTTCGACACTACGTCGCGCTGTCGGGGGTCGCCGCCGCGCGCTTGTTCTGCCTTGAAGGCCAAAGCGCTCTGCAAGACGTCAAACTGGCTAAGCGCCCGGAGTTTATCAATCGGTAGCCGTTTGCGATTGCCGCTCATTTTGGCGGTCTCAATTCGGCGTGAAATTTTCTTGGCCAGCAGTTGCGACTATCGCAGCAGCACCGGCACTATTTTTCGAAGGCAGGAACGAAATGGGCGCACTCTCGGGCAAGATCGCGGTGGTCACCGGCGGAAACAGCGGGATCGGACTATCGGCTGCAAAAATCTTTGCGGCCGAGGGCGCGCAAGTCGTCATTACCGGCCGCCGGCGGCAGGCGGTCGAGGAAGCGGTCGCACAGATCGGGGCAGGCGCGCTGGGCATTCAGGGAAATGTGGCCGACGTGTCGCACCATGACGAGGTAGCGCAACAGATCCGCCAGAGGTTCGGGGCGCTCGACATCTATATGGCGAACGCCGGCATAAACACCATCACGCACTCGGCCGACGTCTCCGAGGCAGAATATGATGCGCAATTTGCCGTCAATACGCGAGGCGTCTTCTTCGGCGTCCAGAAGCTGACTCCGGTCATGCGGAATGGCGGCGCAATCATCCTCACAGGCTCGCTGGCCAGCGAGAAGGTTCTGGACGGTCATGCTGTTTACGCGGGCTCGAAGGCGGCCATAAATGCCTTTGCGCGCGGTTGGGCGATCGAACTGAAGTCTCGCGGCATCCGGGTCAACGTGCTCAGCCCAGGTCCGGTGGATACGGCTATTCTCGATAAGCTAGGCGTACCGTTTGAGCAGCGCGGGCTGTTTGAAAAGGCGATGGCGGAGGCAATACCCCTGGGCCGGATGGGGCAGCCGGAAGAGCTGGCAAAAGCCGCCCTGTTCCTTGCCTCGGACGCGAGCAGTTTCGTCACGGGCATCAATCTGCGGGTCGACGGCGGGATGGCAGTGCTCTGAGCCACGACTGCGATGTCGCGCCAATAGACTGGCGAATAACGCCGGTCCGGCTGTTTGACCCATACCAAGGCATTTGGCGATGCGGGGCGAAGGCCAGGAACTATGTCGTTGACGAGAGGAGGCTTTGCCGCCGTGTTCGATCCGGCCGGCTCACCAGCGCTCAACGGATCGACCGCGCCAGGCTCTCGCCACGGCGGCAGCGGCGTCTTGCAAACACAACTCTCTGGCCGCGCGCCCTCAGTGTCTGTTCCGGCGACCGCCGCCAATGCACACCCCGCATAGATACCTCAATCATGCTGCAGGGCACCTGATCTCCCTGGTGACCTACCCTGCACCTTGGCATTGTATGACAGACCCTTCCGCACAATAGGTTGGCGGGCCGCGTCGGCGCATTCTCCTGAGCATTGGTCACCACAGGCCACACGGGAGAAAGCAAATGCGAAACATAACTCGAGTCCTGGCCCTCACCGCAGCGCTTGCCGCGTCGGGCGGCGGGATGGCGCAGGCCGCGAATTCTCAGCCCAAGCCGACGATCGTACTGGTGCACGGCGCCTTCGCGGAATCGTCGAGCTGGGATGCAGTCATCACCAAGCTCAGCAAAGACGGTTATGTAGCGATAGCCGCAGCTAATCCGCTCCGCGGCGTTGCCAGCGATGCGAAAGCAGTCTCAGCCATCGTCCGGTCGGTTTCCGGGCCGGTCGTGCTGGTGGGGCATTCCTACGGCGGGCCTGTCATCACCGAGGCCGCCAATGGCAATCCCAATGTGAAGGCATTGGTCTACGTGGCAGGTTTCGCGCCGGATACCGGCGAATCGAGCCTTACGTTGTCCAGCATGTTTCCCGGCAGCACCTTGGGGAGCGCGCTTGCTCCAGTCGCGTTGCCGGACGGCGGACAAGACCTCTTCATCGAGCCGGCCAAGTTCCGCGCCCAGTTCGCCGCCGACGTTCCGCAAGAGCAGACTTTGCTGATGGCTGCCACTCAACGCCCTGTTGCGCAGGCGGCTCTGGCTGAAGCCTCGGGCGTCGCCTCATGGAAGACGCTGCCGTCCTACATGATCTACGGCTCGGATGACCGGAACATCCCGGCAGCCGTCATGAGCTTCATGGCCAAGCGTGCGCATGCGGTAAAGACCGTCGTCATCGAGGGTGCGTCCCATGCGCTCATGGTTTCGCATCCCGACGAGGTCACGTCACTCATCGAGGATGCTGCTGCATCGGTCAGTCAGTAGCAGGCCGGAAACGCCCAGCATCCGATCGAGCAACGAAAAATAGACACGCAACACCAGGAGACCAGACATGAAGATCGTCGTCATCGGCGGAACCGGGCTGATCGGTTCAAAGACCGTGGAGAGACTGCGAAACAAAGGACACGACGTGCTTGCGGCGTCGCCGAATTCGGGCGTCAATACCGTTACGGGAGAGGGTCTGGCGGCCGCGCTTGCCGGTGCGCAGGTCGTCGTCGACCTCGCGAACTCGCCGTCGTTCGAGGAAAAGGCTGCCCTGGAGTTCTTCGAGGCATCCGGGCGTAATCTTTTTGCCGCCGAAACGGCCGCCGGCGTCCGTCATCACGTGGCGCTGTCGGTCGTCGGTACCGACCGGCTGCAGGGCATGGGCTATTTCCGCGGCAAGTTGCTTCAGGAAAAGCTGATCAGGGAGTCCGGGATTCCCTACACCATCGTTCACGCCACTCAATTCTTCGAATTCACCGCCGCCATCGCAAACACGGGCGCCGTCGGGGATACCATTCATATGTCGCCGGCCTACTTCCAACCCATGGCGGCTGATAATGTTGCCGATGCGATGGCGGACGTCGCGCTTGCCGCGCCGTTGAACGGCATGATCGAAATTGCCGGCCCGGAGCGTGTTCGCATGAGCGAACTTGTCGAGCGCTTCCTGAAGGCCACCAACGACCCGCGCAAAGTCGTCCCGGACCCCGGCGCGCTCTACTACGGCCAAGTGGCAATCGACGATCGAACGCTGGTGCCCGGCGAGAACGCGCGCATCGGCGCCGTGCGTTTCGATGATTGGCTCAGCCGATACACACCACCGAAGTAAGTAATCATCGGATAGGCCCGCCATTCGCACCACAAGGAGACCAGACATGATCAAAACACTTCTCTGCGCCGCGCTCACCTCCGCTTCCGTCACCGCAGCAATGGCCAATGACGCCGCCAGCGTAAAGCTTGTCTACGACCAGGCTCTTCCAAACGTGCCCGGCAAGAGCATGAAAGCCGTGCTCGTCGAGTACGCGCCTGGGGGTACGTCGCCGGCCCATACCCATCCCAAATCCGCGTTCATCTATGCCACGGTCCTGGAGGGGGCGATCCGAAGCCAGGTCAACGACGGGCCGGTGAAGACTTATCGCGCCGGCGAGAGTTTCTCGGAATTCCCTGGCGACCGTCATGCCGTCAGCGAAAACGCCAGCAAGACGGAAGGCGCTCGTCTGCTTGCTATTTTCGTCGTCGACACCAGCGAGACGGAACTGACGACGAACGCGAAATGAAATCGTAGCCCCCGGGACCATCGGGGCGTAGGCGAAGGGACGGTCAGTGACATGAATTCGATCGCCATCCGCACACTTGCGGGGATTTTGGTCCCCGATACTCCGCTTGTTGGCCGAGCGATCGAACATGCCCGCGCTCGATGTGAACCCTACCTGTTCAACCACGTGGTCCGATCCTGGCTTTTCGCGGCCCGGATCGGACAGATTCAGAATATCCAGCACGACGCGGAGGTTGTTGCGGTTGCAACCCTGTTGCATGACGTCACGCTCAATGAGGACTTCGCCGGGCCGCGCCGTTTCGAAGTGGAAGGCGCCGATCTTGCCCGCACCTTCGTTCGGGAGGGCGGCTTCGACGAGCGGCGCGCCCAATTGATCTGGGACAGCGTCGCCCTCAACTCGACGCCGTCAATCGGCCTCTACAAGGAGGCTGAGGTGGCGCTTTGCACAGCCGGCATCTGTCTCGATGTCGTCGGCTTGCAATACAGCCTCATTTCGTCAGCCGAGATTGCAAAGATCATCGGTGAGTTTCCACGCCTCCAAATGAAGCGACGGATGACGCGATGCTTTTGCCATATCGCCGAGGTCAGGCCGGAAACCACCTACGACAACTTTGCCCGGGACTTCGGCGAGCGCTTTGTTTCAGGCTACAAGGCGACTTCGGCAGTTGATCTTGTGATGAACGCTCCCTTCGAAGAGTGAACGCAGTTTCGATCCAGGTTCTATCGACACCGGTCGGTTCAGCCTCGCCCTTCAAGTGACCCAAACGCTGTGCGCCCGTCGCATGCCTGCGCCAAAGCGAATTGCCGGGGGCAGCGGTCAGGTGCCAATTTCCACCTCCTATACTTCGGTTTAGGCGCCCCAACCCAATCGAGTGGCAATACATATCATCGGCACGATAGCAACAGTTCGTCTCACCGGTCATCCTTACGCTGCAATGGATCGCAAACACCTCAAGGAGATAAGTAATGAATATTGCAGCGTCACCGGTCGCTCCGAAAGGAAAAGCCGTCGCCCAACGCGCGAGTTATGCGGAGCAGTCGCCGGAACTTCTGAAGAAATTTATTGAATTTCTTGGTGCGACGCGAGAGGGGTCGATCGAAGAACCGATCCGCGACCTTGTTGCAGTCCGAGCCGCGCAGCTGAACGGGTGCACCTTCTGCCTCGATATGCACGTCAAACAGGCGAAGATCCATGGCGAGCGCGAACTGCGCCTTTACCACCTGGCAGCCTGGCGGGATTCGACCTTGTTCGTTCCTCGCGAGCGCGCAGCCTTGGCATGGACGGAAGTCTTGACCAAGCTGCCCGAGCAGGGTGTCCCCGACGAGATCTACGATCGGGTCAGGTCGCAGCTTTCCGAGAAGGAAATTTCCGATCTGACCTTCGTTGTCATGGCGGTCAATTCTTGGAACCGTCTGAACATCGGCTTCAAACCCGTCCCGGGCTCGGGGGATGCGAAGTTTGGCCTGAGCAAAGCAGCACTGAGCTAATCTTTGGAACGGGTCAGAATGGCGCTTGTTTGCGCGCCATTCTGACCGGCCAGGCGAAGGCGCCGAGCTCGGCGACCAACACTGTAACCGATCCCAGCCTCCCGGCCGCGACCGAGAGGCGCTCTCAGGAGGGCGTCATGCGAATTGACAGTCTGCATCCAGTAATATCGGCCCGTCTCATGGTGATTGATGTCGACGCTCCACTCCGCAGTGCGGCACTCTCACTTTCCAGGCCCGCAATAGGCCTGGTCGTGGTGTGCCACGGCAGTGGGGAGGCGGCAGGCGTGCTGAGCAAGTCCGACCTTGTCCGCCATCTGGCGAATTCAGGGCCAACAGAGGCGCCGATTGCGGCATTGATGAGCCGGTCCATCGTGTCCTGTGGTCCCGATGATGATCTTCATTCAGTCTGGCAGACCATGGCCGCGCAAGGCCTGCAGAATGTGCCGGTGCTCGGGGCTGACTCGAAACCGCTAGGCGTCCTCGATATCCGTGATGCGATGAAGGCGCTTTTCAAACAAGAGGAACTGCAGGAACGGCTGCTTGCCAACTACATCAGCGGGATCGGCTATCAATAGAGCTTGGTCTATCGTTTGGATATACAAAAGTATGTATCGGAGTCTTCGTAGATATAATGGACAATAAATGCCGTAAATTATAGCGTATTGAAGCAAATGAGTGTCGACTGAGCCAAGCGGGGGCATGAAATGTTTCGTCAGGACATAAAAGGAGATGTCTTCGACAGCCCGTCCGATGGTTCTGGAAGTAGTATGTCCGTGCAAATGTCGACGGCCGGCATCGTCCATGACCTGGGCAATCTCATTCAGGTCGCGTCGTCGGCGTTGAACCACCTGGCCCGCGATCCGAGCATCCAAGCGGCTCCGGCGCTTGGGCCTGTAATTGCCGGCGCCAAAACGGCTTTGGAACGGGCTGGGGACCTTGTCCGGCAAACCATCAGCCTGGCCCGAGAGAGCCACGCGGAAATCGAATGCACAAACGTAGGTGCTTGCCTGGCTGAGATCGAAACCCTCGTGCGGAGCGCCTTGGATGCCAATTTCGGTCTTGAGCTTCGGGTTGGGTCCGACCTGCCTTTGGTGAGATGCGACCGCTTTGGATTGCAAAATGCGGTTCTGAATCTTCTGTTCAACGCGCGCGATGCAATGCCTGACGGCGGTTTCATCTCGATCGATGCCGGCTTGGCCTCTGAAAGCTCTACCGCCGGTCAGGTAGATATCCGTGTCGCGGACAACGGTCTCGGGATGACCAGCGAGACGATGGTCTGCGCCTTCGATCCGTTCTTCACCACCAAAAGCGAAGGCCTCGGCGGCGTCGGTTTGCCGATGGTGAAGCGCTTTGTCGAGCAGTCAGGCGGAAGCATCGCTATTCAGAGCACACTTGGGGCAGGCACGACCGTCACCCTGCGATTGCCGGCGATGCGATAGCGGCCGACCAATCTCCCTCCGGTGACAGACGTGACATACAATCGAGAGATGGAGATGGATGCACAAGTCGTTGAAAACGTCCAACAGCGCCGTTTCGAGCTGCCGATCGCCGGCGATATGTTTGCGGCGGCCTATTATCGGCTCGAGGGCGGGATGGTCGCGCTGATACACACCGAAGTCCCGTCGGAATTTTCCGGACAAGGGATCGCGTCGCGATTGGCCCAAGGGACCTTCGAACTGCTCCGCAAAACCGGCCGTAAAGCGAAATGTCCCTTCATGAGCCGCTTTTTCGCCAAGCACCCGGACTATGCTGATGTCGTCGACGGCTAGTCAGGGCACCAATGTTGAGGGTTTCCCAAGGATATATCCAAATGCCTGACGAGTATGATTTGCAGAGGTTCGTCAGCGCACAGGATCCGGTCTACGACGACGCGCTGGCCATTCTACGTCGAGGGATGATGTGCACTCCCTATATGGAGTTCATCTTCCCAAGGTTGGCCACCAGGCGAAGCGGTACTGCGCCTGAGCCATATGCAATCACATCGCTCGACGAAGCCAGCGCCTATCTCTCATTTCCGATCCTTGGAGGCCGTTATCGGGAATGCGTTGGCACCCTGCAGCGGCTCTCCGGCCTGAGCGCTCGCGCTGTCTTCGGTGAGGTTGATGCGAAGAAGTTGCACGCGTCCCTCACGCTGTTTTCCGAAGCAAGCAACGACGAGTTCCTGCTCGAGACAATCTTCGACGTCTGGTTCGACGGTTTGCTCGATGAGGAAACGATGAACGATCTCTACTTGATGTCGTAGTGGTCTGCCTGCGCCACCCGGCGTAAAGCTGTCGCGGCGCTGAGGTCACCATCCGCTGCCTTATCCCTCACACGCTGCCATCTGGCAGAGGCATGAGCTCGTGCTCTCCCGGCACGCCGGGGAAGCGGCGTTCGCGCCAATCCGCCTTTGCCTGCTCGATCCGTTCGGCTGAAGAGGAGACGAAGTTCCAAAAGATATGACGTGGCTCGGCCAGGGGCTCACCTCCTATCAGCATCAGTCTCGCCGCATGGAAGGCAGGCGCCTGGAGCACAATCTCAGCGCCGGGCGCCAGAGCTACTAATTCGGCCTCATGAAACGTACCGAGCTGGCCGACAATTCCAACCTCACCGGCGAGGATGTAGATCGCACGCTCACGGTGTTCGGGTTTCACCTGGTAGCGCGCACCGCTCGTGAGCACAATTTCGGCATAGACCATGTCGGAGAACGTCCGGTGGCGTGCGCTCGGAATGGACGATGCCCGACCCGGCCGTCATCCAGTTGGCCTCGCCAGGACGGATGGTCTGCACTTTACCCAAATTGTCGCGATGGACGATCTCGCCATCGATCAGGTAGGTCACGGCCGCAACGCCGATATGCGGATGCGGTCCCATATCGAAACCGTGACCTGCGTCGAACATAGCGGGGCCGAAATGGTCGAACAGGATGAAGGGCCCGATCATCAGGCGATTCGAGGACGGCAATACGCGCCTTATCTTCAGTCCGTCCGCAAAATCACGGAGCCGGCTGGATGGGTGTATCGATGCCTGTGATATCGCTTTGGCGGATGGTCATGGATCTCTGTCCTTCTGCATGCCTTATCAGCCAGGTGTTCGAACGCGCTTGAACGGAGCGGCGCGAAAGACTGTCTGAATGGCTTTGAGGAGCGCGAATTTGGAGCCCGCGTGGTGCTGTCCGGCGATGCCGCTTTCATTAAGAGCCGACACCCTCATCGACAGGATCGCGGCAAGATCTTCGGCCATTTCGGGCCTGTCGTGCAGCAGCGGCGCAAAGTTTTTCTGGTCTATCTCGTAAACCGTGATGGGGGTCATTGCCCGCAAACTTGACATCTCGCCAATGCCCGCGAGCAAGCCGGTCTCGCCGAAGAAATCGCCAGGTGCAAGCCGGCCGATCTCCTGCAGTTGATCATCGCCCTCGCCAATTTGCCGGACGATGACTCCCGTCCGTACGATCATGAGCGACGGCAGCATCTCTCCCTGTCGTGCGATGATTTCGCCCTTATGGTAGGTGCGAACCGAGGCCGCTTTGGCGAGCGACTCCTGCTCGGTATCCGTTAGCGCCGAGAATACCGGTATGGAATTGATGAGTTCGATCGGGGTGAAGCCTTGGGAGGCCGCCATCTCGTGGCCCGGCCGGTTGGTCATGGCAATCGAGCCCGAAAATGGCTCCGCCAGCAGCATGCCGGTCGACTTTGAATGGCGATAAATGAGATCGAAGATTTCGTTCCGAGCGGCACTTCGCTGGTCGATACTTGCGACGCGAAAAAACAACTCGATCTCGATAGCAGCGGCATCCAGGCTTCTGATGGTGACCGAAGGCGAAGGCTCCTGGAGGATTGAATTGCAGCTCAGCAAGACAGTGCGCATGAGCTCTACGATGATCGCCGGCGTCTTCGTTGGCGCCACCTTGACGGTTACGGCAAGTCCATGGCTCTCGTCCGGACCGCTTAGATTTGTTACCCCGATCTTGGCGAGAAGGCTGTTTGGCAGCGCCACGACATTGTGTGTCGGGGTCAGAAGTTGGGTCGACCGCCAATTGGTCTCGACAACGCGGCCTTCGGTTCCGTCGCCCAGAATGATCCAGTTTCCAAGCACGTAAGGGCGGCCGAGGTTAAGCGCGATCGCCGAAAATACGTCACCAAGCGTATTCTGGAGCGCCAGTCCCAGGATGACGGCAAAGACGCCCGACGTGGCAATGAGCGTTCCGACCGGCACTGCAAAGACAAACGCCAGGATCGACAGGAACATTCCAGCGTAGACGACACCGACCACGACGTCCTGCAGGAGACGTGCCTCGCGCGGCTTTCGCTCGAAGACGAGGTAGATACGGACAAATCCGATTAGCGCCCAGGCAAGGTGAACCCACCAGAGCAGCTTGACCGAGCCGATGAGGATCGCTCCTCCGGTTGTCTCGTTGTCCCCTGCGGTCTCGTATGGCACGACGCGCAGATCGAGAACCATGGCCGACATCGCGAGGAAAAAGCCGAGTTGGACGACCAGCTTCGCATTGGCGAAGCGTCTGGGGATGAGGGACCAAACGACGATCCCGGCGAGGCCGAGCAACACGAGGTAGACCAGAGGAGAGTTCCACCAGCTCATGAACGATCCCCGCGATGCCAAGTTCAATGTTTGGTCTCCGGCCCGGCGATCGGGCCTCTGCCGCTGGCCTTGTCTTTTTCGAGAACTGCTTCGGTGATCGAATTCGGCAGCCGTCGCGGCTTTTCGATCAGCCCGAGCACCGGCATGGCGATGATGAAGAACGCAAAATAGTAAAGCGTCGCCAGTTGGGACATGACGACGTATGCGCCTTCCGCCGGCCGGGAGCCGAGCCAGCCGAGAAAGAGGGCATTGGCAACGAACAGCCAGAAGAGCACCCTGTACCAGGGCCGATAGACCGCCGAGCGCACCTTCGAGGTGTCGAGCCACGGCACCAGGAACAGCACCGCGATCGAGCCGAACATCGCGAGCACGCCGCCGAGCTTGGAATCGATGGGCCCGATATTGAAGGTGATGGCCCGCAGGATCGCGTAAAACGGCAGGAAGTACCATTCCGGGACGATGTGGGCCGGCGTCTTCAGCGGATTGGCGATGCTGCTATTGTCGGGATGGCCGAGGTAGTTCGGCAGGTAGAAAACGAAATAGGCGAAGAAGAACAGGAACACGAGGATGCCGAAGGCATCTTTGACGGTGGCATAGGGCGTGAAGTCCACGACATCAGTTTTCGATTTGACCTCGATGCCGGTCGGATTGTTCTGGCCGACGACGTGAAGCGCCCAGATATGCAAGGTCACCACGCCCGCAAGCACAAATGGCAGCAGGTAATGCAGCGCAAAGAAGCGGTTCAGCGTCGGATTGTCGACCGCGAACCCGCCGAGCAAAAGCTGCTGGAGCCAGTCGCCGATCAGTGGGACGGCGGTGAAGAAGCTGGTGATGACAGTAGCGCCCCAGAACGACATCTGTCCCCAAGGCAGCACGTAGCCCATGAAGGCCGTCGCCATCATCAGCAGGAGGTTGGTGCAACCGAGCACCCACAGCAGCTCACGCGGCGCCTTGTACGAACCATAGTAGAGCCCGCGGCAGATGTGGAGGTAGACGGCAATGAAGAAGAACGACGCGCCGTTGGAATGGAGATAGCGCAGCAGCCAGCCCGAATTCACGTCGCGCATGATCTGCTCGACTGAATTGAAGGCCAGCCCCGTATCAGGAGCGTAATGCATCGCCAGCACGATGCCGGTCAGGATCTGTGAAACCAGCATGATCGTGAGAATGCCGCCGAACGTATAGGCATAGTTCAGGTTGCGCGGCACCGGATAGACAATGAAGCTGTCGTGCACCAGCCGCGGCAGCGGCAGGCGGGCATCGAACCAACGTTCGATTCTGGTTTTGGGCGTATAGGTCGAGTGTTTGTCGCCGCTCATCGAAATGCGCTCGCCTCAGCCGATACGGATCTTGGTGTCGGAAACGAATTGGAACACCGGTACCGCCATGTTCTCGGTGCCGGCCCCTTCCGGATGCGGCCCGCGGTGTCGTATTGCGAACCATGGCAGGGGCAGAACCAGCCGTCGAAATCGCCTTCCTGACCATGCGGGATGCAGCCGAGATGGGTGCAGACCTGGACCATCACCACCCAGGCTTCCTTGCCCGGCATAGTTCGATTGGCGTCGGTTGCCGGCGCATCGGCCGGCAGGTTGGCGTTGCGGGCAATTGGATCCTTGAGCTCGGCGAGACTGACTGCCTCGCCGTCCTTCCTCTCTTTTTCGGCGCGGTTGCGCACGACCACCGGCTTGCCGTGCCAGTCGACGATCAGCGACGTTCCCGGCGTCAGCGAGGAGACGTCGACCTCGATCGCGGCGGGCGCTTCGACGCGCAATGTGTGCTCGGCTGTGGGGGTTTCGGAAAGGTCGGCCATGATGGCGACTCCTATTGTTGGAAGCTGCGTCATCGCGTTGGTGGCAATCGAGCAAAAGCAGGCCACGGCTTTCGCCCTTCCAGTCTGCTCACGTCGCGTGAAATATGCCGGCCGTGGCCGCGTGTGAGCCATCGTGCAAACGGCACGTGCGTCCAATACTTTCGTTTAGGATTTCCTGAGCGAAGGACTGGCCGGGCTGGCGATGCCATCATGGAAGGTTCTGGATTCCTCCAGATAAACGTTGGCCACTGAGCTGGCATACGCCCCGGCATTGCGCACGGCGATCCCGAACTTCAGCCCGACCATACCTCGGCATAGGCACGCCTGGCTGTCGGTGTCGTAGTCGTCGTCTCCGCCAAGTGCGAGTTTCTGGAGCGGTTGTCTCGCGTGGCGCGGGGCAGGTTTTCCGCTCGGCGACGACCAATTGTGGGATTCAATCGGGTTCAGAAAAGGGAAAAGCGGTGAAACTCTACTACAGCCCTCTCGCCTGCAGCCTGGCGGACCACATCGCTCTGGAAGAGGCCGGTGTTTCCTTCGAGCGCGAAAGTGTGAACCTCAAGACCAAACGAACAGGCGCCGGGGATGATTTCACTACCGTCACGCGCAAGGGCTACGTTCCAGCCCTCGTGCTGGATAGCGGCGAAACGCTGACGGAAAATATCGCCGTCCTCGACTGGATTGCGTCGCAATACCCGCCACTGGGAGTGGCGGGGCCGTTGGGCCGTACCCGCCTTCTCGAAGCGCTGACCTACGTCTCAACTGAAATACATCGAAGCTTCAAGCCGATGTGGCACCAAAGCAGCGATGCCGAAAAGGCCAAGGCGAGCGCGACGATTACGAGCCAACTCGAGTTCTTCGCTGACGGGCTCGAGACCGACTATCTGTTCGGCGACAAACCCAGCGTCGCGGATTTTTATCTTTTCGTGATGCTGCTTTGGGCGGCCCGCTTCCACGTCCCTGTTCCCGCGCCTTTGCAAGCCCTTCGCGTCCGAATGGCTGCCCGGCCGGCCGTGCGCATCGCAATGGATCGTGAGGGCCTCGTCTGAAGCCGGGGTGGCTCCGAGCATAAGATCAGACGCAACATATCCTCTCTCCCCAACAGAAGATCAGGAGTCATTCTCATGCTGCCGTTCCTGCGGATGCTACATCCTGCCGCTTCCAAGCGCGGGGATGGCCTACGTCTCGAATTTCTCCGAAGGGAAATCGAGGAAACGCTGGACCTTACCGACGTTCAGTCAGAGCTCGCCGCACTGCCCCCTGGCCGAGTGGTTGCAATACTGGATTCGCCGCAGTCACCGTCGAAATAAGCGCAATATTTCCTGTCGGCCGATGCGGCGGCCGGTCTAGTTGTTCCCGCTTGTTGGTCATCATAGAGGCTTCATCATGAATGCGAGTAAGGCTCCCGACACGGTCGATCATCGCCGCCGGCGCATTGTCGGTGCGACAGCAATGACGTTCGCCGCCACCGAACTCGGCTTGAGCGCGCCGGCAGCCACTTGGATGGTCGAGGCGAGGGCGTCCGCGACGCAAGCCACGCAGAAATCATTCGGCTCGCTCGGGCAGGTCAATGCCGGAAATCTGAGCGTCGAATATGCGGAGCTGGGGCCTGCCGAAGGTGCCCCGGTGATCCTGCTTCATGGCTGGCCTTATGACATTCACACCTACGCCGATGTCGCTCCCCTGCTTGCTGCAAAGGGGTACCGCGTGATTGTGCCCTACCTGCGCGGCTACGGCACCACACGATTCTTGTCGGACGAGACGATGCGCAATGGCCAGCAGTCGGCGCTCGCCGCGGATACGATCGCCCTGATGGATGCGCTGGGGATCGAAAAGGCCACGATCGCCGGCTGCGACTGGGGCGCCCGAACGGCCAATGTCGTTGCCGCGCTCTGGCCTGAGCGTTGCAAGGCGATCGTCTCGGTGAGCGGCTATCTCATCGGAAATCAGCGGGTCGGCATGGTGCCGCTGTCACCGGAGGCGGAGCTTCAATGGTGGTATCAGTATTACTTCGCCACGGATCGCGGCCGCGCCGGCTACGAGAAATACACGCGCGATTTCGCCAAACTCATCTGGCAACTCGCTTCGCCGCAGTGGAATTTCGACGATAACATCTTCCAGCGCAGCGCCGCAGCACTGGACAACCCGGATCACGTCAGCATCGTCATTCACAATTACCGCTGGAGGCTCGGCCTGGCACAGGGCGAGCCGGAATATGACGTTCTGGAAAACCGGCTGGCCGAAGCTCCCGTGATCACAGTGCCGACCATTACCCTTGAGGGTGATGCCAATGGCGCACCCCATCCCGACAGCAGTTCCTACGCCAAGAAATTCTCGGGCAGATACACGCACCGGATCATCACCGGCGGTATCGGCCACAACTTGCCTCAAGAAGCCCCGCAAGCCTTTGCCCAGGCTGTCATCGACGTCGGCGAATACTGATCAAAATCCATGACGTGCCCCGACCGTAAAGAATAACACGGGAAGATTCCTGGTTCTCGGCACAGCCTTCCGTCCGCTTAGGCGAGAACAGCTCTCCCGCCGACCCAGACCGACGCGATGTTGGCCCTGGAAGCGGAGTAGACGATCTTCTGAAGGATGCCGTCGCCGTCGTCGAATTCGTCCCACAGGTGAATTGTGCCTCTGGGCGCGGCGGTGTCGACCAGGATCGCATCGAAATGGTAGCCAGGCGAGAATCGCCCCACAGGCAAGCCGAGTGCCGCGCCACCGCCTGCCGTCGCCAGGTGGAAGGACTCGCGAAAGTCGACGCGTGCTGTTCCGGCCGTGCCGCGCGCCTCGGCCGCTAGCGCCGGGTCGGTGCCGGTTTCCAGCATGCGCGACGACATGACCGTCGCGCGCATCGCATCGAACATCGAGGCGCTCGGTCCCCCGGAAATGTCGGTGCCGAGGCCGACCTTGACACCCTTCTGGAGGGCCGCCCTCAACGGGAACACGGCGCCTGCGAAGTAGGCGTTGGAGAGGGCGCAGTGCGCCACGGCCGCCTTGCGCACGCGGATCGTCTCCATGTCGGCAAGCGTAATGAAATTGGCGTGCGCGAGCACGCTGCCGGCGCGCAGCAGGCCAAAGCGATCAAGGCTAGACGTGTCGCTGATCCCGTGGCGCTGCAGCACGTAGCCATTCGCCCAGTCGCTCTCCGAGCAATGCGTCTGCACATGGCAGCCGTATTCCTGCGCAAGCGTGCCGAGCCCTTCGAGGGCGGCGTCGGTACAGGAGGGGATGAAGCGCGGCGTAATGACCGGCTTTACCCGTCCCGTGGCATTGTCTGGATGCCGATGCACGTAGTCGATCAGAGCGCGCGTGCCATCGATGGCCGCGTCCGCCGAGGTATCGCGATAATAGGCCGGGCACTCGTCGGGATTGTCCATCGCCACTTTGCCGACCAGCGCACGTTGCCCGCGTTCGAGGCAAATGTCGACGAGCAGCCTTGTCGCGTCCTGGTGGATGGTTGCGAAGTAGAGCGCTGTGGTCGTGCCGTTAGCGATCAGGTCGTCGACCAGCAGGCCGTAGCTGCGCCGCGCGAAGGCGAGATCGGCGTAGCGCGCCTCCAGGGGAAACGTGTGTTTGTGGAGCCAGGCCTCGAGCGGCACGTCCAGAGCCCGGCCGAGCTGCGGATATTGCGGCGCGTGCACGTGAAGATCGACGAAGCCGGGCAGCAGATAACTCTGCGTCGGCAAGGTCGCCAGCGAACCGGTCCGGCGCGCGGCCTCCAGCGCCTCGTCATAGCCGGCACCATGCGGATGCAGCACCGAGGCGATGATGCCTGATTGATCGATTGCGATCAGGGCATGGCGCAACTCTTCCACGAGCCCGCGCTCCGGAGCGTGAAAGCCGCTGGCCAGAAGCGTCTTGCCGCTCAGGTCGCTCACCTGTCCTCCGCCGAAGAACAGCTACGCACTGCCGTCGCGAAGCGCCAGAGCGCGATTGCCCGTCCGTCGATGCCGATGACAATATCGGAAGGGCTGCCGCTCATGCGGCTTGCGCCGTCGTGCCGTAGGTGATGCCCTTCTCCTTCAGCCAGCGGCGATAGGCGATCGACGAGCCGTCGGCCCGCGTCGGGATTTCCGCGCGCGGCTCGAGCGGCAAAAGAAGTGGCCGCTGGTTCTCCAGGATGATGCGGTCCTGCAGGAAGATGAGCTGCTGGAACTGCACCAGTTCGGTCGTGGTCGATACGTCGTCGATCAGGAACATGACGGGGTGCGCGCGGCAGCGGTCCGGATCGAGGGGCTGCACGAACAGGCAGATCACGTCCCACCGGGTAGCCGCGTTGGGGCAGGTCTTGTAGAGCATCACCGCGAAAGGATTGGCGACCCGGTACATGTATTGGGTCATGATGCCGCCGGTCGCCGAGAGTGCTGCCTGCGGCTGGAAGAATTCGCAGTTGGTCGCCCACACCTCATCCACGTCGCGGCGGATTTCTGTTGTGTAATGCCGCACTTCCGTGTGCGGCTCGGCGCCCAATATGTCGGTATGGACGAAGGGGAAATGCGCCATGTCGAGGAAATTCTCGACGATGCGCAGGCCGGACGCCTTTACCGCGATCGCTCCGCAAACGACAGGCCGGCGGTCGTCCTCATAGGCCTCCGGGATCGACAGCACATCGCCGGCCGGCATCCCGAGCGTGATCCATAGATAGCCGTAGCGTTCCTTGGCCGGGACTTGGCTGCCGTCGCCGGCACGCGACACATTGACCGCGCCTGCCGTATCGCGGGCTACCAACAGATCGATGCTCAGAAGCCGGTTCGCCATCGTGCCGACCGGAATCTCGTTCAGCGCGTCAATGCAATACCATTGATCGAGGGCCGCCTGCTCCGCAGCTCGCTTAATGGTCATTATTGCGTCCTTCCTGTGCTATCTCACTGCCGATAGATGCGGTCCATCACAGCCCGGTGGTCGGCCATCGCCGCCTCGACATCGAAAGAGGCGAAGTCGCCTCTCGCGATAATCTGCCGGCCGTTGATGTAGGAATAGTCGACCTTGAAGGGTCCGCAAAGCACCAGCGCGGCGAGCGGGTCGCGCTCGGTCCCGGAAAGGCCGAGTTGGCTGCGTTTGACCGCGATGAAGTCGGCGCACATGCCGGGCGCGAGATGGCCGATGTCATTGCGACCGAGCAGGGCAGCGCCGCCGCGCGTCGCCATTTCGAGGGCCTCGCGCGCGGACAGCGCCGTCGGCGTGCCGCCGAAACCGCCGCGGCCGCCGGGCTTTTCGGAGAGGTAGTGGTGCGGCGCGACACGCTGAAGCATCAGCGCCAGCCGCGCTTCCATGAACAGGTTCGACGTGTCGTTCGAGGCCGAGCCGTCGACGCCAAGGCCGACCTTCACGCCCTTGTCGAGCATCTCGCGGATCTTCGCGATGCCCTGGCCGCAGCGCATGTTAGCCGACGGGCAATGGGCGACCCCGGTGCCGGTTTCGGCGAAGCGGTCGATCTCGTCGCCGGTCATGAAAATCGAGTGGGCGAACCAGACGTCGTCACCGAGCCAGCCGACGGATTCGGCGAACTCGACCGGCCGCTTGCCATAGATTTCGAGGCAGTACTTCTCCTCGAAAAGCTCTTCGGCAAGGTGCGAATGCAGGTTCACGCCCTTGTGGCTGCGCGCCAGCGATGCCGCATCGCGCATCAACTCCGGAGTCACCGAGAACGGCGAGCAAGGAGCCAGGATGATTCGGCTCATCGAATGCCGCGACGCGTCGTGATAGCCGCCGATCAGCCGTTCGGCATCCTTCAGGATATCCTCTTCCTTTTCGACGCAGCGATCCGGCGGCAAGCCGCCCTGGCTTTCGCCGCGCGACATGGCTCCACGCGCAGCGTGGAAACGCAGACCGATATCGCGGGCCGCACCGATCGTCGCGTCGAGCGTGCAGTTGTTGGGCAAGATGTAGAGGTGATCGGAGCTGGTCGTGCAGCCCGAATGGATGAGCTCGGCCATCGCTACGCGCGCCGAGACGCCTATCGCATCGTCGTCGAGCTCGGCCCAGATCGGATAGAGCGTCTTCAGCCAGACAAGCAGCTCGTCGTTCTGAGCCATCACACGGGTGAGGTTCTGGTAGATATGATGATGCGTGTTCACCATGCCCGGCATGACGACATGGCCCGATAGGTCGAGCACCTCGTCGGCACTGGAGGCACTGAGTTCCGCGGTGGTGCCGACCGCTTCGATGACGTTGTCGTCGATCAACAAGGCGCCGTCGGAAATCTCGCGGCGCGTACCATCGAAGGTGGCGAGCAGATCGATGTTCTTGACAAGCAGGCGGGGCATGATGGTCTCAACGCATGTCGCGGAAATAGGGTTCGCCGAGAGCAGCCGGCGCGGCCATTACCCGGCGCATGCGCTGCCAGGCAAGCACCGGCACGATGATCAGGGCGATGGTGCCGAGATAGGGCAGCATCGACAGGATCGGCGCCGCGATCGGCCAGTTGCGTGCTTGGCCGACGAAGCCGAGAGAGGTGATGAGACCGAACAGCAGAGCGGCCAGCACGGCGTTGAGGGGCCGGTAGCCTGCGAAGATGACGAGAGAGACGGCAATCCAGCCGCGGCCGGCCACGACGCCTTCCGACCAGGAGGGAACGAAGGCAAGCGTGAGGTAAGCGCCGGCGCCGGCCGCCAGCGCCGAGCCCGCGGCGACATACCAGAAGCGGATGCTTTGCACCGAAATGCCGGCGGCGTCGGCTGCCGCGGGGTTTTCGCCCACCGCGCGCATGTTCAGCCCGTGGCGCGTGCGGAACATGATGTAGTGCAGCACAACCGGCAGAACGATGTAGATCAGGTAGACAAGGATGTTCTGCGTGAAGATCGCGCGACCGAGCAGCGGGATGTCGCTAAGATAGGGAATAGCGATCGGCGCGAAGGTCGCCGGCGCCGGCATGCCGGAATAGGCACGACCGATCGTTGCGGCCATGCCGGTGCCCATCAGCGTCAGCGCCAGGCCGCACAACACCTGGTTCGCTTTGACGACGACGGTGCCAAGAGCGAAGACGCAGCCAACGAGGAAACCGACGGCAAGCGCAAGGACGAAGCCGAGCATAGGGTGCGGCGTGGCGACGACGACCGCGATGCCAGTGATTGCACCGAGCGCCATAAGCCCTTCGACGCCGAGATTGACGACGCCGGCGCGCTCGGAGAGCGTCTCGCCCAGCGCCGCCAGCGCCAGCACGCCGCCGGCGAGAATGGAGGTCTGGATCAATCCGGCGATCATGTCCATGGGTGTTTCCTCAGCTCGCGGCCGGTTCGGTCCGCGTGATGCGGTAGTGAGCGAGTTCGTTGCCGATCGCGGTGAAGAACAGGATCAGTCCGGTGATGGCGAGCACGGCCGAGACGGTGATGCCTTGCGTCTGCAGGATGATGCCCGAATTCAGGATGACGCCCATCAAAGCCGCGCCTGCGAGCACGCCAAGTGAGGAACCGCGCGCCAGCACCGCGACCATGATGCCGAGATAGCCGAAATTGTTGGAGATGCCGCCCTGCAGGCGATGCACCGTGCCAGCTACTTCCAGCATACCGGCGATGCCGGCGATCGCTCCCGACATTAGCAGGACGACGATCAGGCGGCGGCGGAACGGCATGCCCGCATAAAGCGCCGCGCTTGGATTCGACCCAGCGATCCTTACCTCGTAGCCCCAGCGCGTGTAGTTGAGCAGTCCTGCGATGACAAAGGTGAGCAGGATCGCCAGCGGGAAACCGTAGTGCACGATACCCCAGAATTCAGGCACGTCATGCGGCAGACGTGCGGTGGTCGCGAGCGCATGGCCGCTCGGGTCGAGCCATGGGCCGGTGGCGACGTAATAAACCATCAGCGTCGCCACGAAATTCAGAAGCAGGGTGGTGATGAGTTCGCTGACATCGGCGTAGGCGCGCGCCAGCGTCGGCACCAGTATCCAGAGCAGCCCGCCGAGCGCGCCAGCGGTGAACATAACAGGCAGGATCAGCCAGGTCGGGCCGGGAATGAACAGCGCGACCGCCGTGGCGCTGAAGGCACCGGCATAGAATTGGCCCTCCGCGCCGATGTTCCAGGCGCCGATTCTCAGCGCTACCCAGACCGACAGGCCGGTCAGGATCAGGGGAGTGACCAGAAGTCCGACGTCTTCCAGCCCGAAGCTCGAGCCAAAAGTCGAGCTGAGCACCTCCCAGGCGAGTTCGACGGGAGCATTGCCGCGAGCGGCCAGAACCAGGCCGGCGACCCCCAACGCCAGCACGATCGCCAGGGCACGTGCCGCAAAGGCAACGGAGGGCTGCGCGGATGGAAGGCGCTGAAGCTTGATCGCCAAGGTCAGTGCTTCCCGGCAGCGGCCTGGGCGCCAGCACTGGACCGCATCTGCCCGCCCATCATCAGGCCGATTTCCTCGATGTCGGTGGAGGCAGTCTCCACCGCGCCCATGATCCTGCCATGGAACATCACGGCGATGCGATCCGACAGGTTGAACAGCTCTTCCAGCTCCTCGGAAATGAAGAGCACACCGACGCCGGCATCGCGCAATTCGACGAGGTAGTGCATCATCGTGTTGATCGCACCGACATCGAGGCCACGGCTCGGATAGGCGGCGATCAGAACCTTGCTTGCGATGCGCATCTCGCGGCGTGCGACGAGGCGCTGCTGGTTGCCGCCGGATAGGTTGCGCATGGGCATGCCGAAATCGGGCACCGCAACGGATGCCGCTTCGGCGATCGTGCGCGCGAGAGCTGCCGCAAGGCGCGGTCGGAACGCGAAGCCCTTTGAAACAGGCGCCGACGCATATTCGCGGATTATGGCGTTGTCGGTGATTGAAAGCGCCGGCGCCAGGCCGCTGTGCAGCCGGTCTTCGGGAATGTGGCCGACGCCGAACTTCGCGTAATCGACCGCGCCGGCGGCCGTAACGTCCTCTCCGCCGAGCAGTATCTGGCCGGAGTGGATCGGCCGTAAGCCGGTGACGACCTGGGTCAGCTCCTTCTGGCCGTTGCCGGCCACACCGGCGATGCCGAGAATCTCGCCGGGATGGATGTCGAGCGAAACCTCGTCGAGAAGGATGCCGCCCACGTCGTCACGCGCGACGACGGATTTGAGGCTGAGCACCGGCTCGGCGGAGATGCCGGCCGCGCCTGGCTGCCTGGCACGCAGATTGCTAAGCACGATCTCACGGCCAACCATCAGGCGCGCCAGCATCTTCTCGCCGCAGTCCGCAGTCTTTTCGGTGGCCACCTTGCGGCCGCCGCGCAGCACGGTGATGCGGTCTGATATTTCCAGGACCTCGTCGAGCTTGTGGCTGATGAAGATCACCGCATTGCCCCGGGACACGAACTGCTTGAGCGCCTTGAAGAGCTCGCGCGCTTCCGCAGGAGTAAGCACTGCAGTCGGCTCGTCGAGGATCAGAACGCGAGCGTTGCGCGCGAGCACGCGTAGGATTTCCACGCGCTGCTGCTCGCCGGTCGAAAGATCGGCGACGCGCGCGGATGGCCGTACCGCGAGGTTCAGCTTCTCGGCCAGTGCGGCAGTCCGCGCCTCGAGCACCGACGAGCCAATGCGCTTGGGCGTTTCGGACCAGCCGAGATGAATATTCTCGGCGACCGTGAAGGCGGTCACCAGCTTGAAATGCTGGTGGACCATACCAATACCGGCGGAGATCGCATCGACTGGAGATGCGAAACGTTTGGCATAGCCGTCGACGACGATCTCACCGGCATCCGGCTGATAGATGCCGGTGAGGATGTTCATCAAGGTCGACTTGCCGGCGCCATTCTCGCCGAGCAAGGCGTGGATCTCCCCCGGCATCACGTCCAGGTCGACATCCTGGTTGGCAACGACGCCGGGGAAATATTTGCTGATGCCCTTGAGCAGCACGAGCGGCGGCGCGCCGGAGCCAGGCGCGTAACGCCCCGGGGAGGTGGACGGCACCTCCATGCCGCCGTAGCGGTGCTCGCTCGAAGCATGATGAACTGGAACAAAATCATTCATCCCGCTTAGCTCTTTGCCTTCTGCCGCATAGTCTATCCGAAAACTCTGCAATCGTTCGGGATCACGCTTGGAGGCCGCTGACGCCTTCGATCGACCAATCCCAGTTGTAGAGTTCCTCTTCGGTCATGCGATGGCCGGCAGCCACCTTGACGTTGCCCTTGATGTCCTTGATCTCGCCCTCGAACGGGCTCCAGCCGCCGAGAATCTTGTCGCGCACGGCATCGGCCTGCTTTGCGACCTCGGGGGGCACCGTCTCGCCCCAGGCATCGCGGTCGATACCGCCGCCCATCGGCAGGATGGTCTGCGAGGGCGTCCACTTGCCTTCGAGGCGCAGGCGCACCTGGTCGACATAGAATTTCTTGAAGTCGATGGCGATCGAGGAGACGTAGGCCTTCGGTCCGTAGCGGCGGATGTCGGTATTCCACATGACGGCCTTCGCGCCGCGCTGCTCGGCCACCTGCAGATAGCCTGCTTCGTCCATGATGCCGAACAGAAGGTCGGCGCCGTTGTCGATGAGTGCGGTGCCGGCCTGGGTGGCAGCCTGCGGATCGAACCACGAGTTGATGACGATGGTCTGCACCGTGGCGTTGGGATTGACCGAACGGGCGCCCATCAGGAAGGCGTTGGTGCCGGAAAAGACCGACGGAACAGGGAAGGAGGCGACGTAGCCGAGCTTGCCACTCTTGCTCATCAGGCCCGCGGCGACACCGGTGACGTAGGTCGGGTACCAATGGGCGAGGTAATAGGTCGAGAGATTTTCGAGCGGGTTGCGGCCATCGCATTCATAGAAGGCGACGTCCGGCGAACGCTTGGCCACGTCGTAGAGGAAGTCGCCATAGTTGGAGGTGGCAAACACCATGTTGGCACCTTCCGAGACGAACTGGCGGAAGGTGCGGGTCGCGTCGGCCGAATAGGGGATGCTTTCGACGAACAGCGTCTTCAGCTTCGGGAACGCTTCCTGCACGGCCTTCATGCCCTCGTCGTGGCTCCAGGTCCAGCCTTCATCGGTCACCGGACCGGTGTGGCCGAAGGCGATGACAGCGTTTTCCTCGGCGACGGCGGCGAGCGGCGTCTGTGCATGGGCGGGCGTGATAAGGCCGGATTTCGGCAGGAGCAGCGAGGCGCCGGCTGCGGCGCCCATGTTGAGGAAGCCTCGGCGGGAGAGATTGCGCAGGTCGATCATGCTTCGGTCCTTTGTTCCGTGTCGTGTTCAGTTCGGGAGAGACAGTTCGGTTTCCATGAGGCGGTCGATTTCTGCCGACCAGTCGGCCAGCCATGCCTGCTTGATGTCGTCGTCGAGCCATGCTGCGGACAGGCCAGCCAGCGCGATCCGCTTCAGTGCCGGCGGCCCGAGCGCAAGATTTTCGGCGATCAGCGCGTATTCGCGGTCGAGTGTCGTGGCGAACATGGGCGGATCGTCGGAGTGGATCGTCACGGTAAGCCCGGCCTCGATCATGCGGCGGATCGCGTCGTCGGGCGCGGAAAGGTCACGCCAGACGGTGGTGGCCAGCGTCGTGCTCGGACAGCAGGTGAAGACGATGCCCATCTCCCTGCACTGCTCCATCAGCGCCGGGTCGTCGACGACATGGTAGCCGTGGTCGACCCGTCTCAGGCCGAGAATGTCGATGGTGTCGCGGACATAGTCCGCCGGGCCATCCTCGCCCGCATGGTTGGTGACATTGAGCCCGGCAGCCCGCGCTCGCTCGACGATGCGCGCAAACATCGGCGGTGGGTTCGGGCGTTCGTCGTAATCGAAGCCGATGCCGATCACCTCAGCCGGGCGCTCGGCCAGAACCATGTCCAGGAAGCGCTCGCCACCTGCCGCGCCGAGCGGCTTCGCATGCGCCGGTATCAGCTTTGCTATAAGCCCATAGCGCTCCTTCGCGCAGTGAAAGCCATCGAGGATGCCTTCGAGCATCGTCGAATAGGCCACGCCATGAGCCAGATGCGCATGCGGGCTGAAGAACAGTTCGACGTAGCGCGCACCGGCCTTCGCGCAGCGCTCCAGTGCCTCGAAGGTGATGCGAGAGAAATCGTCCGCAGTCCTGATCGAGGCGCAAACCAGATCGTAAATCTTCAGGAAATCCAGCAGGTTGCCGTAGCTGTAGAGCTCCGATGTCGGTTTGCCGTCCGGCAGCGGCACCGCGTTCTGCACCGCCAACTCTGCGAATGTCTCCGCGGATACGGCGCCCTCGAGGTGCAAGTGCAACTCGACCTTCGGCATGAGCTGAATGAAACTTGACAACGACATCGACGCTCACTCGCCCGGATCGGCAACCCCAAAGCCGTACCTGGTTTTCTTCGGCGACGGACGGCTGCCGAGTTGTTCGATAATCGCGGCTTTTTCCAACTGTCCGATCACCTGATACGCAACAGATGTCAGGGAAACGGGGCTTGCACAAGCCCAAAAATGATGCCTAACTAGACACATTCTAAAACTGCTTAAAAAATGTGCAGGCCGGGAGAAATATAGGCATGAAGCACTTACTGGAAGCGCAGAACCTTGCGCCTCCGCCTCAAACAACGCGCCTGCGCTTCGTCGGCCAACTGGTGTCGTCGAGCTTTAGCGAGTTCGCCGACAGGCGTGCCGCTCGGCTCAATCTCGATCTGCTGGTGCACGAAGCCGCGGACGATTTTTTTGTCGTCCAGGTTTCGGGCCAGCCCGATCTCATCGATGCCTTCGAGATGGCATGTAGCCTGGGACCAATCGACTGTCTGGTGATGGACTGCGAACGAGCCGAAATTCGGGGATATTCCAGAGAGGAAGACGCAGGATGACGATACAGGCTGGATGGCACCCAGTGGCGCTGTCGGGATCGATCGAGCCGGGCAGTTCGGCCGGGATCCGCCTTGGCGGAAACGAACTGGTGGTGTGGCGCGACAACAGCGGCGCAGCGCATGTCTGGGAGGATCGCTGCCCGCATCGCGGCATGAAGCTGAGCTTCGGTTTTGTCCGCGGCGACCATATCGCCTGTCTTTATCACGGCTGGCAGTACGATGCGGCCGGCCAGTGCCGATACATTCCGGCCCACCCCGATCTCAGGGTGCCGGCGTCCATTACCGTGTCTGCCCACAGATCGGCCGAGGCGGCTGGCACGATCTGGACGACGCTGGATCCGGCAGCAGCATTGCCCGAACTGCCTGCCTTGCCAGAGGAGGTGGTGCCGGTCCGCAGCCTGTATCTCGACAGTCCCGCCGCAATGGTGATCGATGTCGTGAGGGCCATGCCGCCCAGGCCCTTCTCCCGCGGATCCGGGCTCGCTGATCTGAAGGCGCTGAGCGGGGCGCTGTTCAGCCTGAAGGTCGGCGAAGACACGCTGCTTCTTGGCCTGCAGGAACTGACCGACAAACGATCGGCCCTGCACGTCGTGATTGACGGACCGGCAGCCAAGTATGCCGGCAAGGGGCAGGAGCATTTCTTCGCTTGGACGAGCGAGCTGCGTCATCATCTCGAGACCGGGCGTACCGGCGCGACCTCGACGACGCGGGCCGCATGATGGCGAGGATCACGCTCTACAACTACGAGCTGGACGAAAGCTGCTACAAGGTGCGGCTGGCGCTTTCCATGCTTGGCCTGGAATGGCAGACCGTCGCAGTCGATGCATTTCCGGGGGTGGAGCAGAAGACACCGCCATTCCTGGCCATGAACCCGGCGGGCAGCCTGCCCATCCTCCGCGACGACGAGGTGACGATGTTCGGCGCCGAGTCCATCATCGCCCATCTGGCGCGCAGCCACGATTCAACGGGTGCATGGCTGCCGGCGGATGGTGCGGATTTCGCCAAGGTGATGCAGTGGCTTTTCTTCGCGGCCGGCGATCTCGGCGTTGCCGGTGCCGCGCGCCGCCATGCCATGTTCGGCGCCGCCGGCGACGAGGCTGCGCTGCGTGCCGGTGCCGCGCAAGCGCTCCGCGCCATGGACGACCATATGACCGCGCGGGGTTTCGAGAAAAAAGAATGGTTCGCTGCGCACCGCCCGACCATCGCCGACATCGCGCTTTTTCCGGCTTTTGCGCTGAGCCGCGATTTCGGCGTCGACCATGACGAGTATCCGGCGCTGCGCCGCTGGGCGCGTCGCTTCCGCGCGCTTCCCGGCTTCATGACCATGCCGGGCATCCCCGATTACCATTGACGCCCAAAATTCAACGAGAATGAGGCTAGCAACAGAATGACCTCTCTCACGCGCTTTTCCGTCCAGCCGCTCTCGTCCATGACCCGGCGACTGGCCGGTGTCGCTTCCGGGCGAGCCGATCCAGATCTGGTCATTGCCGGCGCACGCGTGTTGTCGACCTATTCGGAGCGCATTCTTCCAGGCCGCGAGATCTGGCTATCGGGAGGACGGATCGCCGCCGTGAAGCCGGCCGGCACCTATAAGGGCGGCAGCGCCCGGATATATGACGCCGGGGGCGGCATCGTCGCGCCCGGCCTGGTCGATCCGCACATCCACATCGAATCCTCGATGGTGACGGCCTGCGCCTATGCCGAGGCGGCGCTGCTCAATGGCACCACGACCCTCTTCTGCGACAGCCACGAGATCGGCAACGTCATGGACGTTGCTGGCGTCGAGGCGATGCTGGAGGACGCGCGCCTGGCGCCGTTGTCCATTTTCCTGACGGTACCGAGCACCGTCCCGGCGACATCGTCGTTGCTGGAAACGGCCGGCGGCGACCTGACAGCCGAGAAGATCGGCGCATTGTTCGACAAATGGCCGGAAGCCGTGGCGCTCGGCGAGAAGATGGATTTCGTGCCAGTGGCTATGGGCGATGAACGCAGCCATGCCATCCTCGCTGCGGCGCTGAAACGCGGCCGCCCGGTATCGGGACACGTCTATGGACGCGAATTCGTGTCGGCCTATGCGGCGTCCGGCGTCACCGACACCCATGAGGCGATCGACCGCGAGATCGCCGACGACATGCTCGAAGCCGGCATCTGGCTGTTCCTGCGCGGCGGCCCGCCGACGACGCCGTGGCACAGCCTGCCCGCAGCGATCAAGACGATCACGGAACTCGGAGCCTCGCACAAGCGCATCGCGGTCTGCACCGACGACCGCGATGCTGACGACCTGATGCTCTTCGGCCTTGACTGGGTGACGCGCGAGGCGATGAAGGCCGGCATGACGCCGGAGCAGGCCTGGTCTATGGGCTCACTGCATGGCGCGACGCGCTTCGGCATGGAAGGCGAAATCGGCGGCCTCGGTGGCGGCCGCCGTGCCGACCTGGTGCTGCTCGACGACGGCTTCGATCCCGTCAGCACGTGGTATGGCGGCGAACTCGTCGTCGATGACGGCAAGATCACGCCGCTGCTCGACCAGGCCCTCTCGACCCGCTACCGCTATCCGGACACGGCCTACCACACAGTGAAGCTGCCGAAGCAGATCAAGCTGACGCCGGACCTGCCAACCGCCAAGGTGGTGGCGCATACCATCCGCACCGAACTGCCGGGGATCACGCTCGGCCATCAGAAGATCACGCTCGATCCGGCCAACGACTGGCAGAACCATTTCGACCGCCACGGCCTGTGCTTCGTCACCGTGGTCGAGCGACATGGCAAGTCGGACGGCAACGTCGCCTACGGGCTGCTCAGCAATTTCACGCTGAAGCGCGGCGCCGTCGCATCGTCCGTCGGCCACGACAGCCACAACATCATCATCGCCGGCCTCAACGAGGCCGACATGCAGGTGGCGCTGCGGGCGATCGAGGAAACGCAAGGCGGCGTCTGTGTCGTCGTCGACGGCAAAGTGACTGCCATGGTCGAACTGCCGATCGCCGGTCTGCTGTCCGACAAGCGCGTCACCGAGGTCGCAGAGGAGGTGAAGATCCTCAAGCGGGAATGGGAGGCGGCCGGCTGCTGCATTCCCTATATGGGCTTCAACCTCATCCCGCTCTCGGTCATCCCCGAAATCCGTATCACCGACAAAGGTCTCGTGCTGGTGCCGGAAATGGAGATCGTCCCCGCCTTCGAGGCCGCCTGAGTGGATCCCTTCCGACTTGGCCTGGTCTCACCGCGCATCCATTATTTCCAAATGGTCGCGCGGCTGGGCTCGGTTCGCCAGACCGCGCAGGCGCTCAACGTGGCGCCATCCTCCATCAGCCGCGTCATCAAGGGTCTGGAGGACGAACTGGGCACGCCGCTCTTCGAGCGTGTGCGTCAGCGACTGAAACTGACCAGCGCAGGCGAGCTTCTGCTCTACCACGCGCGTCAGAGCATCACCGAGTTGGCCCGCGCCTCGTCCGAGATCAATGATCTCAGTGGCCTCAACCGCGGCTCGTTGTCCGTGGCAATCGTGGAGAGCGCGGCGCGCGGGCTGGTGCCGAACGCGCTGAAGGAATTCTGGAAGCGCCATCCGCAGATATCGGTCGATGTGCATGTCGCCGGGTCGCAGCGCGCCTGCGATGCGGTTGCCGACGGCGAATGCGATCTGGCGCTTGCTTTCGACGTGCGCGTGCCGCGCAACGTGCGCAAGATCGCGAGCACGCCTCTGCCGCTGGGCGTCGTCGCTCATCCGGACAGCCGCCTTGCCGGCCGCAAGGAAGTGAAGCTGTTCGATCTTGCCGGCGAACAGGTCATCGTCTCGGACAACAGCCTTGCTTTGGGCATTTCGATCGACGATGCGATCGGGCGCTCCATGATCGACATCACGCGACGGTCGCGGACCAACTCGATCGGACTGATGACCGAGATGGTGCGCCTCAACCTCGGCGTGGTGCTTCGCACCAAGCTCGGCATCGAACCGGAAGTGGCTGACGGATCGCTCGTTTTCGTGCCGTTGCGCGATTCGCGCATGAACCCGCACCGGCTGATGCTGCTCGCCCGGCTGGAACGCGAAATGTCGGATGCGGCCTCCGCATTCGCGGCGCTGCTGGCCCGCATGGTCGAGGCGTTGCATGGTTAGTTGTTGCATTTTGCGCATCGATATAGAGAGTAATTTGTGCCTATCTCGAACAACTGAGCTTTGCGAGACTTCCCGGCCGAAGGGGATGTCATGAAGCAGAGTGCGGTCGACGCGGTCATTCGGGGGCTTAAGCGGGCGGGAGTGAGCATCGTCTGCTACCTGCCCGATTCGCTGTTCAAGGAGCTCTACCCGGCCCTTGATGCCGATCCGGATATCCGCACGATCCGCGTCACCAACGAGGGTGAGGGCGCGGCGATCTGCGGCGGGGTCTTCCTGTCGGGCAAGCGCGCGGCGCTGGTCATGGAAAACTCCGGCTTGCGCGCTTCGGTCGAGCCGCTGGCCCGGATGGGCCTCGGGGCAGGCATCCCGGTCGTGATGCTGATGAGCTACCGCGGCGAGCTCGGCGAGAACAATTGGTGGGCAATCCCGCACGGCATCACCATGGAGCCGGTGCTGAACGCGCTGCGCGTGCCGTACCGGATCGTCACAGAGGAGGCGAAGATCGAGCGCGCCATCGTCGACGCCTATTCCTGGTCCTATGCGTCCTACTACCATTCGGCCGTGGCGCTCGGCGGCGAGGTGGTGCGATGAAACGCTTCGACTGCATGAAGGCGCTTGCCGCGCGGCTGAAGAATGAGCTGGTGATCCTTTCGCTCGGCGGCAGCGTTGACGAGTGGTACAACGCCGCGCCGCATATGCGCGAAGCGAGCCTGTTCCAGCAGCAACTCGGCTGCGTCACGCCGCAGGCCTTCGGGCTCGCCGCCGGCCTGCCGCACCGCCGCGTCGTTTCGCTCGATACGGATGGCGGCCTGCTCTTCAATCTGGGCATCCTGGCCACGCTCGGCAACGAACAACCGAAGAACCTCTTCATCGTGGTCTGGGACAATGAGTGCTACCAGTCGATCGGCGGCCCGCCGACGCATACGGCGCTGGGCCGCGTCGACCTTGCCGCGATCGCGCGCGGCGCCGGCGTCGAGAACGCCCATACGGCGCGCACCGTGGAGGAGTTCGACGCGCATTGCGCGAGGGGGCTCGCCTTGGACGCTCCCTATGTGGTGGTCGCCAAGGTCTCGGGAACGGTTCAGCCGGACATCAAGCGCAAACACAGCGACGGCCGCGAGGACAAGTATATCTTCGTCCGCCACGTCGAGGCGAGCGAAGGCATCGTCATCATGGGCCCGAGCGAGCACAACTGACGAGATCATGGGCACCCTCGGACCTGTCGTCCCCCGACGCGCGCTGAAACCCAGCTACGACTACGTCGTGGTCGGCTCGGGTTCCGGTGGCTGTGCGGTGACGCGGCGGCTGGTCGATGCCGGTGCCGACGTCCTCCTGATCGAGGCCGGCCCGACGAGTCTTGGGATCGTGGAGGCCGACGACCCCGGCCAATGGGTGCCGCTTGGCCGCGGCACCTATGACTGGGGCTATGACTATGCTCCGACACCGCGCGTGAACGGCCGTACCATCGGCATCCCGCGTGGCCGCCTGCTGGGCGGCTCAAGCGCCATCAACGCGATGATGTGGTATCGCGGCCACCCACATGATTACGATGCCTGGGAGGCTGGCGGCGCCAAGGGCTGGAGCTTCGCCGACGTGCTGCCCTATTTCCGGCGCTGCGAGGACTGGCGCGATGGTGCAAGCGAGTTTCGGGGTGCGGGTGGTCCGCTCCGTGTCGAGCGGCCGGCGGCACTGCACCCGGTCGCGCAGGCGCTGATCGATGGCGCGGCCGAGATCGGCATCCCCGTAATCGACGATCCCAACGGCCCCAGCAACGAGGGGGCGACCGCCGCGAATTTCAACATCTGCGACGGCAAGCGCTGGAGTTCGGCGACGGGCTATCTCGTGCCTATACTCGATCATCCGATGCTGACGGTGCTGACCGGTTCCGCGGCCATCGGCCTGACGGTCGAAGGCAGCCGATGCGTCGCGGTCCAGCACCTAGTCGGTGGCGAAATCCGCGAAACACGCGCGCGCGAGAGCATCGTGCTCGCGGCCGGTGCCATCGACACGCCGCGCATGCTGATGTTGTCAGGCATCGGCGATCCGCTCGAACTGAAGCGCCTTGGCATTGCGCTCGTTTGCGCCCTGCCGGGCGTCGGCCGGAATCTTCAGGATCATCCGCTGGCGCAGGCCTGCGTTTTCCGCGCGAAGCGCCCGATCGGCCCAATAATGGGCAATGGCGGCGGCTCGATGGTGAACTGGAAGTCGCGGCCGGACCTGCCGCAGCCCGACCTGCACGCCTTTCCGGTCCAGGGCAACAGCGCCGAACCTGCGATACGCGCGCGCTACGATGTATCCGGCGATGTCTTTTCCTTCGGTGCGGGCCTGATGCGCTCGAAGAGTGTCGGGCAGCTGAAGCTACTCGACGGCAAGCCCGGCGGGCCGCTCGAAATCCAACCGAACTTTCTGGCGGAACCGGAAGATCTCGACGCCATGGTCACTGCGGTCGAGATGGTGATGGAGATGGCGGCTGCAAAGGCGAACGCCGGTGTCTTCCGCAACTTTGCCGCACCCGACCGCCGGCTGACCCGCACCGAGACCATTGCCTTCATCCGCGATGCGTGCTCGACCTTCTTCCACGTCTGCGGAACCGCCAAGATGGGCGAGGACGCGATGGCTGTCGTCGACAGCCGCCTCGCCGTGCACGGCCTTGATGGGCTGCATATCGCCGATGGCTCGGTGATCCCGACGATCCCGACCTGCAACACCCACGCGCCCGCCACTATGATCGGCGAGCGCGCCGCCGATTTCCTGCTCGCGGCAGCTTGAGGATGTCATGACCGACGGACCGCACACGGAGTACCCGCGATGACCCAAGGCCTCATCCTCGCTGCCGACACGCTGCTCACCATGGATGAAGATAACCACGTGTTGCCTGATGGCGCCGTGCTGGTCGAGGATGGTCGTATCGCCGCGGTCAGCGCACTCGCAGCATTGCGCGCTGCGTATCCGGCCGTGGCCGTGAAGAAGCTCGACAATGCGGTGCTTTTGCCTGGGCTGGTCAATGTGCATGCGCATTCCGGTTTTCTGCGCGGCACGGCGGAGCACCTGCCGGTCTGGGACTGGCTGACGCTCCATATCAATCCGATGCATCGCGTGCTGCAGCCGCACGAGGCCGAGGCGGCATCGTGGCTCTGCTACGCGGAATCCGTGCTCGGCGGCACGACCACCGTCGTCGACATGTGGCGGTTCATGGAAGGCAGCGCCAGGGCGGCCGAGGCGATCGGCAACCGCCTGGTCGCCGTGCCTTACGTCGGCGAGCATCCCGACTACAACTATTTCGACACGCTCGACATGAACGAGGCGATGATCGAGGGCTGGCATCGCAAGGCGGGCGGCCGCATCAATGTGTGGGTCGGGCTGGAGCATCTGTTTTATGCGGACGAGGCCGGCCAGCGCCGGGCGATCGACCTCGCAAGGAAATACGAGACCGGCTTCCACACCCATTGCAGCGAGGCTGAGATCGAGATCGCGGAATTTGAGCGGCGTTACGGCAAACGCCCGATGTTCGCGCTGGACGACCTTGGCTTCTTCGAAACGCCGCGCGCCATGATCGCCCACGCCGTCTGGCTCGATCGAGAAGAGATCGAGCTTATTTCCAAGCGCCGCGTTTCGGTGGCCCACAATCCTGTTTCCAACATGAAGCTGGCAAGCGGCATCGCGCTGGTGGCCGAGATGCTGAAGGCCGGCGTGCCTATCGGGATCGGCACCGACGGCGAGAAGGAGAACAACAATTTCGACATGTTCGAAGAGATGAAGGTGGCTTCGCTGCTGGGTAAGCTCAAGGACCTCGACGCCGCCGCAATGGACAGTTGGCAGGTGCTGCGCATGGCGACGATCCTTGGTGCCGAGGCGATCGGCCTCGATCATGAGATCGGCTCGATCGAGGTCGGCAAGCGCGCCGACATCATCGCGGTCCGAACCGATACGCCGCGCATGACGCCGGTCTTCCGCGACGGACCCTATTTCAACCTCCACCACAATCTCGTCCACGCCGTGCGTGGCGGCGACGTATCCCTGACGATGGTCGATGGCGAGATCCTCGTCGAGCACGGCGTGCTGCGCACCGGCGACCTGCGCGAGATCATCGCCGAAATCCATCGCGTCGCGCCTGGCCTGTTCGCCCAGCGCGCCGCCTTCCTCGCCGCGAATTCCGGCGGCAGCCTGCAGTGGACCCAATAAGGCGAGCCCCGGTCATGAAGACGACGGACAAGGCGGCACTGGACGACTGGTACGCGGTGGAGACGGCGGCCGATCCAGGCGGCGCGCCAAGCCGCACGCGGCTGCTTGGACAGGACATCGAACTGGTCCGTGACGCCGCGGGCGCAATCACCGTCCGGGAGGTCCTGGACGACGGCGGCCGCGGTCCCGCGCTGCCCGTCCGGCAGCGCTATGGCTGCGTCTGGACGACGCTGGGCGAGCCCGGGAAGGGGATCTTCGAGATCGCCGAGGCGCTGGAAGCCGACCGGCGCTACGTGCCCTGCGGCTGGGTGACGATGCGGGCTTCGGGTTTGCGTGTCGTGGAGAACTTCCTCGACATGGCGCACTTCCCCTTCGTGCATACCGACATTCTCGGCTCGGAGCCGCACACGGAGGTGCCGGCCTATCTGAGCGAGATACGTCGCGATGTGGATGAGGTCTGGGCGACCAACTGCACGTTCTTCCAGCCGCGCATCGCCGCCACGGAAAGCTCGGGCGCGTTTGTGCATCTGACCTATCGCGTGCCGAGTCCATTCGTGGTGATGCTCTATCGCGTGTGCCCCGTGGCGCCGGACCGGCTCGACGCGATCGCGCTGTTCATCCAGCCCATCGAGGAAGACCTCTGCCGCGCCCAGCCGGTCATGTATCTGGTCGATTCCGCTTCGACGCAGACGGCGTTGCTCAACTTCGAACAGGTCATCTTTCTGCAGGACCGGATCATCGTGGAGAACCAGCGACCGCTGCGCCTTCCACTCGAGCCGCGGATGGAAATCCCGACCCGCGCCGACGGGTCCTCCATCGCCTACCGCCGCTGGCTGAAGGAAAGGGGCATCCGTTTCGGCACGGCCGCGGGAGCCACATGACCGAGCCGCGTCTCCAGGTGCTTCGCCCGGCCTCCGTTGCCGAGGCGCTGTCATGGGCAGGCGAGGGCGCGTCGCAACTGGTCGCCGGGGGCACGGCGCTGCAGCTCGGCTGGGCGAAGGGCCTGCCAAAGCCGCGGCGCCTCATCGACATCGGCCGAATCGCCTGCCTGAAGGGCATCCAACCGGCCGATGACGGCTTTCGCATCGGCGCACTGACGACCCTGGGTGCCTTGGAGCGTGACCGGGCGATAGGCGAGAATTTGCCTCTGCTCGCAGCCGCCGTCCGCGCCACCGCGGGACCCGCCGTCCGCAATCTCGCAACGCTGGGCGGCAACGTCGCGGGGCGCACGGGTTGCCTTCTGCCGGCCCTGCTCGCGATCGACGCGAAGCTGGAGATCGTCTCACCGGCTGGGCGCGCCGTCGTGCCGCTCGCGCAATGGTTGGCCGACGCACCGTCAGCGGCCCTCATTGAGACGATCATCGTTCCACCGCAGCCAACTGCCGCTCGCTGGACCCATCGCAAAGTCGGCCTGCGCGCCGCCTTCACCCCAAGCATGGCCGGTGTCGCCGGGGTGATCGAAACGGCGGACGATCGTGTTACGATCGCGCGGCTCGCGGCCAGCGGCGGCGGGCAAGCGGCCCGTCTCGGCCACGCTGAAGCGCTGCTTATCGGCCGGCGCCTCCAGGAGATCGATTGGGCCGAGCTGCACGCTGCAATTCTCGAAGAGGCGCCGGCGATCGACGATGCGTGGCGGTCCGGCCGCTATCGGCGCCATGTCGCGGCGAATGCGCTGGTCTTCGGGCTCGGCGGCAAGTTGTCCCAAGGAGCACATTCGCCGCGCCGGCGGACCGTGCCGTCCGGAAAGCCGCCCGCCGAGGTTCTTGTGTCCCGGTCGCAAACCGGCCCGCGCTGGCACCAGCGGCCGGACGGCGCGCCGAAAATCGCCGGCCGGCTCGAATACCTGACCGATCATCGCGAGCCCGCTATGCTGGTCGGGCGCATTCGGCGCGCCGGCATTCCCCATGCAAGGATCGTTTCCATCGATACGAGCGCGGCCGAGGCGCTGCCCGGCGTCGCGGCGGTTGTCACGCACCGTGACATTGCCGGCAGCAATGCTTTCGGCATCGTCGTGCAGGATCAGCCGGCGCTGTGCTTCGACAAGGTCCGCTATGTCGGCGACGCGGTTGCCGCTGTTGCCGCCGTTGACACCCAGACGGCCGAACGCGCGCTTGCTCTCATCAGCGTCGAATACGAGGCACTGCCGGCCGTGGACGATCCTGAACAGGCGCTCGCCGCTGGAGCGGAGCCGGTCCACGCCTCCGGCAATCTGCAGTGCAGGTTCGAGTTCAGGCGTGGCGATGCCGCCGCGACTTTTGCCAAGGCAGCTCATATCGTCGAGGCTGTCTACGAAACGCCGAGCCAGATGCACGGCTTTATGGAGACGGAGGGCGGCTACGCTTTCGTCGGTACGGATGGTACCCTGAACGTCTTTGCCGGTGGGCAGCATGGCCGCCGCGACCGCATGCAGCTCTCGCGCATCCTCGGTATGCCGCAAGAGCAGATACGGGTGGTCACCAGCCCGACTGGCGGCGCTTTCGGCGGCAAGGACGAGCTGACCGTGCAGCCGGCCCTGGCCCTGCTGGCGCTGAAGACTGGACGGGCCGTGCGGCTGCATCTCGACCGGGCGGAATCCGTCATCGCGGGCACCAAGCGCAATGCCATGCGCATCCATATGCGTACCGCCTGCGACCCCGAAGGTCGGCTGCTCGCACAGCAGGTGGATGTGATCGCGGATGCCGGCGCCTACGCGTCGCTCGGTCCGGGCGTGCTTGAGACGGCCCTCGAACACGCCTGCGGGCCATATGTCGTTCCCAACGTCCTCAGCTCGGGCAGGCTCGCCTACACCAATAACGGCGTCTGCGGCGCGTTTCGTGGCTTCGGTGCCAACCAGATGGCCTTCGCGGTAGAGTGCCAGCTGGACCGGCTAGCCGAAGCCGCCGGCATCGACATTATCGAGATACGGCGCCGCAATTTGCGCGAGCCTGGCACGCGAGGCCATCTCGGCCAGCAGGTCGCGCCGTCCGAACGTTTGGCCGAGATGCTGCAAGCCGCCGCTGCTGACCCGATCTGGGCCAAGCCGCGTGGTCCGTCGTTCGACGGCTGTGAGACGATCGGCGTCGGGATGGCGATGAACTATCAAGGCAACGGACTAGGCACGCTGCCGCCGGACCCGGCCGGAGGCGCGTTGCGCTTGGCTGCGGATGGCATGATCGAAGCTCTCTACGGCCTGGACGAGATGGGACAGGGCCTGCTCACCTCGGTCAAGGCCGCCGTAGCCGGAGCGCTCGGCTGCGGTCGCGACGATGTCCGGCCGGTCACCGGCGATACGGCGGCGACGCCCGAATCCGGTTCCTCTACCGCCTCGCGCGGCACTCACGTGGTCTGGCGGGTCGCGGCAGTCGCCGCACCAGCTTTTGCGCGCGACCTGCTGGCCGCAGCGGGCCAACTGCTTTGCCGTGAAGCCGGGACGCTGGCGCTGGGGCCCGGCGGCATCGTCGAGCGACATTCCAACAGCGGCTCACTGCTCATGAGTTTCACCGAGCTTGCCAAGGCGTTGCCTCCGGACGGGCTGCCAGCTGCTGCCGTCAGCTTCGAGTTTCCGAAATCGGACTACCTGAAAGGCAATGCACGCCTGATCTTCGCTTTCGGCGCGACACTGGCGCGCGTTGCCGTGAGCCGCATCACCGGACAGGTACGTGTGCTCGACCTCCATCAGCACACCGCGGCCGGACCGATGCTCGATGCTGCCGCCTATCTTGGCCAGATCGAAGGCGGCGGCGTCCAGGGGCTGGGCTTCACCCTCACCGAGGACGCGGCGATGCGGGATGGCCGGTATCTTGCCGGCAACCTCGATTTCTACACGCTGCCAGGCATTGCCGACACGCCGGAAAGCCTCGCGACCTTCGCGTTGGAGGATCTGGACGAGGACGACCCGTTCGGTCCGCGCGGAGTTGGTGAGCTTGGCATTGGCGCCGTGACGCCAGCCATCGTCAACGCGATTGCGGACGCCACAGGGGCTTGGCCCGAGCGCATCCCGGTCGATCCTGAATGGGTACTCGACGCCCTGCAGAGGAGTGCAGCGTGAGTGCCGAGATCGCGATTACCTTTAACCTCAACGGCTGCCGCCAGGCGCTGGCTGTGCCCGCTGAGTTGCGCCTGATCGACCTGCTGCGCGATCATTTCGGCATGACTGCCGGCAAGATGGCTTGCGGCATCGGCCGCTGCGGCGCTTGTTCCGTGCTGATGGACGATCGCGCGGTCAATGGCTGTCTGCTCATGTCGTGGCAACTCGACCGGGCCACCATCATCACGCCGGAGGGTTTCGACGACCTTCCCGAAGCTATTGTCCTGCGCCAGGCCCTGGCGGCCGAAAACGCCTTCCAGTGCGGCTACTGCGCACCCGGCATCACTGTTGCGCTGACCGCTCTGCTGCTGGAGAATCCGGCTCCCGACGAGTCTCAGATCCGCACTGCGCTCGAAGGCAATATCTGCCGCTGTACCGGCTATCATTCCATCATCCGCGGTGCTCTCGCGGCGGTCGAGGCGCTCGCTTGCGGGGTACGGACATGACGGTCATCATTCGAAACGGTGCAGCCAGGCATGCAGGCGTCAAGGCGTTCCTGGCCAAACCCAGAATGCGGCACCTGATCGGCGGCGGCTGGTGCGACGCCAGCGATGGCGCAACCTTGCCCGCGACCGATCCTGCGAATGGCGACACGCTCGCGCTGCTGGCGCAAGGCACAGCCGATGACGCCGGGCGCGCCGTTGCTACGGCGCGTGCTGCTTTCGAAGGCGAGAGCTGGCGCGACATGACACCGTCGGCACGCGGCAAGCTGCTCTGGCGCATCGCCGACCTGATTGAACGCCATGCCGATGAGCTTGCAGAACTCGAGACGCTTGACCAAGGAAAGTCGCTGAAGACCTCACGCTTCGCCGAGATTCCCGCCTCGGCCGAGCAGTTCCGCTATTTTGCCGGTTTTGCCACGAAAATCCTCGGCACGACCATCCCCACCTCCATCAGCTACCAACCGGTGGGCAGCAAGATTTTCGCCTACACGGTGCGAGAGCCGATCGGTGTCGTGGCAGCCATAACGCCATGGAATTCGCCGCTGCTTATGGCCTCGATGAAGCTCGCCCCGGCGCTTGCCGCCGGCTGTACGATCGTGCTCAAGCCAGCTGAGGAAACGTCGCTCACCGCGCTCAGGCTCGGCGAACTGATGATCGAAGCCGGCTTGCCGGACGGCGTCGTCAATATCGTGACCGGTCTCGGTGAAACCGTGGGCGCAGCATTGGCTGCAGATCCCGATGTCGATAAGGTCGCCTTCACCGGCTCGACGGAAGTCGGAAAGATGATCGTCTCCGCAGCGCGCGGCAATCTGAAGAAGCTGACGCTCGAGCTGGGTGGCAAGTCGCCGGCCATCATCATGCCCGATGCAGACATGGGGCTCGCAATCCCCGGAGTGGCTCGGGGGATCTTCGCCAATGCCGGCCAGGTCTGCGTCGCCGGCTCGCGTGTCTATGCGCATCGCTCGATCTACGACCGTCTGGTGGAGGGGCTGGCGGAAGAGGCGCGAAAGCTGCGTCTCGGACACGGGCTTGACCCGGATACCGACCTTGGTCCGCTGGTCAACGGAACCCAGGCTGCGCGCGTCGCCTTCTACGTCGGCGATGGTGCCTCCAGCGGCGCCGAGATCATCGCCGGCGGCCGGCGCTTCGACAACTTCTTCGAGCCGACCGTGGTTACCGGCGTTCGCCCGGACATGCGCATGATGCGCGAGGAAATCTTCGGCCCGGTCGTTGCCGTGACACCGTTCGATGACGTCGCGGAGGCGTTAAGCCATGCGAACGACTCGCCCTACGGCCTCGCCGCAAGCGTCTGGACCCGCGACCTTTCCGCTGCGCATCGCCTTGCCGCACTTATCCGGTCGGGCACCGTCTGGATCAATTGCCATTCCTACTTCTCGCCGGAATTGCCGAAGGGCGGCCACAAGCAATCCGGTTGGGGCTATGAGAACGGCGCACCGGGCCTGGAGAACTATCTCGAGACGAAAACGGTCTGCGCGGTGATTTAGCCGCGCCTTTCCCGCGATATTCGTGGATCGGCGGCTGACAGCCCTTCCATCGGCGGACAAGGATTGATCGAAAATTGCTCGGATCCTCCTGAGGACCAGTTCCTAGGCGGCGCTGGTCCACATCGACGTTGCGCTTGACTCGTCCATATTATCCATAATAAATCATACATATTGCCATGAAAAAAGACGGCAGGTCTGGGAGGACCAATGAAAATCACGGCCATCAAGGCTCGCGTCTGCAATGCGGAAATGCGCAACTGGGTCTTCGTTCGGGTCGAAACCGACGAGCCCGGGCTGTTTGGCTGGGGTGAGGCAACGCTGGAATGGAAGACCCGAGCCGTCGTTGGGGCGCTTCAAGACCTTGAGGCCCTGCTCATCGGGCAAGATCCGCGCAACGTGGAGCAGTGCTATCAGATACTTACGCGGCACGGATTTTGGCGTCTCGGCGTCGAGGGAATGTCTGCCGTCAGCGGCATCGAGATCGCGCTCTGGGACATCCTGGGCAAATCATTGGGCGTCCCCGTCTGGCGCCTTCTGGGTGGCCAGGTTCGCGACTATCTGCGCACCTATACGCATCTCGGCCTCGGGGACATGAAGGCGGTCTATGAGACCGGATCCGCGGACGCGATCGTGGAACGCGGACACATCGTGACGCAAGCAGGCTACGATGCGGTCAAGGTCGTCTGCATTCCCTACACCCACTACGTATCGCCCGCCAAGGCAGTCGACTCCGTTGCCAATATGGTTGGCTCACTTCGCGAGACCATAGGTCCGGACATCGACATCATGGTCGATTTCCATGGACGCCCTGCATCGGTTAACGCTGCGATGGATTACCTCAGAGCAATCGAGCCGGCCCGCATCATGTTCGCAGAAGAACCCGTGCCGCCCGAAGATGTTGCCGGACTGGCGCATATCACGGCGCGATCGGCCGTGCCGATCGCTTCCGGCGAGCGGCTGATCGGACGTCGCGAATTCACGCACTCGATCGCAGCCCGTGCCTTCAACATTGCCCAGCCTGATATCTGCCACACTGGCGGTCTGCTGGAGACAAAGAAGATCGCGGCCATGGCGGAAACGGCAGGCATCGGCCTTGCGCCGCACAACCCGCTCGGTCCGATCGCCGGTGTGGCTGCTCTTCACTTCGGCATATCGACGCCAAACGTCGTCATTCAGGAGGAGATGTCCGGTGCCGTCGCCTGGTACGACGAGGTCGTTACCTGGCCAATTCGGCGTAAACCAGGCCGCTGGGACCTGCCCGAACTGCCGGGCCTTGGCGTCACCGTCAATGAGGACGTGATCGCGCGTCACCCCTTCAAGCAGGAAGTGCTGCATGCCCGCAATGCCGTCATGCCGGACGGCACCGTGGTCGACTGGTGAATGCAATGGCAGGCCGGCTGCAGGGAAAGATCGCAATCGTCACGGGCGCCGGCCAAGGCATAGGTGCCGCCACCGCCCGGGCTTTTGCGATGCATGGGGCAAAGACCGTCATTGCCGAACTGAATGCGGCAAGCGGCAAAGCGATCGCTGACGAACTGCGTGCCGGAGGCGCCGACGTATTGTTCGTCGAGACGGATGTCACGGACGCATCCGCGGTCGCGGAGATGGTCGCCCGCACGATCACGAGCTATGGCGGCGTCGACGTTCTGGTCAACAATGCCGGTGCCAACGTCTTCTACGAACCATTGATGATGCCGGATGAGGAATGGGAGCGCTGCCTCAAGCTCGACCTCCAGGCCGCGTGGTTCTGCGCCAAGGCGGTTTTGCCGACGATGCTGGCGAAGGGCTCGGGGTCCATCGTCAACATAGCGAGCTGTCACGCCTTCCAGATCATTCCCCATACGTTCCCGTATCCGGTCGCCAAGCATGCACTTTTGGGCCTGACCCGTTCGCTGGCCATCGAATATGCCGCACGCGGTATCCGGGTGAACGCGATAGCACCCGGCTACATCGAGACGCCGATCGCGGAAGCCTACTGGAACACATTCCCGAACCCCGCCGAGGAGAAGCGGCGAGCCTACGACCTCCATCCGCCCAAGCGTATTGGCCGGTCGGACGAGGTTGCAATGACGGCGGTTTTCCTCGCTTCGGACGAAGCGCCGTTCATAAATGCCGAGACGATCACCATCGATGGTGGGCGCTCGGTTCTCTACCACGACTAGCAACCAATAGAGCTCTCAGGGAGGATATTCATGAAAACCACAACAAAGGCTTTGGCGACATTTGCGGTATTGGCTGCCGGACTGATGAGTGGCGCAGCAAGCGCAGACGACATCAAGATCGGCTACATCAACAAGATGGGAGACCATCCATGGTTTGTCGCCGAAGTCGGCGGCGCCAAGAAAGCGGCTGAGGCGGCAGGGGCCGCGTTCGTGTCGCAGGACGTTCAGTTCGACGCCAATTTGACGATCACGACCTTCGATACGATGGTCGGCGATGGCGTGAAAGGCATCGCCATCGTTGTCCCCGACAAGGCGCTGGGACCGGTCATCGCGGAGAAAGCAAAGGCCGCAAAAATTCCCTTGGTGGCGGTGGACGACGATATCTACTACCAGGATGGCACCCAGGTCCCCTATGTCGGCATGAATGCTTACAATATCGGTGCGCGGGTGGGCGAAGAGCTTGCCAAGCTCTACAAGGCTGAAGGCTGGGCGGGCAAAGAGGTGCGCATCGCCTCGATCGAGGACCGCAAGGCCGATACCTGCATACAGCGCAACAAGGGCGCGGAAGAAGCGTTCCTGAAGGCGGTGCCCGATTTCAAGCCGGGCAGCATCGTTCGCGTCCCCTACGACAATACGATGGTCAACGCCATCGATGTGATGACCACCACATTGACGGCCAATCCCAGCGTCACGAACTGGATATTCTATTCATGCAACGATGACGGCGTGCTGGGTGGTGCGCGAGCACTGGAGAATGCCGGCTATTCCGCAGACCAGGGCATGGGGATCGGCATCGACGGGAGCCGCGCCTGCGATGCCTTCGGATCCGGAAAGCCCTCGGCGTTCCGTGGTACGATGTGGCTCAATTCGGAAAATCATGGCGCGCTGGCGGTGAAGATTCTCTTGGCCTCCATCAAGGACGGAACGAAGCTTCCCGTTCAATCCTTCACTGACCCGGAATACATCACCGCCGACAATTTTGCGTCGGACTACAAAGCCAAGCTCTGCCACTGAACCAGATATGCGTCATGCGCCGCAGTGCGCATGACGCTCTTTGGGCCGGCAGTTCGTCGGCGGGCACACGGAACCGATCCTCGGGAGGAGCTTTTGATGCAATCGGATTTCTTCTCGCTCGACAGGATATCGAAGCGCTTCGGCGTCGTGCAGGCGCTCGACAATGTCTCGATTGCCTTTCGGCTAGGAGAGGTGCTTGCCCTGGTTGGCGAGAATGGCGCCGGCAAGTCGACAATGATGCGAATTCTCGAGGGCGTGTTCGCACCGGACACCGGCACCGTGCTGCATGGCTCCACGCCGATCGTTTTCAGCGAACCGCGCGACAGCCACAGAGCCGGAATACGCGTCATCCATCAGGAGCCGGAGATCGTTCCGAACCTGACCGTGGCCGAGAACATTTTCGTCGGCGAACTGCCGCGGCTGGCAGGCGTCCTGCTCGACTGGCACAGGCTCGAGGACCAGACTGATAAGGTGCTTGCGACCTTCGGCATGCAGCAGGATATGCTGCCGCGTCAACTCTGCAGCACACTCGGTCCGGCACAGCGCCAGATGATCGAAATCATGCGCGCCATACGTGCCGGCGGCCGGCTGATCGCATTCGATGAGCCGACCTCGTCACTGACCGACGACGAAGCGCGCCGTCTGTTTTCAGTAATTCGCCGGCTGCGCGGCGAGGGCACTTCGATCGTCTACATCTCTCACAGGCTGAACGAGGTCATCGACCTTGCGGATCGCATTGTCGTCTTGCGGGACGGCCGGCTGGTCGATGATTCCCCCGCTGCCGGTGCCAGCGAGCAGACCATAGCCAAGCTCATGGTGGGCCGCGACATCGCCGATCTGTTTACGCGCGAGACGTGGCAATCGGGGCAACCGTTGCTGGAGGTGACGGGCCTGACCACCGACCACGTCACCGATGTGAGCCTCAAGGTCCGCCGTGGCGAGGTGCTCGGCATTGCCGGCCTTATGGGTGCGGGTCGATCCGAACTGGCAAAGGCGATTGTCGGCTATGATAGGCGCGTCGACGGAACCATAACGATGAATGGTGTGCCCGTTGGCCCCAACAGTCCGCATGCAGCGATCGTGGCGGGCATCGGCTTTGCCCCGGAAGACCGCAAGCACGAGGCGCTGCTGTTGTTCCGAAGCATTCTTGATAACGCCTCGCTTTGCGTGCCCGACAGAACGTCGACCTTCGGCTTCTTCAACCGGCGCAAGGCACTGGAGATCGTCTCACCGCTTGCAGCAAAGATGTCGATCAAGACGCCCAACCTCGACGAACAGGTTTCGAAATTATCCGGTGGCAACCAACAGAAGGTCGTTCTCGCGCGCTGGCTTGCGCGGCAGCCGATGCTTCTCATCCTCGACGAGCCGACCCGCGGCATCGACATCGGCGCCAAGGCGGAAATCTATCGCCTGATCGACGAGCTCGCCGCCAGCGGCATCGGCATAATCCTGATTTCCTCGGAAATGCCGGAACTGATCGGGCTGGCCGACAGGGTGCTTGTTATGGCTGGAGGCCGGATCACGGCCGAACTTTCCCGCCCTGACATCGACGAGGCCACGATCCTCAGACATGCCATGCCTCAATCTGCAGCATCGCTTGGAGGACAAATTCAGTGAACAGCCTTGAGCTCAGGACAGCAACAACGCAAACCGGCAAAAGGCGCGCTTCCTTGCGCATCGCAGAGCGCATCGGCATTCACAACATAAGCCTTCTTGTTGCTCTCGCCATTCTCGTCCTCATTTTCGGCACCCTGAGAGGCGACGTGTTCTTCTCCAGCCGCAACCTGCTGAACATCGGTCTAGGCATTACCATCCTGGGCGTTCTGGCGATGAGCCAGACCGTGGTTATTGTCGCCGGAGGGCTCGATATTGCCGTCGGCGCAATTGTCGGTCTGACCACAGTATCGACGGCAATGGCCATCCAGGCCACCGGATCACCCGCCGCGGGCATTCTTGCCGGCCTGGTCCTGGGCGGTCTTGCCGGCCTCGTGAACGGCATCATCATCACCTATGGGCGGGTCAACGCTGTCATCGCGACTCTCGGTACGATGGCGATCTTCCGCGGCATCGCGTTCATCATGTCCAATGGGCAATCGATCGCGATTTTCAGCGACACTTTCCGCTTCATCGGGATCGGACGAATCCTCGGCCTGCCTCTGCTGATCTGGATTCTCTTGCTGACCGCGATCGTGTTCCATCTCTTCCTTGCCCGCTCGATCGTTGGCCGCAACATCTATGCCCTGGGCGGCAATCCCGTTGTCGCACGCTTCTCCGGCATCAACATCAACCGCTACCGCGTCGGCATCTACATCATGAGTGGAGTGGCGGCCGGATTGGCCGGGATTCTGTTGGCTGCCCGTACCGGCTCCGGGCAGCCCGTATCCGGATCCCAAGGCCTGGAACTCGAGGCCATCACAGCGGCCGTTCTTGGTGGCTGCGCCTTGCAGGGCGGCAAGGGCACGATCGTCGGCGCACTGCTGGGCGTCGCCATCATTGGCGTCCTCAACAACGGAATGATACTGACGTCCGTGCCAACCTTCTATCAGTTGCTTGCCAAGGGCTCGCTGCTGATACTTGCTGTGGTAATTGCCGAGTACCACTTGAACAGGACATGACGATGGACGCGGCGATCGCTTCGACTGGCCAAGGCAAGCAGGACATTCCTGCCGCAGATGGCACCACGTCATCGCTCAAGGATCGCATCGCACGCGATCTCGGACAGCGCATCCTCGCCGGCTCCTACGCCCAGCACTCCGTCCTGCCGACGGAAGCCGAACTTTGCGTTATCTACGGGGCAAGCCGCACCGCGCTTCGCGATGCTCTTCTGACGCTTTCGGCGAAAGGATTGATCGAGGCACGCAAGCGGGCCGGGACGCGTGTGCGCGTGTCGAGCGAATGGAACAGGCTGGATGCACAGGTTCTGGAATGGATGCGCGATATCGAGCCCGATCTCGATTTCGTCCGCGGATTGATCGAGGCGCGGCTGGTCATTGAACCCGCTGCCGCCCAACTTGCGGCCAAGATGGCGACGTCAGGCGATCTCGCAGTCATCGAAGCGGCCTATGAAGCCATGCGCATTGCTCCGCAGGACAATCTCGCTGCGTGTCTCGATGCCGACGTCAGGTTTCATACCGCCATCCTTCGTGCCAGTCGCAACCCGGTGTTCGCCAATCTCGGCAATATGCTTGCGGCCGCCCTCAGCTTCTCCTTCCGCTTGACCACATCGGCCACCGCTAATTACCAGCAGACGCTGAGCGCGCATGGCGACGTGCTGGAGGCAATCAGGATGCGGAGGGCCGACGATGCACACGATCAGATGAAGGCGCTCATCGGGATCGCGTCGAACGACCTTCTTGCAGTGGCTCGCAAAGGCCGCCATCAACAGCCGATCGCCGCTGCCAAGGCCGATACCGTCTGAAGCGGATGGTCGGGACGATCAAGATCAGAAGCGGAGACCTGTCCGCTGAAATCGTCCCATCGCTTGGGGCAGGTCTTGCGAGACTGGACCATGGACGCGTGCCGCTCTTCAGGCCTTGGCCAAACGGCGGGAGCAGCAAACCGTTCGACCTTGCCTGCAACCTGCTTTTGCCATGGTCAAATCGCATCTCGGGCGGCGGGTTCACATTCGACTCCAAATTCCACGAACTGCCTGCCAATGTTGCAGGCGAGCCATTTCCCATTCATGGCAATGGATTTTCGAGCGAGTGGGACGTCGACAGCGTAACGCAGGACAACGCAAAGCTGTCGCTCATCAGCAACGGGCCCGGCCCATACCGATATCGCGCCGAGGTGAGCTACGCGCTGGCCGGACAGGGGCTCGAGCTGAAACTTCGCATCGTCAATCGGGCCTCGATCAGATTGCCGTTCGGGCTTGGCATCCATCCATGGTTCCCGAGAACGGCACGAACCGCGCTTCATGCGCCGGCCTCGCAGGTTTGCCTCGAACTGCCCAACCACCTCCCTGAACGGTTTGTGGATGTCAAAACCCATCCCGACTGGGATTTCGGCGCCCCAGTCGTATTGCCGAGTGGATGGATAAACAATCTGTTTGCCGGTTGGAACGGCGTCGCTACCATATCGTGGCCGGAGCACAGTTGCAGCCTGCGGATTGAAGCTTCATCGCCCTTGAATTTCTACCTGGTCTATTCGCCATCGGACGAGAGCGACTTCTTCTGTTTTGAACCGGTCAGTCATGCTGTCGATGCTCACAATCGTGGTTCGATCGACAAATGGAATGGACTGTCGGTGCTTGGGCCCGGCGAGAGCCTGGCAGCCCGTTGCAACTTCGCCGTCGGTTAAACGGACGTCTGCGGCGCCCTCGAATTGGCGGATGTCGATGTCCGACAGCATGTCCGGGGAGAACGAAGCCGGCTTTTTGTCCAAACGGAGTTTGGGAAAAGGGACTCAACCGACCGGGAACCCGTGAGCCGGTTCGACGTTTGCCGAACGTCGCGGCGCTCCAAATGTGCCTGGCAGGATTGGATCGATGACAGGTGTTGAACCAAAGGAATTCGTGCTCGCAGGCATCGTCATGAAGCGACTGGTCTCCGGCGAACAGACGGGAGGCTTGTTGAGTCTCTTCGAAAACAGAAGCGACGGGCACACGAAAACGCCAATCCATGTTCATGCGAATGACGACGAGACGGTCTACGTCATCGAAGGGCACTTGACCGCAATTGTGGGCGGTGTGGTCCGAACGCTCTCGCCCGGCGAGAGCATGTTTTTGAAGCGGGGCATCCCGCACCAGCTTATGAATCCCGGCAATCAGCTCGTTCGCTATATCCTGATAGACACGCCAAGTGTGTTCGAGCAGTTTCTCGCCGAAGGTGGCCATGAACGCAGCAAGGGAGAGGTGGTGGGGCCGCCGACGCCTGCCGATATCGAGCGGCTCAAAGTAGCCGCGCCGAAGTTTGGGATTACGCTTCTGCAGGACTGGCCGGCAAGAGAGTAGATGGCTTCGTGATGGCGGCTTGGATCGCCGCTAAAGCCGGCCCTTGCCCGAGGAACCGGTATTGGCTAGCCGCCGGCAATCCAATCCGAGAGGCTGCGGGCAAAACTTCGCGGCACGATGAGTTCGCACGCGGTCTCGCCGGTGCGCAGGAAGAGCACGGGCACGTGATGGAAGGATGTTTGCACGGCGCGGCCCGGAGCGGCGGCCGGCGCGTGCCAGTCGACGGCAATGCAGCCGGACAGAAGTCTTGCGATACCAGGGCCGGCCATTTTCAAACGAACACGACCTTCCCCGAGGGGCACGGAACAGCCGAGATCGGGGTCGACGACAAGGGCTGGCGCTTCTGTGCCTTCGTCGAGAGCCAGCCAAAGGCGGCGAGGTGCAACGCGGATGGTTAAAAGGCCCTTGTGGCGAACCGTCTCTCCGACCGAAGCGGGAAGTTTCGTGTTGAGCGACGCCGAGACGCTCTTTTCGAATTGTCTCAGTGTCGCGTCCCAGCCCTCGATCTGGATAAGCGGACAATCCGCCACGGACAGGCTGAAATCCCGAGAAGAGGTCAAGCTAGCCATGCAGCCGTTCTCCCTGCGGATCGATGAATACCGGCGAGACAACGCGGGCGCGAACCGTTTCGGCCTTCATCGGATAGACCGCCACGAGCTCGCTTCCTTCTGCCGCGACATCGCCGGCAAGCAGCGCCAGTCCGACATAATGGCCGCGTTCGGGGCTGTAGGTGACGGAGGTGACGCGACCGCGCCCATGGCCATGGGGTTTCTCATCCGGCAGGAACAGGATGGCGCCGCCGCGCAGGCGTTTTCCCTCTTCGATGCATTCCAGCCCGACCAGGCGCTGCCGGTCGGGAGCCTGGAAGGCGGGGCGCCGTCGCAGGACGTCGCCGACGAAGCCGCTGCGTTTGCCGGCCATGCGGCCGAGGCCGAGATCGTCGAGCGTCGTGCGCCCATCGATCTCAGGTCCGGCGACATGGCCCTTTTCGACGCGCAGCGCGCCGAGCGCCTCGACGCCGTAAGGCTTCAGGTCGAATGATCTGCCGGCCTCGAGCAGACGGCTCCAAAGCTGTTCACCGGCAGTGGCGCCGATATAGACTTCGTAAGCGCGCTCGCCGGAATAACTGAGACGCAGGATGCGGAGCGCACGGCCCTCCCATTCGCTTTCGAGTAGCCCCATATGCGAAAGCGCCGCGTCGGAAACCTCGAGACTAGGAAAAGCAGCGCTGAGGATCGCGCGGCTGGCAGGCCCGGCAACCGACATCGCCGCCCATTCATCGCTGACCGAGGTAACGGCCACGCGCAAATCCGGCCAGGCCGTGTCGAGCAGGAATTCGAGACGCGACAGCACATCGGCGGCCTTGGCGGTCGAAGTGGTCATGAAGAACCGGTTTTCCGCCAGCCGCGTCGTGGTGCCGTCGTCGAAGACGATGCCGTCGTCGCGCAGCATGACGCCGTAGCGGGCGCGGCCTACCGCCAGTTTGGCAAAGCCGTTGGCATAGACGCGGTCGAGGAAGATTGCCGCATCCGGGCCCTGGACATCGATCTTGCCGAGCGTGGAGATGTCCATCAGGCCCGCCGCCTGACGTACGGTCCGCATTTCGGCGACGTAGGCCTCGTTCACGTTACGCCCCGACTGCCGGTAGAAATAGGGCCGCATCCAGAGCCCGACCTCGAGCATCTCGGCGCCGTTTGCCATGTGCCAGTCGTGCATCGGCGTGCGGCGGATCGGCTTGAAATGATGGCCTATGGCGCGCCCGGCAAGCGCCCCGATCGCCACGGGCGTATAGGGTGGCCGAAAGGTCGTGGCGCCGGTCTCGGGGATTGTTGCCTTGCGCAGGGCGGCCATCGCGGCAAGTGCGGCAAAATTGCTGGTCTTGCCCTGGTCGGTGCCCATGCCGAGCGTGGTGTAGCGCTTCAGGTGCTCGACCGATTCATAGCCCTCACGATGGGCGAGCTCGATATCCCCGGTCGTCACGTCCATCTGGAAATCGACGAAGGCCTTTCCACGTCCAACGGAAGGGATCTCGCGAAGTGAACTCGTGGCGGTCTTGTCGAGATCGAGTTTCGACGGAGCGGGCACCGGCGCCGACTTGCCGCAGGAGGCTGCGGCCTCGCTACCGGCGCGATGACCGTCGTCGATGGCATCGGCCGTCGCATAAGTTCCCATCATCGCGCCGGCGCCGAACCGGCCGGCCGGAAACGAACCCGGCACGAAGCCGTCGATGTCGTCGCGGTAGGTGGGCTTGCTCCCCAGGTGCGAGGTGAGATGCACAGTTGGCGACCAGCCGCCGGAGATGCAGACCAGGTCACAGGCGGCCGAGGATTGTCCCTCCGGCCCGTTGAGCGTTACTTGCCTGACGGCATGGCCGCCGTGCAGGTCGACGATGCGCGTTGCGGCCCGCACCACCACGCCGAGCCGTGCGGCTTCCGCGGCAAGTGCTGCGGGCGGGACGGCGCGCAGATCGGCAACCGTCACCTCCGCGCCGGCTGCGGCATAGTCGAAGGCGGTGCGCCAGGCACCGTCATTGGTGGTGGCGACAATGATTTTCTTGCCCGGCAGGACGGCGAATCGATTGAGGTAGGTCCGGGCGGCCGAGGCAAGCATGACGCCGGGCCGGTCATTGTTCGAGAACACCATCGGCCGCTCGATGGCGCCGGTGGCGAAAACAATCGAGCGGGCGCGCAGCATAGTGACCGTTTGCCGGGCCTCGCCATTCGGCTGCGGATCGGTTGGATCGCGCTGTTCGACCAGTCCAAGGACATTGCCGTCATAGCTGCCGAAAGCGGTCGTCCGCTTCATCAGCGCGACGGTTTCGAAGCCCTCCAACTCGGCCTCGGCCTGCCTCAGCCATGCGGCCGCTGCGCTGTCGGACGGTTCCGCCAAAAGCTGGCCGCCAAGCAGAAAATCCTGCTCGATCAGCGCAACCCGCGCCCCGGCCGCGGCCGCTGCCCGCGCCGCCGACAATCCCGCCGGGCCGCCGCCGACAATGGCGACATCGGCGAAGGCATGACGAACCTCATAGCGGTCGGGATCGGGGTCGGTGCCGGCCCTGCCCAGGCCGGCCGCCTTGCGGATGAAATGTTCGTAGAACATCCAGGCGCGGCGCGTCGGGCCCATGAAGGTCTTGTAGTAGAAGCCGGCGGACAGAAACGGTGCCAACAGCCCGTTGACGCTTTGCACGTCGAAGGCAAGCGATGGCCAGCGGTTCTGACTCTCCACGACCATGCCGTGGGCGAGTTCCAGTGTCGCCGCCGGCAGGTTCGGCTCGCGCCTGCCGGCGCTCCCGAGCGTAACCAGTGCATTCGGCTCTTCGGGCCCGGCGGAAAAAATGCCGCGCGGGCGATGATATTTGAAGCTGCGCCCGACCAGGGTAACGCCGTTGGCGAGCAGCGCCGAGGCAAGCGTGTCGCCGCGATACCCAATCAGCTTGCGGCCGTCGAAGGTGAAATTGACCGGCACCTCGCGACGGATACGGCCACCCACTGGCAGGCGTTTGCGGTTCGAACTCATGCCGGTTGTTTCCTGACAGTCGATTTCCTGGCGAAGTCGACGGATGCGATCGCGTGGTTGCGTGTGTCGCGTTCGACCACCATCCATTGGCGGCAGCCGGTCACGTGCTGCCAGAATTCGCGGTGCTGGCCGGCCGGGTTTGTCCTGATATAGACGTAACGATACCAGGCCTCTGGATCGGGATCGTCATGGGCCGGACGCGTGACCGAGGCATCGCCGCCGTACGTGACCGAGGCATCGCCGCCGTAGCGGAACTCGTCATGATCGCGCGGGCCGCAGCAGGGGCATTCGATGCGCAGCATTTTGTCCCGCCTCCTATTGCAGCCAGGCGGAAGGGCCGACACCGGCCTCATCGAGCGTGTGGCCGGTGCGGAAACGATCGAGCCCGTAGGCCGCGATCAAGGGATGCGGCTTGCCGGTGGCGATCGTGTGGGCGAAGCACCAGCCGGAAGCCGGCGTCGCCTTGAAGCCCCCATAGCACCAGCCGCCATTGAGATAGAGGCCGTCGATCGGCGTCGGGCAGATGATCGGGCTGGCATCGGGAGTCATGTCCATGACGCCGCCCCAGTGGCGCAGCAGGCGGACGCGCGAAATGCACGGCATCAATGCAATCGCCGCCTCCGCCACCTCGCGCACGACGCCGAGATTGCCGCGCTGGGCGTATGAATTGTAGCCGTCGAGATTGCCGCCGAAGACCAACCCGCCCTTGTCGGACTGGCTGACGTAGAAATGGTCGGCGCCGTAAGCGACGACGTGATTTACCAGCGGCTTCAGCGGTTCGGTGACAAAGGCTTGCAGGACGTGGCTTTCGATCGGCAGTTCAAGGCCGGCCTTGGCACCGAGCACGGACGTGTGGCCAGCGACCGCGAGGCCGACCTTGCCGGCGCCGATGCGGCCTTTCGTCGTTTCGACGCCGACGATACTGTCGCCGTCGCGGACAAAGCCTGTCACTTCGCAGTTCTGGATGATGTCGACGCCATGGCCGTCGGCAGCGCGCGCATACCCCCAGGCGACGGCGTCGTGGCGCGCCGTGCCCGCCCGGCCCTGGAAGATGGCGCCATGGATCGGGAAGCGGGCGGTGTCGGAAAAGTCGAGATAAGGCACCAGCCGGCGCACGTCTTCCCGGTCGAGGATATCGGCATCGATGCCGTTCAGCCGCATGACATTGGCGCGGTGGCTGAAGCCGTCGAGCTGATCGGCCGAATGCGCCGTGACGAGCTGGCCGCGCTGCGAGAACATGACGTTGAAATTCAGCGCCCGCGACATGCCCTCCCAAAGCTTCATCGAGAATTCGTAGAACTGGGTGTTGCCATCGAGCAGGTAGTTGGAGCGGATGACGGTAGTGTTGCGGCCGACATTGCCGCCGCCGACATAGCCCTTTTCGAGCACCGCGACGTTGCGGATGCCGTGGTTCTCGGCAAGGTAGAAGGCGGTAGCGAGGCCGTGTCCACCGCCGCCGATGACGATCACATCATAGGACGGTTTTGGCTCCGCCGCACGCCAGGCGCGCTGCCAATTCTTCTGGCCGGACAGCGCGTTGCGGAAAATCGAGAGTGCCGAGTAGCGCGCCATGCGTGCGGGCCTATCGAACGATCGGGCCGGCCGGCGTGCGGGTGAGCACTTCAGCGCCCGCATCGGTCAAAAGCACCGTGTTGGAAACGAAGTCATCGCCGCGACCGGTTCCCATCAGCCACGACAGGATGTGGAAGCTCATCCCGATCTCGATCTCGAGGTCGGAATCGTGCCTCAAGCCGGTCACCGAATTGCCGCCGGTCCATGATGGCGGCTGGCCGGCGCCGACAAGATAACCGCAGTGATGGCGGCGATAGTGGGAAAGACCGGCCGCGTCGGCGACAGCCTGCCAGGCGGCGTAGACATCGCGCGCCTTGGCGCCCGGCCGCAACGCCTCGACGACCGCGTTGAACGCCTTGGCGGTCACTTCCGCCATTGCGGCGTCTTCGTCGCTGATGTGGCCGATGCGAACGAGCCGGCCGAGCGGGGCGTGGTAGCGCGAGATGCAGCCGGACAATTCGACAAAGACCGGCTCGCCCTTGCGGTAGATCCCGTCGCCCCAGGTCGTGTGCTCTTCACCCAGGCGCGCGGCCGGGCGGATGAACGGCCCGAAGCCCGGCGCATGACCGCCGGCGCGGATCATTGCCGCAACACATTGGGCGGCGACCTCCTGTTCGGAAGCGCCATCCGAGATCGCGGCGATCGCGGCACCGGCGGCGGCGTCCGTCACCTTGGCGGCTCGACGCATCAGCGCCTGTTCCTCGGCGCTCTTCACCCGCCGCATCTTATCGACCAGACCGGAGACATCGCTCCATTTGGCGTCCGCCTGCGTCTGGAGCGCAACGGCAAGCCCATGGCTGAGGCCAGCCGTCCAGTATTCGAGGCCGATCCGCTTGCCGGACAGGCCGAGATCCACAAGTACCCGCGCGGCAAGGTCAGCCGCCGTTTCGCTGTCGGAATGGCCACGGAATTCCGCTGCCTTCACCTGCTTCTCGATCGTCACCTTTTCCATCGAGCGGGTGACCAGGACGGGGTTTCCCCGGAGCGGGACGATCAGCAGGTGAGGGGCAAAATACCCCCAGTGATCGAGCCCGGTGAGATAGAAGACGTTCTCCGGCGAGGCGAAGACCGCCGCGTCGAGCTCGCGCTCAACCAGTGCAGTACGGACCTTTGCCAGGCGGCCGGCGATTTCGGCTTCGGAAAACGGATTGCGGTCCATCGGGCGTCCTCGTGCTTGTTGCCGGCTTGGTGGCGGGCATGGTTCTTTTCGGCAGCCGCTTTCCCGGCCGCCATGTCAGTCGATGACGACGAGTTCGCGCGCCACATCGCACAGGCGTTCGCCGCCGCGTTCCGTGACGACGAACGATTCCGAGATGGCGATGCCGAAATCGTCGAGCCAGACGCCGGCCATGAAATGGAAGCACATCCCAGGCTGCATCTCGGTAGTATCGCCGGGACGAAGGCTTGCGGTGCGTTCACCCCAATCGGGCGGATAGGCGAGCCCGACCGGATAGCCGACGCGGCTTTCCTTCTTCAGCCCGTTCTTCCTCAACACTGCCTGCCAGGCGGCTTCCACCTCCTCGGCGGTGTAGCCGGGGCGCGCCTTCTCGAGGCCAGCGTCGACGCCCTCGACGATCGCCTTGGCCATGTCGAGGATGGCTTGCGGCGGCTTGCCGAAATGTACCGTCCGGGTCAGCGCCGCATGATAGCGGCGGCGCACGCCGGCGATTTCCAGAATGGCGAGGCCGCTGTCCGGCAGCGGCGCGTCGGACCACGTCAGATGCGGCGTGCTGGTGCCCTCGCCAACGGGCATCAGCGGACAGATCGCGGCATAGTCGCCGCCCGCTCCGGGCACGCCCATGATCTGCGCGTGATAGATTTCCGCAATGACATGGTTCTGCGGCACACCGGGCCGCATTTTCTCGATGGCTCGGTTCATGGCATGCGTGCAGATCGCACCCGCCTCGCGGATCAGCACCAGCTCGGCCTCGGATTTGACCAGCCGCGCCCAGTTGACGAGATCGTGGTTGTTGGCGAAGTGCGCGTCGGGCAGCCCTTGGATCAGATGGGCGTGGCAGCGCGCCGTATAATAATGCGCGTCCATCTCGACGCCGATGCGGGCTTTTCCCCAACCACGCGACCGGATCAGTTGGGCGAGTTCGTCATAGGGGTGTTCGACGGGCTGTTGCACCAACCGTTCCGAGAACGGCACGATGTTTGTCTCGGGCAGGCCGGTGGTCAGGCGTGCGCTCTTGGCATCCTGTGCCCTGCCGAACCAGATCGGCCGGTCTTCCTCCAGATGGACGAGCACGCACTGCGGAACGTAGAACGACCATCCATCATAGCCGGTCAGCCAGCACATGTTGGCGGGATCCTGACAAACGATGAGATCGAAGCCGGCTTTTTGCATGCGTGTCTTCACGCCGGCGAGGCGCTGCCCATACTCCGCTTGCGTGAATGTCCCGAAGCCGTTCGCGGTCGCCACCGAAATCCTGCCTTCCAGGTACGCCGTTTGCCTTTTGTAAATGGCAACTAGGCCAAATTGTGCACAACTCGACGTCAATTTGCTGGCTAACTGCGAATTATCGCCGAATTTTCATGGTTTCTATATCTCTGCTTGCGAAATGTCTAGGGCAGTTGTATACGTCTGATCTAGCAGGCGTCGACCTCGAAGAAGGCCGCGCCCTGGGAACCATCCACAGTTGTCCAATGGGAGAAAAGCATGCTCAAATCATCGATATCGCGCCGTATGGTCGTGAAGGCGGCTGCCTGCATCGCGCTCGCCGCGACGTCATTGACGTCGTTGTCCGCTCACGCGGAAACCACCCTCGAACGGGCCAAGAAGGACGGCTACATCCGCGTCGGTTTCGCCAACGAGGCGCCGTTCGGTTACGCCACGCCAGACGGCAAGCTGACCGGCGAGGCCCCTGAAGTCGCCAAGGCGGTGCTCGCCAAGATGGGCATACCGCAGGTCGACGGTGTTTTGACCGAATTCGGCTCGCTCATTCCGGGTCTCAAGGCCGGCCGCTTCGACATCATCGCCGCTGGCATGTTCATCACTCCGAAGCGCTGCGCCGAGATCAACTACTCCGAGCCGTCCTACGGCATCGGCGAGGCTATGCTGGTGGCAAAAGGCAATCCGAAAGGCATCAAGGATTTTTCCAGCATCAAGGACAATCCGGATCTCAAGCTTGCCGTGATGGCCGGCGCCGTCGAAGGCGGCTTCGCCAAGGAAGCGGGCGTTGCCGGTGGGCAGATCGTCTCCTTGCCCGACCAGTCAAGCCTGGTCGCCGCCGTCCAGTCGGGCCGCGCCGATGCAGCCGCGCTGACCGCTCTTTCGATCGCCGACATGGCCAAGAAAGCCGACGGCGTCGAATCGACCAAGCCCTTCGGCGAGGTCGCCGGCAAATCGGTAAAAGGTCATGGCGGCTTCGGCTTCCGCAAGGAAGACACCGACCTGCAGGAGGCTTTCAACGCCGAGCTGAAGAAGTTCCTCGGTTCGCCGGAGCATATCGCGCTGGTCGAGCCACTCGGCTTCGGCAAGGATTATCTGCCCAACAAGACCACCGCAGAGCTCTGCGCTGGCAAATAGGTTCCCAACTGCTGGCGGCGCGAAAGCGCCGCCCTTTTTCCTTGGGGGAATCGCATGGGTATCCGTACGCTCGTTGCCATGCTGGTCATCGCGCTTGTCGTGATCGGTGCCTTGGCAACACAGGAATCATATCAAGTGTTTATGCCGGGGCTGCTGCAAGGCGCGGTCCTGACAATCGAGATCGCCGTCCTCGGCAGCCTGCTCGCAATTGTCATGGGCGTGCTTGCGGCACTTGCAAGGATGTACGGCCCGACGCCGCTCAGATGGCTGGCCACGGTCTATGTCGAGATCTTCCGCGGAACGTCGGCACTGGTGCAATTGTTCTGGCTGTTTTTCGTGCTCCCGCAATTCGGCGTCACGATCAACGCGTTCGTGGTGGCGGTGCTCGCGCTCGGCCTGAATGTCGGCGCCTATGGATCGGAGTGCGTGCGCGGCGCGATCCTGTCCGTCGCCCGCGGGCAGTGGGAAGCGTGTACGGCATTGAACATGAGTCGCCCGCAGATGTTGCGTCGGATCATCCTGCCGCAGGCCTTTGTCGCGATGATCCCACCCTGGGGCAATCTGTTCATCGAGCTTCTGAAATCGACGGCGCTGGTCTCGCTGATCACGCTTTCGGATCTCGCCTTCAAGGCGCAGCAAATGAACCAGAACACGTTCAAGACCATTCCGATCTTCACCCTCGTTCTTTTGATGTACCTGGCAATGTCGCTGGTTGTGACCATCGGCATGCGGCTTCTTGAAAGGCGGGCGTCGCTCGGACTGGCGCGGGGGAAGGCGGCATGATCTGGGATTGGGGATTTGCCCTGGAAATCCTGCCGGTGCTCGCCCGCGCCGCCGTCATTTCCATCGAAGCGACGCTGATCGGCTTTGCGCTTGCCGCCTCGCTCGGCCTGGTGCTGGCCGTTGTCCGCATCGCGGTGCCATGGACCAGCTGGACGATTTCGGTGCTGGTCGAGCTGATCCGCTCGACCCCGCTGCTCATCCAGATATTCTTTCTCTATTTCGTCTTTCCGAAATTCGGTGTCGTGCTCGACGCTTTCACCGCCGGGGTGCTGGCCATCGGCATCCACTACGCCGCCTATTGCTCCGAGGTCTATCGCGCCGGATTCGACAACATCCATCGCGGCCAGTGGGAAGCCTCGATAGCGCTCAATCTCTCGTCCTGGACGACGTTCCGCGACATCATCATTCCGCAGGCGATCCCGCCGATCGTTCCGGCGCTCGGCAATTATCTGGTGGCCTTGTTCAAGGAAACGCCGTTGCTTTCCGCAATCGCCGTGATGGAACTGATGCAGACCGCCAAGATCATCGGCTCCGAAACGTTCCGCTACACCGAGCCGATCACGCTGGTCGGCCTATTTTTCCTTGCCATGAGCCTGGTTTCGGCGGCGCTCATCCGCTCCCTCGAAGGGCTGCTCAACCGGAGGACCACGCGATGACGGAACAACCGATGGTCCGCTTCGACAATGTATCGAAACGCTACGGCACGTTAACCGTTCTCGACGGGCTCAATCTCGAAATAGCGCGCGGCGAAAAAGTCTCGGTCATCGGTCCGTCGGGTTCGGGCAAGACGACGGTGCTGCGCATGCTGATGACGCTGGAGACGATCAATGACGGCGTCATCTGGGTCGAAGGCGAGCCGCTGACCCATATGGAGAGGAACGGCAAGCTTGTTCCCGCCGATCTCGCCCACATCCGCAAAATCCGCGCCAAGATCGGCATGGTGTTCCAGTCGTTCAACCTGTTTCCGCATATGACGGCGATGCAGAACTGCATCGAGGCGCCGATAACGGTGCTCGGCATGAAGCGGGCGGATGCCGAGGCACGAGCGGCCGAGCTGCTGGAGCTGGTCGGTCTGGCCCAGAAGAAGGACCACTATCCATCACAGCTTTCCGGCGGCCAGCAGCAGCGCGTCGCCATCGCCAGGGCGCTGGCAATGCGGCCCAAGATCATGCTGTTCGACGAGGTGACGTCGGCGCTCGACCCGGAGCTTGTCGGCGAAGTGCTGCAGGTGATAAGGCAAATCGGGCGCGAGCATGATCTCACCATGCTGATGGTCACCCATCAGATGGGCTTCGCCAAGGAGTTTTCTGACCGCGTTTGTTTCTTCTATCAAGGCAAGATCTGCGAGCAGGGACCGCCACGCGAACTGTTTGGTGCTCCCAAGAACGAGCGGACACGGCAATTCCTGCACGCTGTCCTGGAGGCTGGGTGACGATCGAGACAGAGGCCAAGCCGCCCACGACGGTGGCCGCCGCGCCGCCGCGCCCGCTCTCCGCGCGGGAGCGGTTCGAGCGCATCTACCGGATATTGCGCGACCGCATCTGCCTGCTCGATTATGCGCCGGGAAGCCACCTGTCCGAGGAAGAACTTGCCCAGGAATTCGAGATCAGCCGCACGCCGGTCCGGCGCGTCCTGGCGCGCCTTGAATCCGAGGGTCTGGTTCAATCCGTCCACGGCGTCGGCACGATCGTCACCGACGTCGACATCGAGGAATTGCAGCAGGTCTATCATCTTCGCCTCGAGCTGGCGCTCCTCGTCGGCAAGCTTTCGCCGATCCCGCGCACGGCGGACGACCTCGACCGGATACGGGCGCTCATCGCGCGCTGCGATTCCGACATACTCAATCCCGACCAGCGCGCTTTCCTGCGCCTCAACATGGATTTTTTCTACGAGCTCACAGCCATGACCGGCAACCAGCCGCTGCGCGAGATCAGTGAGCGCCTGTATTTTCAGGTCGCGCGCGTCGTCCTGAAGCTGATGCCGCAATTGGGCCTTGTCGAGGAATTCACCGCATTCCGCCGCGAAATGGAAGAGGTCCTTGCCGCGGCCGAAATCGGCGACTGGGAGTCCATCGGGCACATAAGGCGGGCGCATATCTCAATGAGCTTCCGCCGCATGATGCGCCATGCAGGCGTGGCGAATCTGGATAGAGCTACATAATCAGCCCCCGTAAGATTGTGCTGGTGGACTGCCGTCGAACTGGCTTCGTTTGCCAGGGAAAGCAGGCCGCCCGCCCCGATCCCGACAGAATTTGCCAGCACCGGGAATGACCGGAACGGCCCGATCCTACGGGGCCATACCTGCCCTCAGAGAGCGTCCTCATTCGGTATGTTGGCGGGGTTCCAGACGACCTCCCACAGGTGTCCGTTCGGATCGCGGAAGTATCCGGCATACCCGCCAAAGAACGTGTCCCCGGCAGGCTTGATGATCTCGGCTCCGGCGCGAGCGGCCTCATCCATCACTTGATCGACTTCTTCGCGGCCCACAACATTGTGTCCGACTGTGAACGAGGTCGAGCTGATCGGCGCCTTGGGCAGGCCGGTGTCGTAGGCGAGGTCGTCCGGCGCCCAGATCGCGAGCTTCAACCCGCCGGACAGCGTGAAGAACGCGACGGCGCCATGCTCGAACTCGCGGCCAATGATCCCTTCCGTCGGCAAGCCGAGACCGTCGCGGTAGAACGCGAGAGAACTCTCGAGGTTGGCGACAGCGATAGTCAAAACCGAAATGCGCGGTTTCATGGCAGTCTCCTTCGGTTGTCGGAGACACCAGAATAAAGTCGGGCGACAATGAAGACTTGAACAAAACGGCCAACAGCGCGCCGCCATGTCGAAGAACGCGCCGAGAGGTTTCACCCGTTCTGCAGCAGACGATGAATTTGTCGCGGGGTGCTTCCTGTCAGGCGTCGGCTCTCGCGGACAAGATGCGCCTGGTCGGAATAGCCCGCCTCGGCTGCCAGGATGGCCGTAGCGCTGTTCGATTGGCTCCAAAGCCGCAGAAAGCGCTGGTAGCGGAGGATACGGTCAAGCGTCTTGGGGCCATAGCCGAAGCTCTCGTCGAAGCGCCGGCGCAACGTCCTTTCGCTCATCTCGAGTGCGCGCATCAACCAAGGGACGAGCGGCGCGTCGGGTGGCGGCCCGCGCTCGATCAAGCGATATGCCGCCTGCATGGGAACGTCTGGCGCGCGGGAGGCCGCCTCCTCGGCGACGACCTGTTGGAGCGAGCAGGCCAGATCCTCGAGATTGTCGCTGGCGCGCACGCGGCTGGCGAGGCGGCGAGCTCGCGCGCCCCACAAATCGTCGAGCGACAGCCTCTTGCCGACCAGTTCGATTTGCGGCACGCCGAGCCATGCCGCCGCCGTGGCAGGATGGAAGCGCAAGCCGATCACGACCTCGTCCGCCGCTAGAACCTCGGTCTGCGGCTCCTTGTCAGGGCCGGCAATTCGGCAGCTGCCTCCGATCCATTGCAAATCGATCGTCGCGTCGGGCATGATCACGATCGGCGGTGAGCCCGCCGGGTCCATTCGATGCACCCACACCGAAGCAAAGCTCCCGTGAAGCCGCGCCGACGCTGGACGTTGCTGAAATGAACCCGTTGCCTGTGCTGGGACGGGATCGCTCATCTCGCTCCTCTTCGGACTAGCGGCGGTGAACCTACGGCGCAGCGGCTGCGCCCGGCCGTCGCTCGAGGCAACAATCTGCACGACCGACAACGTCTTCCAATCGAGAACGGTTGCAAGAATCGGTGGTTTTCTTCCGGCCGGAATGAAGAGGGCAGGTGAGGGGTGATGCCACGCGCATCGCCATCGGTAGCGCCGTGTGCGGCCGCATACGTCGATGGCCGTTTTGTTCAATCCGGCAAGCGAGATGCGTGCTTATCTTTCGGCGTCGTACATCACACGAGAGGTTTGCGTCATGAGCAACAACAACGACCAACGGATCGACTACGTCGAATTCAACGTGAAAGACATTCAGCGGTCACGCGACTTCTACGGAAAGGCATTCGGCTGGACCTTCACCGACTACGGCCCGCAATATTGCGAGTTCAACGACGGGCGCTTGTCAGGTGGCTTCGCCGCTGGCCCAGCGAGGTCGGGAGGAGGCCCGCTCGTCATTCTCTATGCCGATGATTTGCCGGGAACGGTCAAACGTGTCGAGCAGGCGGGAGGCAAGATCGTCAGACCGATCTATGGCTTCCCCGGTGGCCGGCGCTTCCATTTCGCTGACCCGGATGGTTACGAGCTTGCGGTTTACACCGAGGACGGCAGCAAGGAATGATCGCGTTCTTCCACCACCTCGGATTGGTTTTGCTTGGCGGCGTTTTTATCTGGGCGGGCGCCGAGCATTTCCTCAGGTTCCGGGCGGTTGCAGCGTCCCTGGCCGAGCGGGGCTTTCCTGCTCCCAGGCCTCTTCTCGCGGCCGGATCGGTGCTGGAGATTGCAGGCGGCTTTTGCCTAGCAACGGGCCTTGGTGGACCCTTTCCCGGCGCGGCCTTGGCCGTATTCACCATTGCGGCGTCCTTCATGGCGCTCAATTTCTGGCGCTACAGCGGCGATGAACGCGAAGCCCTTCGTACCGGCTTCACCATCAATGTTGCCGTCTTGGGCGGGTTGATTGTCGCCGCGACCACTAGCCTGTGATCATCGTTTCGAGGCGGCGGGCTGCGACCTATTCCTCAAAGCGACCCGTCGCGTCACGATCGCGCTCGTATCGTCTGGTGAGCGGAAACGGCGGCAACCAGGACTCGCGTCGGATGATCCAGCTTTCGTAGGTTGGCATCAGTTGGTCAGGCGCATCCAGGGACCCTAGGTTTACTTCGATTTCGTCTGCGGTGCGTCCGAAAATGGAGGAGCCGCAGCGGGGGCAGAAAAACCGCCCGGCATAGTCGCGTGTTTCGCCGTCGATCGTCACCGCATCCTCAGGAAAAATCGCGGAAGCGTGAAAAAGGGCGCCATGATGCTTGCGGCAGTCAAGACAGTGACAAAGGCCGACCCGGTATGGGCGCCCCGACGCGATAATTCGGACGTTGCCACACAGGCACCCGCCAGTGAATTGGTCCATGCTGCGTCTCCTCCAAAATCAAGCGGCCGGAATGGTTACAACGACCGACACTGTTGTTGCAATCGCCGCGCCGCGGGCGGGGGACACGTCGTTCTTCCGTGGCGATGACATTGCAGCCGCCTCTCTATGCCTTGCGCGAGCCTGCCCGCCGAAAACACGCTTCGGTTTGCCACGACGACGAACGGAGTCATATGGAACGAAACGGCGCGTTCCATTGAGCCGCCAACTCGGCGGCCGAGGCGATCTTGACGCCGCAGTCGGCGAGTATGCGTGCGACGGTCGCTACCAGTTCGGCGTTGGACGAGGCTATGCTGCCGTCCGGAAGGAAAAGATTGTTTTCGAAGCCGACCCGGACATGGCCGCCAAGCAACGCGGCGGCGGTCACGCACGCCGCTTCGTTGCGGCCGAAGGCGCAGACGCTCCAATGGTCGAAGCGCGGCATGTTCGCCGCAAGAAATGGCAAGAGATCGGCAGGAACGGACGCCTGTCCCGGCGTGTAGCGGCCCAGCACGTAGAGAACCGGTATGCTTGCCCAGGGGATCAGTCCGCGCTGCTGCATGTCCGAAAGCCTGACGGCCTCCTCGGGTGAATAGAGGATGATCTGCGGCGCAACCCCCTCGGTGTGCAGCCAGGCCATGAAGCGCGCGAAGGCGAGTTCCGATCCGGCATCAGGAACGATTTCGCGAAGCGCCAGCGAGACAGCTTGCGGCTTCACATCTTGTACGACGGCCATCTGTTGGGCCGGCGAATAGATACCGAGCGCTTCGGAGGTGATCTGAATTATCAAGCGGTCGCCGGCAGCACCGCGGATGGCGGCGATCGTCTGGCGGTAGGCGTCGGCGTCGAGCAGATGATTGCCGCTTCTGTCGCGGACATGGACGTGGATCATAGCCGCACCGGCATCGGCGCATTCCGCGGCCGTCCTCGCAAGTTCGGCTGGTGTCAGCGGAATCGCCGGATGGTCGGCCTTGCTGCGACGTCCCCCGTTCGGGGCGACGGCTATGGCGATGCGGTCGAGACCAGGGGCCGGCTTCATGGGGACGTTCTGTGAGTGACAAGATTCATATGAATCAATCTTTGATCACACTGAAACAGACGTTGCAATCGCTGGTCTCGCGAGCTAGCAATATCCATGGACCAGGGAGAGCTTGCTGGACAGATCGTCACTGCCTTCGACGGCATGTCGGCGCAGCTTCGGTCCGCTGCGCGCTATGTCCTTGATAAGCCGTATGATGTCGCGCTGTTGTCCATGCGCGAGCAGGCCCGGCACGCAGGAGTGCAGCCGGCGACGATGACGCGGCTGGCCCAGCATCTCGGCCTTGATGGCTACGAGGCGGTACGCGATATCTACGCCGCCGCGATCCGGGACGGCGAAATCGGTTTCGCCGGCAAGGCGGGCCTTCAGGTGGCCAGCCAAAAGCTCAAGGGCGACCACGCGCTGGCGGCCGATATTCTGGATTCGATTTCCAGCCAGCTTGCCCATCTCGCCGAAGGCAGGTCGATCGACCGTCTGGTCGACACGGCCAGGGCGCTGAGTGCGGCAAGGCGCGTCTATTGCCTCGGCCTGCGCTCGAGCCACGCAGTCGCCTGGCATCTGCATTACATCCTGTCGCTGATCGGCGAGAAGTCGGTGCTGCTGCACGGCATCGGCGGAACCGATGGCGACGCTCTGGCCCATGCGACCAAGGACGACGTGCTGATCGCCGCCAGCGTCCTGCCCTACACGCGCTTCACCATCGAGCTTGTCGAGTACGCTGCCGGCCGCGGCGTACCGGTCATTGCGATCACCGACAGCGGGGTAGCGCCCTTGGCGCTGCTTGCCGATCACCTAGTCGTCGTGCCGACCGGCAGCCCGTCCTTTTTCCACACCATGACGCCAGCTTTCATGGTTGCTGAGATCCTCGGTGCTCTTGTCGCAGGGCAGGCAGGCGAGGGCGCTGTTGAGTCGCTGCGACGTTTCGATGAGCAGGGCGCCGCTCTCAAGACCCATCTGAACCAACGTCCGCCGAAGAAAATGCCATGAGGGACCGTCGATGACACACATTCTTCATCGAACCATCCACTCGACGCTGCCGGTCGCCATTCGCGGCCAAGGCATCGAACTGTTCGATGCTGAGGGCAAGTCCTATATCGACGCGTCGGGCGGCGCGGCCGTGTCCTCTCTCGGCCACGGCCATCCCGACGTGATCGCTGCACTGCACACCCAGCTTGACCGCATCGCCTACGCCCACACCAGCTTCTTCACCACCGAAGCGGCGGAGCGCTTGGCGGATCGGCTGGTCGAGGACGCGCCGAACGGCTTGGACCACGTCTATCTGGTCAGCGGCGGCTCGGAGGCGGTCGAGGCCGCGCTCAAGATGGCCAGGCAATATTTTGTCGAGAAAGGCGAGCCGCAACGGCGCCATCTCATCGCACGCCGGCAGAGCTATCACGGCAATACGCTCGGCGCTCTCGCCACCGGCGGCAACGAATGGCGGCGCGCCCAGTTCAGGCCGTTGCTGATCGAGACCCACCATATCGACCCCTGTTACGCCTATCGCTATCAAAAGCATGGCGAAAGCGACGAAGCCTATGCGGCGCGCGCCGCCCAGCAGCTCGAAGACAAGATCCTTGAACTAGGCCCGGACGAGGTCATCGCCTTTGTCGCCGAGCCGGTGGTGGGTGCCACGCTCGGCGCGGTGCCGCCGGTCGCGGATTACTTCAAGCACATTCGCGCGATTTGCGACCGCTACGGCGTGCTGCTCATTCTCGACGAGGTGATGTGCGGCATGGGCCGTACCGGCACGCTGCATGCGTGCGAGCAGGACGGCATCGCTCCCGACCTGCTGACCATCGCCAAGGGACTCGGCGGTGGCTACCAGCCGATTGGCGCGGTGCTGCTCGGCCGGCATATATTCGATGCCTTTGCCCAAGGCTCGGGCTTCTTCCAGCATGGACATACCTATATGGGCCATCCAATGGCAGCGGCGGCCGGCCTTGCCGTGCAGGAGGTCATCCGGCGTGACGGTCTGCTCGACAACGTCAGCGCAATGGGCGCGCAGCTGGACGAACGCCTGCACCAACGCTTCGATAACCACCATCACGTCGGCGACATTCGCGGGCGGGGTCTATTTAGGGGAATCGAGCTGGTGGTTGATCGCGCCAGCAAGGAACCATTCGACCAGAGGCTTGAACTCAACGCCCGCATCAAGCGCGAAGCAATGGCCCGCGGCCTGATGATTTATCCGATGGCCGGGACGATTGATGGTGTGCGGGGCGTTCATGTGCTTGTTGCGCCGCCATTCATCATTTCCAAACAGGATATCGATCGGATCGTCGAACGGCTCGGTGAGGCGATCGACGCTGCGATCGCTTCAGCGGCCTGACCCGCACGACGCGGACCGCCCCAACCAGTTCCAACGCGTCATCGGCGACGGGCCGGGACACCCACCAGAGAGGTAGCAACCATGTACAGTTCAATGAAAACCCTGATCGGCGCGGCCGCCTGCATGCTGCTGGCGCTGCCATCCGTCGGAGCCGAGCAGCGCTTCGTCACGGTCGGCACCGGCGGGGTCACCGGCGTCTACTACGCCGTCGGCGGCGCCATTTGCCGACTGATGAACAAGGATCGGCAGAAAACCGGCATCCGATGCTCGACGGAGTCGACCGGCGGTTCGGTCTTCAACGTCAACTCCATCCAGACCGGCGACCTCGATTTCGGCCTGACCCAATCGGACGTCCAGTACCAGGCCTATGAGGGGACCGGAAATTTCGACGGCAAGCCGTTCAAGGATCTGCGGGCCGTGTTCTCCGTCCATCCCGAGCCGTTTACCGTGCTAGCGCGGCCGGACGCCGGCGTCACCAAATTCGAGGACTTCAAAGGCAAACGCTTCAACGTCGGCAATCCCGGGTCAGGCACCCGCTCGTCCATGGAAGAGTTGCTCAAGCAGATGGGCTGGACGCTCGGCGATTTCTCGCTTGCCGCGGAGCTGAAGGCGGACGAGCAGGGCAGCGCGCTGTGCGACAACAAGATCGACGGTTTCTTCTACGGCGTTGGTCATCCTTCCGCCGCGATCCAGGATCCGACCACAGCCTGTGGCGCCAAACTCATCCCGCTGACCGGTCCGGCAGTGGACACGCTGTTGGCAGCTCATCCGTACTATTCAGTCGCCACCATCAAGGGCGGCATGTACGCCAACAATCCGGACGACGTGACGACATTCGGCGTCCGCGCGACAGTGGTGACGAATGCCAGCACGCCCGATGAGGTGGTCTACGAACTGGTGAAGTCGGTCTTCGAAAATTTCGATGACTTCAAGAAACTGCATCCGGCTTTCGCCAATCTCAATCCCAAGGAGATGATCAAGACCGGTCTGTCGGCGCCAATGCATCCGGGCGCGGAGCGCTATTACAAGGAGAAGGGCTGGCTCTGAGGCCTTCAATGCGAGGCGCCACAGGCGCCTCGCATCGCAAATAATTGTGGGGAACGATGACAGATCAAAGCCAGCGGGCGGCAGGGCCTGACCAACCCGTTATCGACATTGACAAGCTTAGCGAGATCGTCGCCGAAGCCGACACCGGTGGGCGCAAGCCGACCGGCCGCACCGCGAAGCTGATCCTCGGCGTATCGCTGGCATGGTCACTGTTCCAGCTCTGGTATGCCTCGCCCCTTCCGTTCATGCTCAATTTTGGTGTCGTCAGCGACGGCATCGCCCGCTCCATCCATCTGGCCTTCGCCCTGTTTCTGGCGATGCTGACGTTTCCGGCCTTCAAGACCTCGTCGCGCAGCCGGGTGCCGCTGCCCGACTGGGTGCTAGGCATCGCCGGGGCGGCGTCCGCCCTCTATCTGTTGGTCTTTTACAGCGATATCGCCCATCGGCCGGGCCTTCCTACTACGGCTGACCTGATCGTCTCGATCGCCGGCGTCCTCATCCTGCTCGAGGCCGCCCGTCGCGCCGTCGGGCCTGCCATCACCGTCATCGCGGCGATCATGCTGATCTATATCTTCGCCGGGCCTCACCTACCTGGCCTGCTCGGCCACAAGGGCGCGACGTTATCGCGCGCAGCCTCGCAGATGTGGCTGACGTCGGAGGGGGTCTTCGGTGTTGCCCTCGGTGTGTCCACCAACGTCGTCTTCATGTTCGTTCTGTTCGGAACATTGCTGGAGCGCGCCGGCGCCGGCGGCTTTTTCATCCAGCTTGCCTTCTCGCTGTTCGGCAAATACCGCGGCGGTCCGGCCAAGGCCGGTGTCGTCGCTTCCGGCCTGACCGGCATGATTTCCGGGTCGTCGATCGCCAATGTCGTGACCACCGGAACCTTCACCATCCCGCTGATGCGTCGCGTCGGATATTCTGCGGTGAAGGCCGGCGCCATCGAATGCGCGGCCGGCGTCAATGGTCAGTTGATGCCCCCGGTGATGGGCGCGGCCGCGTTCCTGATCGCGGAATATGTCGGCATCTCCTATGCCGAGGTGGTCAAGCACGCCTTCTATCCGGCGCTGCTAACCTACGGCTCGTTGTTCTACATCGTCGATATCGAAGCGATGAAGACGGGGATGAAGGGCCTGCCGTCACGCAGCACGCACTCCGCATTTCAGGGTGCGCTGCGCGGGCTGATGGGCATATGCGGCTTCATCGTCCTCGCAGGGGTTGTCTATTACGGCATTGGCTGGACGAAGATCGTTTTCGGCGCGGCCGCGACCTGGATGATCACTGCCGCGCTGATCGCCGTTTACATCGGCCTTGTCGCCTACCGGGCGCGTTATCCCGACCTGCCGCTGGAGGATCTGGAGGGCGAGATCGTCAGGATTCCCCACTTCGGCGAGACGGCGCGCACCGGCCTGCATTTTCTGCTGCCTGTGATCCTGCTGATCTGGTGCCTGATGGTGGAGGAGTTGTCGCCCGGCCTGTCGGCATTCTGGGGCGCTGTCGCCCTTATGGCGCTGATCGTCACGCAGCGGCCGCTCACCGCCTTTTTCCGCAAGGACCGTGCGCTGGCGCAGCATTGGCTTCACGGTTTCGACGATCTGGTCGGTGGCCTGTCCGCCGCCGCACGCAACATGACGACGGTCGGCATTGCCACTGCGACGGCCGGCATCATCGTCGGAACGGTTCTGCTCACGGGCATCGGGCTGGTAATGACCGAGCTGGTCGAATTCATCTCGGGCGGCAGCTTCATCGTCATGCTTTTGTTCACCGCGGTGATCTGCATCATTCTCGGCATGGGCATGCCGACCACTGCAAGCTATGTCGTCGTCGCCACCTTGATGGCGCCGGTCATCGTCGATTTGGCGGCGCAGAACGATCTTGCCGTGCCGCTGGTCGCCGTCCACATGTTCGTTTTCTATTTCGGGCTGATGGCGGACGTGACGCCGCCAGTGGGCCTGGCGGCTTATGCTGCTGCGGCAATTTCCGGCGCCGATCCGGTGAAGACCGGCATTCAGGGCTTCAAGTACGAGATCCGTACCGGCCTGCTGCCGTTCATCTTCATCTTCAACACCGGACTGCTGATGATCGATCTCGAAGGTCCGTTCGATTTCGTCGCGATGGTGGTGACATCGACGCTGGCCATGGTCTCGTTTGTAGCAGCGACGCAGAATTGGATGCTCGTGCGCAACCGCTGGTACGAGACGATTGCGTTGCTTGTGGCCTGTTTCATCTTGTTCAGACCGGGATTGTTGCTCGATCAGGTGAGCGAACCTTATCGGGCAGTGCCTGCCTCCGAACTCAGCCGTATCGTCGACGAGACAGCCGAAGGCGGAGCGGTTCGCCTGCGCCTGACGACACTGAACCTCAACGGCGATGAGATATCGAAGCTGGTTCGGCTACAACTCGGGCCCGCAAATTCATCGGCCGAACGCCTGAAGGCTGCGAGCCTGGACGTCAGTGCGCTTGGCGATAGCGTGACAGTCGGCGTCGTGCGACTGGGCAGCCAGGCGGCCAAATTCGGCCTGCAGCCCGGCGACGAAATCAACCAGGTGCTAGTCCCTGCGGAACGGACGTCGCGCTATTGGTTCGCCATTCCGGCTCTGCTGTTGCTCGGTCTCGTCGTCTGGGGCCAGAAGCGGCGAAGGCGGGCGGTTGGTCTGTAAACGTCTTGTGAGCGGAAGCGTCTTGGCCAGCATGTCGGTAACCAAAGAACCAAACGACGCCCTGGAGCCGGCTAACGCGGAAATGCGCATGACGACGCGCGACCGCCCCTTCGAACCCGTCGACTACGGGCTTTACGCGCTGACGGTCATTGCCTGGAGCGCATCGTGGTTCGCGATCGAACTTCAGGTCGGCAGCGGCGTGTCGAACGAGGTCAATCTGGTCTGGCGCTTCGCCATCGCCACGCTGCTGATGTTTGCCTGGGCGGGTTTTTCCGGTCGGCGGCTCCGCTTTCCGATCGCCGATCATTTGCGCTTTGCTGTGCTTGGCATCCTTATCTTCTCGTCGAACTTCCTGTTTTTCTATTATGGCGCCGGCTATCTCGTCAGCGGCTTGCTCTCGGTCGTCTTTTCGCTCGCCTCGGTCATCAACATGCTGCTCGGTGCCTTGGTCATCGGCGAGCGCCCGGCGCCGCGCATTCTCGCCGGCGGCATCATCGGCTTCGCCGGAATAGCGCTGATGTTCTTTCCCGAAATCGCTGCCAACGGGCTTTCCGGCGGCACGTTGGTGGGCCTTCTCCTGTGCCTCTGCGGCACGCTGAGCTTCTGCGCCGGCAATCTCGTCTCCGTCGCAAACCAGCGCCGCGACCTGCCGCTCGTTTCAACGAGCGCCTGGGGCATGCTTTATGGCACTCTGTGGTCGGCGTTCCTGGCCTTCCTGCTTGGTGAGCCGTTCGTGTTCGCGACGACCGCCCCTTATATCGGCTCGCTGGTCTTCCTCGCCGTCATATCGACGGTCATGGCTTTCGCCGCCTACCTGACGCTGCTCGGACGCATTGGCGGCGCCCGCGCCGGCTATGCGACCGTCATATTTCCCGTTTTTGCGCTTTTGATCTCCACGGCGCTGGAAGGCTATGCCTGGACTGCGTACGCGATCATCGGGCTCGTCCTCGTCGCCGCCGGAAACGTCCTGGTCATTCGCGGAGGACGGCGCTGACGCATGCAATGCTTCGCAATGCGCCGCCTTCTGCTGCGCGGGCCCCGCCACATAGGTGCACCGGATAGATGGGGCAGGGCGCCTTCTTCTTCTTCTGTCTTTTTTTATCCAGCTTGACTCTCTTGGTCGTCAGTTTAGGCTGCGGTCAATGGGTCAGACCAATGTACCAGGGTTGGCCCGGGAGGGAACTAAACGCGCATGCCGATCCAGGCCGTTGAACCACGCCGGCTTTACCGACAGGTCGCCGATCAGCTCAGGCAGCTGATCGATGCCGGCGAGTTTTCCGTCGGCGACCGCCTGCCGACCGAGCGGGATCTGGCCGACCAGCTCGGAATTTCCCGCCCGACAGTCCGTGAAGCGCTGATAGCGCTGGAGGTCGAAGGCCGCATACGCATCCGCGTCGGCTCGGGTATCTACGTCACCGATCCGCCGAGCGCCGCCGCCTCCGAACCCGAAGTCGAGGAAGGCCCGTTCGAGCTGTTGCGCGCGCGCGAATTCGTCGAAGGCGCGATCGCCGCCGAAGCGGCCCTCCATGTCCGGCCTGCAGATATCGAACGGCTCGATGACGTGCTGCGCCGGATGGAGGCCATGCGTCACCCCAACAAGATGACCATTGCGCTCGACCGGGAATTCCACACCGCTGTCGCCGGCATTCTCGAGAACGCGGTGCTGGTGCGCTTCATCGGCGAGCTTTTCGACCAGCGCATGAACCCGTACTTCGAACGCCTGTCGATCTATTTCGAGACCAGCGATTCCTGGCAGGTCGCGGCAAAGGAACATCGTGCCGTGCGCGATGCAATTGCCGCGCGCGACCCCGAGCGGGCCAAGGCCGCCATGCAGCAGCATCTGCGCCAGTCGCAAATCAGATTCTCACGCAATTTCGATGAGAGAGCCGCAGCCAAGGAGGTTGCGGGATAGCAGTTGGCCGGGGGGAGATCCGGCCGTCAAGTTCAACCAGGGAGGAATTAGATGCTGAGAAAATACGCAGTTCTGCTCGGTGCGATCGCCGCAATTGCCATACCCATGGCGTCGGCCTCGGCGGAAACGGTCCTGAAATGGGCACATGTCTACGAGACGACGGAGCCCTTCCACACCGAATCCGTGTGGGCTGCCGACGAGATCAAGAAGCGCACCCAGGGCCGCTACGCCATCGACGTCTATCCGGCCTCGCAGCTTGGCAAGGAAGCAGACATCAACCAGGGCCTGATGCTCGGCACCGTCGATATCATCATTTCCGGATCGAGCTTCGCGGCGCGCGAATATCCACCGATCGGCGTCACCTATTTCCCATACACTTTCCGCGATGCCGACCATCTGCTGAAATACACCAAAAGCGACGTCTACAAGGCCCTGACCAAGGGCTATGAGGACAAGACCGGCAATCATATCGCCGCCACCACCTATTACGGGACGCGGCAGACCACCTCGAACCGGCCGATCGCCAAGTGCTCCGACATGCAGGGCCTGAAGATGCGCGTTCCCGACGTGCCGGCCTATCTGGCCATGCCGCGTGCTTGCGGCGCCAACACGGCGCCGATTGCCTTCGCCGAGGTCTATCTCGCCCTGCAGAACGGCACGGTGGAGGCCCAGGAGAACCCGCTGACCACCATCGAGGCGAAGAAATTCTACGAGGTGCAGAAGAACATCGTGCTCACTGGCCACATCGTCGATCATCTCAACACCATCATATCGGCGTCGCGCTGGGCCTCGCTGTCCGACGAGGACAAGAAGATCTTCACCGAGGTGATGCAGGAGGCTGCCGCCCGCGCCACGGCAAAGATCGTCGCCCGCGAAAAGGAATTGGTGCAGGTATTTAAGGACCGCGGCATCAGCGTGACCGATGTCGATCGCGCCGATTTCGAGAAGAATGTCCTGGAGAAGGTCACCTTCGAGGAGTTCGGCTACAACAAGTCCGATTGGGAAGCGATCCGCGCCATCAAGTAGGCCATCCGGAAATCGGGTGCTTAATCAAGAAGACAGAGCGGAAATCGGATTTGCTGCTTTAACCTGGCCTTCCGCCCGGCTCCAAATTGCGCCGGACGGCCTTTTCAATCCTTGACGACCCACCAGCTTCGGGAGCCCGCGCCAATGGCCGAGGAACACCACACCGAGATCACCGTCGAAGAGATCGCGCACGCCTTCGAGGAGGTGCCGGTCGACGTCGACCTGTCGGACCACGGCATCGAGGACTGGATCACGCTTGCGGTGTTCTGGGGCATGGTCGCCTGTGTCTTCCTGCAGTTCTTCACCCGTTATGCGCTGAACAACAGCTTTGCGTGGACCGAGGAGATCGCCATCAACGCGCTCGTCGTCGTTGTCTTTCTCGGCGCCGCCATGTGCGTGCGCCTTTCGCGCCATATCCACGTCGACGTGCTTTACCACTATCTGCCGGAGCGTGTCGGCCGCTGGCTGGCGCTCGCCGTCGATATTATCCGCATCGCATTCTTCGCCTACGGATCCTGGCTGATGTGGCGCTACGTCACGATCGTGGCGCATGAGCGCATGGTCACCGTCAACCTGCCGCGGCGCTGGTTCTTCTACGCCGTACTGGCGGGCTTCGTGCTGATGCTTCTGCGCTCGATCCAGGTCTTTATCGGCAATTACCGGCGCGGCTATTCGGTGCTCGAGCGTCCCGGTGCGTTCGGGACGGCGGGGGTCTGAGCGATGCTGCTTCTGGTAGGGGGCTTTCTTGTCCTGATGCTCATCGGCGTGCCGGTCGCTGTTTCGATGGCGGCCGCCTCGATCCTTTACCTTGTCATCTACGGCGTGGCGCCCGATATCATCGCAGCCCAGCGCATGATCGCCGGGGTGGAGAGCTTTCCGCTGCTCGCCGTGCCCTTCTTCATCCTGGCCGGCAACCTCATGAACATCGCCGGCGTCACCGGGCGCATCTATTCCTTCGCCCTTGCCCTGGTCGGCTGGATGAAGGGCGGCCTGGCGCAGGTCAACATCATCGGATCGGTGATCTTTTCCGGCATGTCGGGCACCGCGCTCGCCGACGCCGCCGGCATCGGCACCATCGAAATCAAGGCGATGAAGGACCACGGCTATCCTATCGACGCCGCGGTCGGGGTTACCGCCGCTTCCGCCACGCTCGGGCCGATCTTTCCGCCCTCGCTGCCCTTCGTCATCTACGGCATGATGGCCAATGTCTCGATCGGTGCGCTGTTCATGGCCGGCATCCTGCCCGGCGTGGTCATGACCGTGCTGATGATGATTACGGTTGCCATCTTTGCCTACAATCGCGGCTGGGGTTCCGACACGCCTTTCGAGCTTCGGCGGCTCGCCGAAGCGGCGGGCGAGGTGCTGGTGGTGGCTGCCTTTCCGATTGGCTGTTACGTGCTTGTGCAGCTTGGCCTGTCGATCAACATCGCGGTCGGCATCGCGCTGCTGCTGCTGATCGCCGCGGACTGGTATTTCGATTTCTCCGCGGTCATGGCGCTGATGACGCCGGTCATCCTGATCGGCGGCATGACGATGGGCTGGTTCACGCCGACCGAGGCGGCGATGGCGGCCGTGATCTGGTCGCTTTTCCTCGGGCTGGTGCGCTACCGCACGATGACGCTGCGTTTGCTTGCCAAGGCCAGCTTCGACACGATCGAAACGACCGCGTCGGTGCTATTCATCGTTACCGCCGCATCGATCTTCGCCTGGCTGCTCACCGTCAGCCAGGCGGCACAGCTGTTTTCGAACTTCATTTTCGCGCTCACCGAAAACAAGTGGGTCTTCCTGATCCTGGTCAACATCCTGATGCTGGTGGTCGGCTGCTTCCTCGATACGATCGCCGCGATCACGATTCTGGTGCCGATCCTGCTGCCGGTCGCTGCCGTCTACGGCATCAACCCGGTGCATTTCGGGCTGATCATGACGCTCAATCTGATGATCGGGCTTTTGCACCCGCCGCTCGGCATGGTGCTGTTCGTGCTGTCGCGCGTCGCCAAGCTTTCGGTCGAGCGCACCACCATGGCGATCCTGCCGTGGCTGGTGCCGCTTATCGTGGCGCTGCTTCTGATCACCTTCATACCCGCCATCACGCTTTGGCTGCCGACCGAGATGGGCTTGATCCGGTGAGCGGCCAGGTGATTGCCGCAACGCTGTTCGGCCCGCAGGACCTGCGCGTCGTGGAGCGTCCGCTTGAACCGCTGGCACCATGTATGGTGCGGGTGCGCTTTGGGGCCGGGGGCATCTGCGGCTCCGACCTGCATTATTTCCGCCATGCCCGTACCGGTGACTTCGTCGTCACTTCGCCGCTTGTCCTCGGCCACGAAATCTCAGGCGAAATCATCGAGATCAACGGCGCCGCGCCCGGCCTTGGCGTCGGCGACCATATCGCGGTCAATCCATCGCGCTGGTGCGGGCGTTGCGCGCGATGCCTGGAAGGCCGCGCCAATCTCTGCGAGAATATCTATTTCATGGGCTCGGCGTCGAAGACGCCGCATATGCAGGGCGGCTTCGCCAGTCTGTTCGACGCCACGCCCGCGCAATGTTTCAAGGTTCCATCTGACGTGGCCTACCAGGCGGCCGCACTTGCCGAGCCGCTAGGGGTCAGCCTGCACGCCGTCGCGCGGGCGGGCGACGACATCAGGGGCCGCAACGTCATCCTGTTCGGTGCCGGTCCCATCGGTCTCTTGACCATGCTTGCGGCCAGGCTTGCCGGCTGCGGTGAACTGACCGTCGTCGATATCGCCGCCGCGCCGCTCGCCTTCGCCCGCCGGCTTGGCGCCGACAGGACGATCGACCTTTCCAGCGGCGACGCCGAGCTCCAGGGGCTTGCTGCCGGCGGTTCGCTTGATGTGGCGTTCGAGATTTCGGGCACCACGGCCGGCCTTGCCGCTGCGATCGCCAGTGTCCGGCGCGGCGGCACGGTGGTCCAGATCGGCAACCTTCCCGGTGGCCAGATTCCGCTGCCGGCCAATGCGGTGATGGCCAAGGAGATCGACCTCAAAGGCGCCTTCCGCTTCGGCAGCGAGTTCGGTCGCGCAGTCGATTTCATCGTGTCGGGAGAGGTGGACGTCCTGAAACTGGTGACCGCCGAGCGCACGCTTTCCTCCGCCCCAGACGCGTTCCGTCTTGCCGCCGACCGTTCACAGAGTGTCAAGGTCGTGCTCACTGCGGACTGAATCGTGGTTTTGCCAGATCGTTAGTAGCCATAACTAGTTGCGAACGGACGAAACTCAGAACGTGCTCGACGTATATGCTCCCACCCAGGTCTCCGGTTAAACTCGGGAGCAATACCGGCAGCTTGCTGTCAAAATTGTTGGCAGCAAATCCGCTCGCGATTAAAGCCCCTTCGTCGCGAGATTTTGCTTAGTTCGGCCATTCCTCGTCCTGCCAACCGCGCGCTGCGTGGATCACCCGCAAAATTGAAATGCTTTCCCGGCCGCCCTTGGCGGTCACGGCATAAGCGATGATGTAGGGCAGGCGACTCACAGGCTTTTCATAGGTGCCGGATACACGGCCGGGTCGCCCGGTTGCCATTTCCCCAAGCGCGGCCCCTGCGTCCAGAATCCGGTCTGCGACCAGGCGCGCAGCGCGCGGATTATCCTGCGAGATATAGGCGATCTGTTCCTTGATGTCGTCCAGCGCACCGCGAGACCACTGAACGGCTCGCGTCACACCTTGCGGCCCATGCCGGCATCAATCGCGGCATAAATTTCTGCCATGGCCTTATCATGAGACACGATGCGCCCAGCTTCGACATCAGCAAGGCCGCGCTTGATACCTTCAATGATTTCAAGCTCGCGATCGACATACGCTGCGACGGCTTCACCTGCGAGGAACGACTTGCTACGCCGGGTGTCGGTTGCGATCCGGTCGAGCTTTTCCTTTACATCGGGACTGACGCGAATTGTCATAGTGGTGCTAGCGGCCATAGCGGTGTCCTGTGTTGATCTGTGTACACCTTAGCACAGAGCGCCGCGCTGGTCCATTATCCCTTGACCGCCGAGCCGACGATCGAATCCACGAAGAAGCGCTGCAGGAAGGCGAAGAGCATCAATGGCGGCAGCACGGCGAGCGTGGCGCCGGCCATGACCAGTCCTGTATTGAGGGCGCCTCTGTTGTAGCTGAGCAGGCGGCTGAGGCTAATGACGATCGGATAATCCTCTGCATTGCCTTGCAAAACTGTCAGCGGGCACAGATAGCTGTTCCAATGATAGACGAAGGCAAACAGCGCCAGTGCCGCGATCGCGGGCGCCAGACTGAATCGAGGATGCGCAAAGTCCCTATTTTGCGAGGCAATCGGCGCTTCACTGTGCGGGTACAAATAGAATGTGCGACCGTGCTGGCTTCCCAGCATCAGGATAGAGCATACGCCTGTAACCTTCATAGCCCGATGCCGCGCTTCTTTCCCAGGTTCCAATCCACGCCCCCCGTATCCGAGCACACGACCCCGATGACTTGATTACCCAATCGCTTTTGGAGCGACGGCGACCAGGGCACGAGCTTGAATTCGAGCCCATTGTCGATCATCGCGAGCCGGCCTGAAGCCAGTGAGAAACGCCGCCGGTAAATCCCAGCCACATGATCGCCGTTGGCAGCCTTCGTGAATGAGAGGCCCGTCTCGGCGGCGAGGCGGGCACCGAGCGATTCCACCTCATGATCGTGTAGAGTATCGATCAGATTGCGCACAAGAATGACGCGCTGTCCCTCGCGCCTGGCCAGATCGCGGCTGACAAGGTGGTCGACCCGATCTTGCAGTGCCTGTCTTACGTCCCTGCCAAAGCCGCCGTCACCGAATTCGGCAGGCTCGCGTGCAACGAGTTGGCGATCGAGCCAAGTCGCGCCGGAAGCATGGACCTGCTGTTCGATTGAGAGGTCGGAGCGGACCGCGAGCGTGACCCGGCCACCGCCATTTGCACTCGCATCGCGGCACAACTCCACGACCGAGCCCGGGTCGGAGTCTCCGGCCGCATCAGGGTCATGGAAGCGAATGTGGTGCGTGCGTCCATCAATGCCATCGACGATGGCATAGGCCGCGCCGCGCCGTTCGTCATCAAGGCCGCGTTCGAGCAGTCGGCCGATCACGGGCGCATCAATCTTTTCGGCGGCCAGCACATAGTCGGCCGTCCCTTTTTCTAGCCCATGCACAGTGAGGCTGCGGTGCATGCGCTTGATGATGTCGCCGCGTTCACCGAGGGCGCGCAAAGTGGCCTCGGCCTCTTCGACCACCATCCACTGGCCGGGACGGATCTCGTTCGCGAGGCCCAGGCTTTCCAGTTGCCGCAGCCGGCCGACTTTGAGCCCCAGCACGCTCCAAGGCTCACGGTGGAGGAAAGTCGCCCCACCCACGAGGAATCGAGCGAGGCTTACCGAATGGTGGCCGAGTTGCTGAAGGCGACTGACGATCTTGTGGGAATTCTGATCGTCGGCGGCGGAATAACCGGTGTACTTCGCGCACTGAGGGAGGTTCCTTCCGAAAGGCGGTCGGGGATCAAGTTGGTTTGCCGTGACATTGGCCCCGAGACCCGAAAGGGATTGTCTGAAGGGTTGATCACCGCAGCCCTTTGTCATCCGCTGGAGGCGACCTCTGCACTTCTTGTGCAGACAATGATTGATGTCATGGGACCACAAGCACCGTTCGCTACGCTTCAGCGGTCCATACCTTTCGAAATAGTCACGCCGGAGAATATTTGAGACAAATATCTCGGCGGATGAATCAGGAGATCCCTCGGGATAGCTCAACCGGTGCAAGCTTCAGACTGCCAATTCGCGCTTCCAGCAGTGAACGCGCAAATGCGCATCCCGACCCCGACCGTATCGATCCGTCAAGCGGTCGACCGCAATGCTTCGCCGCCGAGGTCGCGGTAAAGAATGATGGGCCCAGCAACTGTCAGATCGCCAACGTTGGCAAAGCATCGTCAGCTAGCGGTCAACGTCAGCCATCAACTTTGTGATCTGAACGGCACCAAAGGCTCCTTTTCGACGAGCCGCCGTCGTACGACATACCTTGCCTAGACACAGGTTGTGAAAACGCGTGATAAGGTCGGCCCGCGCTAGACTCAAAGATGGCCCGGGGCACCAGAAGATGGCACACCGCATGTGCAACGCAATGCTTGGCTTCGCGGCGCTTGCTTTAGCCGCGTGCCAATCGGCTCCTGAAACGCCGCAACCCGCCACTCTCGAACCTGCGTTAGAACCTGATAGTATTCCTTCACAACCTGCCTTGGATCCTGGCGCTGTTCCTTCCGGCTCAGCGATCTTAGATCAATCCGTGGCGGTCACTCCCCCTGGCAAGGGCGTTCCAACAAAGTATGCTGCTTTTTCGGGTCTATGGGCCGGACAATTGGACGGGATCTATGACGCCAAACTTGCTGTTCAGACGATTTCTTCCAATGGAAAGGTGACGGTCACCTATGCGTGGGGAAATCTGGGCGACAACTATCCGGGAGAGGCCGCCGGCGCTGGAAGAATTGTAGGGAGCACGTTGAAGCTTGAGCGCTTACCGAATGGCGCGGACGTCAGTTTTGTCATGCGGCCCGACGGGGCCCTGGCCGGAACCGTTACGCTTGCCGGCCAGACCTACACGGGCGCGTTCCTCAAGCAATAATCAAAGACGCATCTGAAGGGCTATGCAGAGGGCCAGGCGACTGTTCCATATTGCAGTTGCCTGTTGTTACCGGAGTGGAGGGCCGTTCAAGGCCCAAACTGGTCGTCTACGACACTGGCGGACATCTTCTGGTTGGACAGCAGCAGGATGTTCGCATCGCAGTTCGCAGGTTCCTAGCTAGCGCCGGCCTCATCTCGTCATCCGACAGACCAAGACGGTGATACAACATCCGCTTGGGGCAGTACCGCTTCACAGCTCGTTCGTTGCTGTCGCCGATCGAAGGAACAATCGCACGGGGAGGGGCAGCGCATCATGCCGGCGCTCGCCTTCGTAGCCGGTTGTGAGCAAAAAGATTGATATGATCCCGGGACTAACCGTTTCATAGCCTAGGCGCGGCTCCGATTTGTCTTTCGGGACCGCGCTGGAGACAGTTCCGGTTGAACGGCAATCCAAATCTGTTCCCCTCCTTTCTTGACCGTGCCTGACAAGTCGGGTCAGGCTGACGTGACTTCTGTTCTGACCACCATCTTCTTCTCGTGCGCAACGGTGGCGGTGGATCCGGCAATCACAATTGCCGCACAAATAATCGTCAATCTCATTGCATTTCCCCCTTAGAGCGCACCGCAAAAAATGTCGTCGGCTGTCTTGAGACAGTGGCGGAGACGGTACTCGCGCTTGGCCGGTCGATGCGGCTTCCGGCTTGATAAGATTGTAATTACATTAGCTACAGCGCAAGTAATCATTTCGGACTAGGAACGGGCTCACGCGCCTACCACCTTGAAAGCCCTTCGATGGAAAGCGGCTGAGCTGCGGCGAAAAGGGGGGCGTTTCAGCCTTTTCCGTCATGCTCCGCTAAGGGGGCCGACGGTGCCAAGACCTGTAACGCCATAGAGGGCTCGGACGGCCCATCGGCCTCGCCGTCGATCTGCCGCGCTGAGGTCGAGCCGTGCATGAATGCGCCGAAGATGCTGCGCCCCTTGCCGGCAATGCCGTGGCCGAGGAACCAGAGCCGGTAAAGAAGGAAGGCATGCCCATGGTCACCACGACGCGAGAGGTGCGGCCGCGAAGCAGCGTCTTGGTAAATCCGCCACCCTTGCCCGGATAGGCCACCGCGGCCACGCCGACGACAAAATCGACGCTGATTGTCAATCTAACCCGCCGCGATCAAGACCGTGCTTTCTGGCGACCAGCTCAGCACGACGTCCTGACCTTCCGCCAGCCTGCCAGCGCCGGTGTTCTGCACAATCACCTTGAGCGTCTGGCCGGCACGCTCGACAAAGTAAGTGCTGCTATTTCCGGCGAAGATGCGTTTGGACACTTGCCCTCGCAGGACATTCGCGTTGGCCGCATCCGGAGCCTCGGCATCAATGAAGATGCGGAGGCGTTCGGGCCGCACGGCGCAGCTTGCCTTGGCGCCAGCGGCAAGCTTGGCACCCGCGCCAGCGGCAATCGCTGTGCCGTCCGGCAGTCGGATGCCGTTGCCCGTGCTGTCGCCGCGAAGGATGTTGGCGTCGCCCAGGAAAGTGGCGGCAAACTCGCTCTTCGGCCGATCGTAGATCTCCTCGGGCGAGCCTTCCTGCACCAGCTTGCCATCGCGCAGAATGCCGATGCGGTCGCTCATCGTCAGCGCTTCTTCCTGGTCGTGGGTGACGAAGATGGTGGTGATGCCGATCTCGCGCTGGATGCGCTTGAGCTCGATCTGCATGTTGACGCGCAGCGCCTTGTCCAGCGCGCCGAGTGGCTCGTCAAGCAACAGCACGCGCGGCCGGATGACGACCGCGCGAGCGAGCGCAACCCGTTGGCGCTGGCCGCCGGACAGCTGGTGCGGCCGGCGGCCGCCGAGCCTGCCGAGTTGCACGAGGTCGAGTGCGCGCTGTACCTCGCTGGCAATCACTGCCTTGGGCTCGCCGCGTACCGACAGGCCGAAGGCGACATTGCCGGCAACACTCATGTTGGGAAACAGGGCGTAGTTCTGGAACACCATGCCGATGCGCCGTTTTTCGACCGGCACCCGCTCGACGCTCTCACCACCTATGGTGATGCGGCCGGAATCGGGAAAGTCGAAGCCCGCGATTTGTCGCAGCAGCGTGGTCTTGCCGCTGCCTGACGGCCCGAGCAGGGCATAGAAGCCGCCATCGGCGAAATCGATGGAGACATCGTCCAGCGCCTTATGGGCACCGAAAGCGCGCGACACGTTCGCTACTTGGACGCCAGCCATTATTTCTCTCCGCCGAATTTGAAGAAGCGCGCCGTCAGCAGCATCAGTGCCATCGACACGACAATGATGATCGTCGAGACCGCATTGATCTCGGGTGTGAATCCCTTGCGGATCGCGGCGTAGATTTCGACCGGCAGCGTCGTCTGGCCGGGCGTCGACAGGAAGTAGGATACGACGAACTGGTCGAAGGACACGGCGAAGGCGAACAGCCCGCCGGCAATGACGCCCGGCATGATCCAGGGCAGCGTGACGCGGTTCGTCACCTGCCATTGATTGGCGCCGAGCGAGCGCGCCGCCTCTTCCAACTCGGGCGCGAAGGTCTGCAGTCGGGCCGACACGACGACAATGACGTAGGGCAGCGCAAGCGCGACGTGCCCGAGCAGGATGGCGAACAGGCCGCGCCCAATGCCGACGCCGAAGAAGAAGATCAACATCGCCGTGCCGGTTATCAGCCACGGAATGGCGATTGGCGGAAACAGCAGCGCCTGCAGGAATTTCTTGCCACGAAACTCATAGCGGTAGAGCGCAAGTGACGCGGCCGAGCCAAGCACGACGCAGATGATGGTGCTGATGACTGCGATTTCGACGCTGTTCCAGGTGGCTGAGATAAGCTGGGCGTTCTGCCACAGCGAGACATACCATTCCGTCGTCCACTCGAACGGCAGCTGGTAGAAGGGCGAAACGTTGAAAGACATCAGCGCCATGATGACGATGGGCACATAGAGGAAGGCGAGCAATAGCCAGATGTAGAGGCGGCCGAGCCATTCGAGAGCACGTGTCGTCGCCATCACGTAGCCCTCCGCAGCACCGGCGAGGCAACCGCCAGGATGACCAGCACGACGGCCAACAGGATAAAGGAGAGCGCAGCACCCAGCGGCCAGTTGAACACGGCGACGAACTGGTCTTCGATGACAGTGCCGTAAAAGGTGCCGGTACGGCCGCCGAGGATGCGCGGTTCCATGAACGAACCAACAACCGGGACGAAGATGAGCGCTGCGCCCGCCACCAGCCCCGGCAACGACAGCGGAATGATGACCCGATTCAGCACCTGCACCCGCGAGGCACCGAGCGAGCGCCCGGCCTCTATCAGCGAGTCATCGATGGCCTGCAGGGTCAAGTAGCAGGTCAGCACCATGTAAGGCACGTAGGAGTGCACCAGCCCGATGATGACCGCCGGATAAGAATACATCAGGTCGATGTTGATCTTGAACGGCAGCACGGCGTTGAGCGTGGTGTCGAGAATGCCTCCTTCACGCAGCACCATCGCCCAGGAGAAGATGCGCACCAGCCCATTCGACCAGAACGGCAGGATGACGAGAAGGAAAATCGCCTCTCGGCTGCGGCCTTTCAGCACCTTGGCCAGCACATAAGCGGCGGGATAACCGATGACGATGCACCACAGCGTCACCTCGAGGCCGAGGCGCAGCGAGGCCAAAAGCAATGTCAGATAAAGGCTTTGTGAAAAGAAGGCGGCATAGTTTTCGAGCGTGAACGCCCACGGCTTTCCCGACAGCGGCAGGTCGGTCATGAAGGAGAAGAAGACCATGGCTGAGAGCGGCAGGAAGATCGCAACCGTCAGCCAGAGATAGGCAGGCGCCAGCAGTGGCAAGGCCGATCTCAATCCGCTGCGCGACGCGGCCGCAACCTGTGCTGCCATGACATCCACCTCCCAGGATGGGGAAGCATCAGCCGACATGGATGGTCGGCTGATCCCGGCTTCTGCTGTTACTTCACGTCGACCTTGAGCTGCTGCCAGAGCGACAGATAGGTTTCGCGCTGGGCGTCTGTGATCGGCGCCTGGAACTGAATGCGCTTGGCGACTGCCGGGTCACCCATCACCTTGCGGTTGAACGCATCCCCGGGAAGTGCTTCTACAGCCTTGGTGTTGGCGGATACCGGGGCTCCGACCTTGGTGACCCATTCGACATAGAACTTCGGGTCGATCATGTAGTTGATGAAGGCCTCGGCGCCGGCGACATTCTTGGAACCGACCGGAATGGAGAAGGCGTCGAGCCAGGCGACAGCGCCCTCCTGCGGGATCACGAGCGAGACCGGCAGCTTGAAATGAGTCTTGGCGCGGTCGGCCGAGCCGCTCCAATAGGTGCCGATGTCGATCTGGTTAGAGGCAGCCATCTGGTTCCAGTCGTTCTCCGAGCTCCAGAACGTCTTGATCTGCGGCATCAGCGAGGTGAGCTTCGCCTTGACCGCCTCGATATCCTTGATGTCGTTGATGTTCTGGCCGGTGGCAATGGCGCCGAACTGAACCGCCTCGACGGCATCATCACGGATGGTGACGCGGCCCTTGTGAGCGGGATCCCACATTTCGGCGATGCTCGTCGGCGGCTTATCGAAGGATTTTTCATTGATGGCGAGCGCCGTCAGCCCCCAGACCCACGGCACGCCATAGACCTTGCCGTCATGGACGAGCATCGGCGATCCGGCCTTGTCCTTGCTGATGTCGGGAAAGTTCGGCAGCTTGGACGTGTCGATCGGCTGGATCAGCTTTTCCGCCATCGCCTGGTCGTTGAAGGCGGCGTTGATCATGACGACATCGTAAAGGCCGGGATTGGTCCTGAGCTTGGTCAGCATCTCCTGTTCGGAATTGAAAAAATCGTTGACGACCTTGTTGCCGGTCGCCTTCTCGAAGGCTTCGATGGCCCACGGCTCGTCGGCGCCGTAGCCCTTCCAGTTGAGTACGTGCACCTCGTCGGCCTTGGCGGCAAATGCGAGTGCGGAGGTGAAGACGGCGGTCGCCGTCAGCAGGGCAGTCAAGTCGGGCATGCGCATGTTCGTTCCTCTCTGTGTTTGCCCGCTTCCCGGGCTTTGTCAGGCTGTCGGGCGTTTGGCCTCTTGCTTCCGGCCATGGAGGCCGATCGGCGGACCGCCGGCATGGCTTAGGAATGTCTGGATCTCGTGGTCGGTCGGCGCTGATGAACCACCGTGGCGGGTGACGGAAATGGCCGCCGCCGCATTGGCGTAGCGCGCTGCTTCAAAAGGCGGCGCGCCGCGCGCCAGCGCACTGACGAAAGCGCCGATATGGGTGTCGCCGGCGCCATTGGTGTCGATGGCGTCGACCTTGAAGCCGGCACTCGTTTGCGCCGAGCCATCGGCCAGCCGTATGTGGCAGCCTTTCGCTCCGGCGCGAATAACGACGCCGACGGCCTTCGGGGAGTGGTCGCTAAGAAGCCGTGACGCGAGTGTCTCGACGTCGCCCGGACCGGCAATCGCGGCCGCTTCCATCCTGTTGCAGCTCAACCAGGTGGTGCGGGCGAGTATCCGAGGCAGGATAGGGCGGGGAATGTCGACGACGACAGGTGTCGGGTCGAGGACAAGCGGTGTGTCGGCCGGAAGTGCCTCGATCCAGTCGACAAGCGAGTCTCGGCTTCCCGGATAGCTAAGCGTATAGCCGGAGGTGAACACCCAATCCCCCGGCGCGACCGAGACGGGCGCCATCATGTCAAGGCTGAGCAAGCTCTCCGCACCAGGCCACGAGACGAAGGTGCGCTCGGCATCGCTGCTGATCATGGCGACGCAATTGCCGCTGTCCATGACGGGCGATGGCGTCGTCAGTGTCTCGATCCCCTCACTGGCTAAGGCCGTGCGCAGGAAGTCGCCATTGGGTCCGCTGCCGAGCTGGCCGCCGAACACCACCTTCATGCCGGTGCGGCTGGCCGCGACCATCATGTTGAAGCCGCCGCCGGCGACTTGCGTGTAGCTCGACGCCGTCTTCTCCGTACCCGGCGCCGGCAAGGCGTCGATGCGGTAGACATAGTCGACCACCGCGCTGCCGACATGGACGAGACGCCCACTCATATCGCCGCATCCTTGCCGGGACCCGTCCTGTCGGCACGGCGCTTGGATATACGGGCCGCAACAAGGTCGGCGGTGAGCGCGCCAACCGCCGCTATGTCGATGCCCTTGAGGTCTGCAATGCGGTTCTGAGGCAGTCGGGAAAAGCCGGTGCAGGCGCCGGCCATGCCGGTCGCGATGGCGCCGATCGTATCGGTGTCGCCACCGAGATTGGCACTAATCACCGCCGCTTGCCAGGGATCACCGCCGGCGATTTCCAGCACCGCGAATGCAGCCGGAATGGACTCCTGACTGGCGACGCCGGTGCCGACCAGATCGGTGATCAGCCGGATCGCGTCCTTCGTCGCCTTGCCGCGCACAAGCTCCTGCGCCCACCCAATGCGCGCGGCAATGTCACCGCCGGTCACCCAATGGCCGAGCGTTGCTCCGCCCCTCGCCGCGGCGATGGCGCTGTCGGAAGCGGCGCGCCAGTCGCCGCCGGCGACGCCGCGGCTGACGGCCGCCGCAACGGCGGCTGCGGCCGCAATGGCAATCGAGGTGTTGTGCGTGGCCCGGCAGGTCTCGGCAACTTTGGCGACCAGCGCGTCCAGCGGCTCTGGCGGCATCATGATGCCGACCGGCGCAATGCGCATGGCCGCACCATTTGTGTCGCCGCTGCGCCCCGCTTCCTCGGCCGGCACGCCATTGTTGATGGCGTCGATGGCGCGTTTGGTCGATGGTCCCAGCAGATCGTAGCTGCCGCGCGCTTTGACGTCGCGCTCCCAGTCGAGCAGCGCGTTGACCCACCGCGTATGATCGAAGCGGTTACCGGATTCGACCAGGATACGGCCAAGCAGAAGCGCCTGTTCGGTGTCGTCGGTGATCGTTCCAGCGGGAAGCCCCTTCGACACCGGATGGTCGGCCAAAGGAGCAATGAAGCCCTCTACATGGGCGTAGAGTTCGGCAATCCGGGCCGGCGACAAAAGCTGCGTCGGCATGCCCAGCGCATCCCCCAGTGCCCCGCCGACAAGCGCCCCCATGGCCCGATCAGTCATATTCCCGGTGTTGTCGTCCGGCATCACTCAGAACCTCATATGCAGCGCAAAATGCGCCGGGTTGAGCAGGCTGGTCACATATTCGATCGGCCGGTCATCGGCGGCGCGGGTCAACCGGCGACCGCGAAGGAACGGCGTGCCTTGCGGGCAACCGAGGATTGCAGAGTCCTCGGCGTTGAGCATTTCGATGCCGACCCATTCCTCGCCATGGTCGGGAATGAGGCCCGCGCCGCGCAGCGTCTGGTGCAGCGAGCCTTCGCGCAGGCCGCGCAACGGCACGTCCTCCAGTTCCGGCGACAATGGCAGGCGGCTGCGCTCGATGGAGATGGCGTGGCCGTCGCTGGCATTGGTGCGCACCCGGTCGACAGCGATGAAAAACGGGTTTTCTATACCAAGCAGTGCGGCAAGACCGGGGTCCTCGATCACCTCGAGCCGCAGCGTCCGCGTCTCGGCGTTGGCGCCGGCGTTGGCGAGCGCCCGCGACCAACCGATGGAGTCATCAACGGGCTTGCCATCGAAGGTGACGAAAGAGCCGATGCCGACTTTGGTCGTGATCAGCCCGCGGTTGGACAGTTCCTCGAGGCCTTTGCGGACGGTGTTGCGGCTGACGGAGAAACGCTGGACGAGCTTGTTCTCGCTTTGCAGCCGGTCGCCGAAGCCGAGAACACCGGAGCGGATTTCATGTTCGAGAACGGTGGCGATCTGTTCGGGCTTGCCCGTGCCGGGAGACAGTTGAACCGAGCGCCGCTTCATATGGGTACCTGTTCAGTGAGCCTGTATAATCCTGTTCATATCACGGCAGGCTTGTCAACGAGTGCCGCATGGAGCAGTTCGTGATCCCGAGTCCGGTTCAACAGGACGGCATAAGGAGCGTCAGCCTAGCGCCGCCGCAGCCGAGACGCGGGATCGACCGCTCCCGTCGAGGGGCGTCGTTTAGCAGGAGCTCGCGACCAAGGTGAATTCCAGGATCGCAGTCGGATGTGGGGAAAGGATGCCACACAACGCACTAGATACGGCGCACGACGGCCGCCTCGCCATCGTTGATCTCGCGGTCGCCGCCTGGCGAGGCCGTCAAACTACTCCTGTCGAGTGAGGTGAATTACGAAGGGAAATTACCAGCCCGGACCCGCGAGAGGCAGGCGTGTCTTTCGAGAGTTGGAAAATCTTACAAGTTTCGTCGGTCTGCTGCATTCTTCTTAAACATGGCCAAGACAAGCCGCTTGCCTTCGCGCACACTGTCTTCGAGCGGCTTCGCCTTCGCCAGATGCGCCGCAATCGCGCTAGCCAGCATGCAACCCGTCCCGCGCATTGATGCGACAAGACGAGGTGCGTCGAAGCGGATTGGTTCTTGATCCGAACGCAACAGAATATCGGTTGATCGAGGTCCTGATGCGTGGCCCCCTTTGATCAGCAGGCCCGGCACGCCGGCTGCCAGCAATTTCCGTCCCAGTCTCACCGCGTCGCTCTCGTCGGCTGGCGGTTCCGCACCAACAAGGAGCGCCAGCTCGAGGAGATTGGGGGTCACAAGGCAGCAAAGCGGCATCAGATCGCGCCTCATGGCAGCGATGGCACCTGCTTCCAGAAGCCCCCGGCCGGAGCTCGAGGCCAGCACCGGATCGAGCACTGCCGGCACCTGCGGATTTTCGCGCAGCACGCCGGCAATGGCAACGACGATCTCAGCCGTTGCGAGCATGCCGATCTTAATTGCCGCCACCTTGTTGGCCTGCAGCGCGGCGCACATCTGATCGGCCACAAGATCGGGCTGCGAAGGATGGATTTCCATCACGGCTTCGTGCGTCTGCACCGTCAGCGCTGTGACAGCCAGGCAGGTGCGCACGCCAATGGAAGAGATCGTCTCGATATCACGTGCAATTCCAGCCCCACCGCTGGAGTCTGATCCGCCGACCACGAGCACATGCGGTTCTCGCCTCAGCGCCATGGCTTTGTCTTTTCGATCCATTCTCGCGTGCGCGCTTCGGGATCGGCATTCAACGTGATGTCGGTGACCACCGCCGCGCTGTCCGCACCAGCCTCGAAGACACCGTCGAGCCGGTCGGGGTTGAGGCCGCCGATGGAGACCAATGGGATCGGCGCCACCCGATACTTCCACTCGCTCATCCGCTCGAGCCCTTGCGGCGCCCATTTCATCTGCTTCAGGATGGTGGGATAGATGGGGCCGAGCGCGATATAGTCGGGCTCGGCAGCGATCGCCGTTTCCAGTTCGAGATGATCGTGCGTGCTGAGCCCGAGCTTCAATCCGGCGTACTTAATCGCCAGCAGGTCGGCCGCGGCCAAATCCTCTTGGCCGAGATGGACGAAGTCGCAGCCTTCCTCAATGGCGAGCCGCCAATAGTCGTTGACGATCAGTTGGCAACCATGGACCGCGCAGACGTCGTTCGCGCGGCGGATTTCCGTCCGCAGCGTGGTCTCGTCCCTATCCTTGATGCGCAACTGAACCAGCTTGACGCCAAGTGGCACCAGCCGTTCGATCCAGGCGGCGCTGTCGACGATCAGGTAGAAGGGATCGAGCTTCATGAGAAAACCGCCCTGCCGAATGTTGGTGTCGATGGCACCGCGACGTCGCGGGGTTCGAGCATCCCTGAGCTGAAAGCTTCTCGACCGGCCTCGACCGCCTTGCCGAACGCACACGCCATGCCGACCGGATCGGCCGCCTTGGCGACCGCTGTGTTCAGGAGCACGGCATCAAAGCCGAACTCCATGACTGTTGCCGCGTGCGATGGCCGTCCGAGACCAGCATCCACGATCAGCGGGACATCAGGGAAATGTCCGCGCATCGAGCGCAGCGCCATGATGTTGACCGGCCCGAGGGCGGAACCGATCGGTGCGCACCAGGGCATCAAGACCTTGCAGCCCGCCGCAAGCAGCCGCTCGGCGACGACAAGGTCGTCGGTAGTATACGGGAACACCGCAAAACCGTCCTCGCACAGGATGCGGGCGGCTTCGAGCAGACCGAACACGTCCGGCTGCAGCGTGTCGTGATTGCCGATCACTTCGAGCTTGATCCAGGGCGTGCCGAAGACTTCGCGCGCCATTTGTGCGGTCGTGACCGCTTCCTTGACGGAGTGGCAGCCAGCAGTGTTGGGCAGGATTCTGACACCAAGCGAGCGGATCAACGACCAGAATTTTTCGCCAGCCCTGCCGCCTGCCATTTCACGGCGCAACGAGACGGTCACCACCGAGGTGCCCGATGCCCTGACTGCATCGGCAAGGATGGCCGGCGAAGGATATTGAGCCGTGCCGAGAAGCAGGCGGGAGGGAAGCGTCGTCCCGAGAAGATCGAACATGCTAGCCTCCCTGCATGGGCGAGAGGATTTCGATCCGGTCGCCGTCGTTCAATTGGAATTCCGCCCGGCTGGCTTTGTGCACGAGGTCGTTGTTGACGGCGGTCGCGAGCCAATCGCCCTCATAGTCAAGCGCGGCAAGCAGCTCGGCCAGCGTGGTGGCGGCAACCTCATGCACTTTGCCGTTGACCATCAGTTTCATGAGCAAGCTCCTTGGTTCTGTCTTGATTGAAAACCAGGTCGGCAGCCTGGCGCGCCATGGCGGGGGCGAGAAGAAAACCGTGACGATAGAGCCCATTGATCGCGATGATCTCACCGTTCGTTTCGACGCGCGGCAAATTGTCGGGAAAGGCTGGACGGACGCCGACACCGGCTTCAACGATCTCGGCCTCGCCAAAGGCCGGATGAAGGGCATAGGCGGCACCCAGAAGCTCCATCATCGAACGCGCCGTGACTGGTCGGGCGGACTGGCTTTCAATCATCGTCGCGCCGATCATGAAACGGTGGTCGGTGCGCGGCACTGCATAGAGTGGAAAGCGCGGATGCAGCATCCTGACGGGGCGCGACAGCGAGAAGTCTGGCGTGTTTAGGATCAGCATTTCGCCGCGAACGCCGCGAAGCCTGTCATCGACGGCGGCCATCCCCGGGCAGTCGATCTGACGATCGAAACCGGAAACATGCCGGGCGTCGGTGCCGAAGTGGAATTTGACACCCATGGCTGCGAGCTTGTCATGAAGTGCTGCCATCGCCTGGCGCGGGTCGAGATGAGCCTCATCTGGGAAGAGCAGTCCGCGCCGGAAGCGGCCGGCGAGGTCGGGTTCCAGGAGCGCAATTTCGTCTTCATCGACACGCCGATGGCCCGACGTGCGGCTGGCGAAGCGGTCGAGCTCGCCGGCATCACGCGGGGGGGCCACGACAAGTGTTCCGCCCCGTGTCACCTGACCCGGCAGCACCGCATCCCACCAGTCGGCAGCGTCACGTCCAAGGTCCAGCACCGGCTGCTCGGCGCTTTCACGCTCGCACCATGGCGCCAGCATGCCGCCGGCGAACCACGACGCATTGCCTCCAAGGCCATGCCGGATCTCGGCGACAGTGACCGTCGCGCCGCGGGCGGCGAGTTCGAAGGCGGCGGTGAGGCCGGCGACGCCGGCCCCCTTTATCAGCACCTTCATGATGGCTTACCTGGCTGAGGCGTGAGCGGTGCGCCGGTCTCGTCCGCTGGCACGTAGAGATCGCCGCCCTCGCGGTATTTCGCCGCCATCGCCGCCATGCCCTCTTTCTGTGCCTCGGCGCGGATGTCGTGAGAGATGCGCATCGAGCAGAATTTCGGTCCGCACATCGAGCAGAAATGCGCCAGCTTGTGCGCCTCCTTGGGCAAGGTCTGGTCGTGGAAGGACCGTGCGGTTTCGGGGTCGAGCGACAGGTTGAACTGGTCCTCCCAGCGGAACTCGAAGCGCGCGCGGGAAAGGGCGTCATCCCTGACTTTCGCCGCCGGGTGGCCCTTCGCCAGGTCGGCCGCGTGCGCTGCGATCTTGTAGGTGATCACGCCGGTCTTGACGTCATCGCGGTCGGGAAGGCCGAGATGCTCCTTGGGCGTGACGTAGCAGAGCATGGCCGTTCCGAACCAGCCGATCATCGCCGCGCCGATGCCGGAAGTGATGTGGTCGTAGCCCGGCGCGATGTCGGTCGTCAGCGGTCCAAGCGTATAGAACGGCGCCTCGCCACAGACGGCGAGCTGCTTGTCCATGTTCGCCTTGATCTTGTGCATCGGCACGTGGCCGGGCCCCTCGATCATCACCTGGCAATCTTTCGCCCAGGCGATCTGCGTCAGCTCGCCGAGCGTTTCCAGCTCGGCGAATTGCGCCGCGTCGTTGGCATCGGCAATCGAGCCGGGACGAAGGCCGTCGCCGAGCGAAAAGGACACATCATAGGCGCGGCAGATGTCGCAGATTTCAGCGAAATGCTCGTAGAGGAAGCTCTCCCGGTGATGGTGCAGGCACCATTTGGCCATGATGGAGCCGCCGCGCGAGACGATACCCGTGACCCGGTCAACGGTCAGCGGGATGTAGTGCAGCCGCACGCCGGCATGGATGGTGAAATAGTCGACGCCCTGTTCGGCCTGTTCGATCAGCGTGTCGCGGTAAACCTCCCAGGTAAGATCCTCGGCAATGCCGCCGACTTTCTCGAGCGCCTGGTAAAGCGGCACCGTGCCGATCGGCACCGGCGAGTTGCGGACGATCCATTCGCGGATGTTGTGGATGTTGCGGCCGGTCGACAGATCCATCACCGTGTCGGCGCCCCAGCGGATCGCCCACACCATCTTTTCGACCTCTTCAGCCATCGACGATGTGACGGCGGAGTTACCGATATTGGCGTTGATCTTGACCAGGAAATTGCGACCGATAATCATCGGTTCGCTCTCGGGATGATTAATGTTGGCGGGAATGATCGCGCGTCCGCGCGCCACCTCGTGGCGGACGAATTCAGGCGTGACGAAGTCGGGGATCGCCGCGCCGAAGGCCTCGCCGTCGCGCTCAAGCTTGCCGTGCAGGATCTCGCGACCAAGGTTCTCGCGGATGGCGACGAACTCCATTTCGGGCGTGATGATGCCAGCGCGCGCATAGGCAAGCTGTGTCACCGCCTTGCCGGTCTGGGCCCGGAGTGGCCGGTTGCGGACTGGAAATTCCGGTGTTAGGCGCTCGCCCGCCGCAAACCCATTGTCTTCTGGCCGGACGTGGCGGCCGTCATAGGCTTCGACATCGCCGCGCGCGGTGACCCATTCATGGCGAAGCCGTGCAAGGCCGTTTTCGATGCTGGTTTCGACAGTCGGGTCGGTATAGGGGCCGGACGGATCGTAAGCGGTCACCGGCGGCTCGCCTGCCGTCGGATGGACGGAGATTTCGCGCATCGGCACCCTGAGCTGCGGGTGGATGGTACCGGATTTGTGGATTTTGCGTGAGGCAGGCAGCGGTCCCGTCGAGACGGCGGGGGTGAGGGCATTCATCTTGAGGCTCCTTTGCTCGTTGCATTGGAGACCCAGTTCTGTGCCGGAAGGATGAAAAGACGCTTCTAGCGACCTGCTGAAACAGGACCTCGGGCGTAAACTCCCGCAAAGCGCTTGCACCGTCCCTACGCCAGTATGAACTGGATCAGGTTCAACGGGTCACTGCGCCGCCAATGCCAGCAGTATCTCAGCCCCTTGCCGGGACTCCCCTGGTGAATGCGTGAGGTTGGACGGGACGGCTCCGGTTTGTCAAGCGCGTTCTGGCCGCGGCTGATCGGCGGCCGGTCAGACCGTGCGGAAAAAATCGTGCATGTCTCGGCGACAAGTCAAGCGTCGGAGATGAAGGCAGGGACAAGGGAATCGCAAACCGTCGGACTAAAAATCAATCCTGATGATCACACCTTCAATGGGCACCCAAGGTTTGCGCGTAGATCGCCTCGATTCTTCCTGCCTCGTCACTGGTCAGCGCGGCGAATTCCTTTTCGCGCGCGCGGTTCGATAGATGTCCATCATTCTGGTGAAGAAAACGGAAGAGCAGATCGGTCAACCGCTCGGGCATGTCGATAAAGGCGTCCACCTGCTGCCGGAACTGATCGTAGCGCTGCAGAAATGCGGTTTCCTCGGGAAGGTCCCGTTCGATCGTCCGCTGAACGCAAGCATAGAGGAATTCGGCGTGCGGGGTTGCATCGAAGAACCGGTAGAAATCACCGGTGTCATTCAGCACCCGGACGTTGAATTGCGGCGTCGGTTCCCATTCCACCAACGGCAGCAGGCGCTGCGAATAGCTCTCGAGCACGCCCCTGTACTCGTTGATCTGGTCCAGGATCGCGGCCGAGACGGGAAAGACCACTCCCGGCGGATTGAAGCCGCGCATGGCAAGAACGTGGTGGATTAGGTAGCGGTGAATGCGGCCGTTTCCGTCCTCGAACGGGTGAATGTAGACAAAGCCGAAGGCGAGGATTGCGGCGGCTACGACTGCATCAAGCTTTTGCGCGGGGCCCTGATCGAACGCTGCCATTCCATCGATTAGCCGCGGCAGGTCCTCGGGCCGAGCGCCGATGTGATCGGGCAAGGGCGTGCCGTTGTCTCGGTCATGCTCGCCGACGAAACCTCCTTCTTTTCGGAAGCCAAGTCTTACGAAACGGGCGTCGCCAAGTACAATTCTTTGCAGACGCAGCAGCTCATCGCGATCGATCGGCCAGCGGCCGGCTTCGCCGATGGCGCGGCCCCAGCGCTGGATGCGATCTTGCGGCGGGTGCTCGCCCTCGATCGCATAGCTTGATCGCGAGTCTTTGAGCAAAAGAAAGGCGGCGGTCCGAGCAAGGAGGTCGCGCGGCACGTCCGCTACGATTGCCTCCGCGCGCCGCGGTAGTTCAAGGCCGATGAATTTTTCGAGAATCTTGGTGCGGAACACCAGAGGGCAGAACTCACGCGTGCCGGGGAGATTGTCCCTTACGCGGTAGCGCGAAGCGGTCTTGTCGGGTCCGGGCCACTGCAGCTCGGGATCGACAACCGGAATGTATCGTCCGGCCTCCGCGGCCGGCAGATCGATACGCGCGCCCCTCAGCCATTCATATAAAAACCAGATGCGGCGGGCATAACTGCCGGTCGGGCTTTCACGGACCAGCGCCTCGATCGGCGCGGGACCGGTCACTTGGAACAGCCGCTTGAGGACGGCAAGGTCCAGTCCCTCGTACTTGAGCGCAAAGGTCAGGTGGCCTTCGAGGGTAGGATTTGGGGCATGGCGGGGGGTCATGATCCGCCAGCCATCCCGTTCGGTAATGCGATGATGCTCGCCAGTGGCGAACAACCTACGGGGCAAGGGCACGGCGAGCCTGTAGGCTCCGATCAGGGCGCTGTACCCGGCCGGGGTCGCCGTTTCAGGAAGGCGGATTTCCTGAAAAACGGTAACAGGACCTGAAAATTGGTGCTGTTGCACCGCAGGCATGAAAAGCGAATCCTTCCATCGAATTTTGGTTTAATCGGCCAAATCCTATGAAAAATGATCCTATTCCATGAAAATTGATGCCACAAGACAAATTTTCCGAAAATCGATTCTAAAACGGTGCTGAAGTCGATCAAGCAAGAACTCCGCCACCGGCTCAAGGAAGCGACTTCAGACAAAAAGGTGAGTCCAGGAACCGCCATTCGTCCGTCTCTTAGTCACGAGGCCGGCACGGATGGCCCGCCTTACGTCGAGCCGGATTGCTCCCACTCGGCTCGTGAGGACATCGAAGCGGCGTTGGTAAAATTCATGGACGCCTTCAACAGCGGAAACGCAGCAGCGGTAGGTCAAATGTATACCGACGATGCCGCCCTGCTGCTACCCGACGGCAAACGCGTCGATGACCGCAAGGGCGTGGAAGAATTCTGGCAGGGCGCAATCAAGGCCGGGGTGAAGAATCTCACCCTGAAGGCGCTGGAAGTGGAAGGGAGCGGGAATCTCGCCTACGAAGTTGGCGCATTTACGCTCGGTGTGCCGAGCAAAGGCGGCGCCCTCTCCACCGTCGCGGGCAAGTATCTCGTCGTCTGGAAAAAGGGCGACGACGGGACATGGCGCCTGCATCGGGACATCTGGAACTTAGGTGCGGCCGAATAGGGATAGATATCCAGGCCCTCATCGACCGTCTTGCGAAGGGTAGGGCGGCTGTAGTGACCGGGATCTGGTGCTCTATTGCCAGCGCTGTCGAGTGGCAGGACGATGGGGACCGGCTAACCGCGCGGTATAGCTTCGGTCTGGCGCGCTTTCCAATGGATTTGCCGCCAATTTGGCGGATCGCTGATCAGTCGCGGTGATTGCGACCACGTCACCAATTCCAATTCCCCGCTTCATGAAACGAGTCTGGAGCGTGCACGGCCTTAAGCAAGGGATTGCTAATGTGCGAGACAGCACGCTTCGCTCTAGCGGGTATGGCCCAGCGGCTTGGTTGAGGGGGGACTAGCAGCTAGAGGCCGCTGGGCCTTGACCAGCAGCATGCTTAAGAGGAGGCGCTGGCTGGCTGGCCAAAAACTTGCGCTCAAGGCAACGCAAAAGCATCATTCGAACGGACACTGCCCGCCAGAAGCTTATTCCAGCCGATAGAGCCACCATGGAATGCAAGCCCAGCAAACCGGATTCACCAAACATCGCATCGGGAACCTGCGCTTGCCCGTCCATGGCCGCGCCAGTCCTCCGGCATTCAGCATTGCGACGCGGAGCAGCCAGCCGACCCATTATAGACCGCGACGGACGGTGATTAGGGCCAGCGCGGCGATAGGCAGCGAGCGTAACCATTGGCGTAAGTGGAGTGTTTCACGATCTCAATTGGTTGGCTCCGCCAGGTTTCCAGCTGGCTGCCACCGGGCACGTGCCAGCTGGAGTAAACAATGAAATATTCGAAACCGGCTTTTTGGGCGGGAGCCGCGCTAGCTGCCTGCCTTTTGCCGAAACCGGCTTGGCCGAGCCAGTTCGGCTGCGCATATTGCAATGAGGGGTGAGAAACCTGGCATTCGACGGGAGCAGTGCAGTAACATGTGCGAAGCCTAGTCGAGTCTGCAAGCGGCAATCATTCGTCGTGAGTCGACGCTAGTGTGTGCGTTTCGCAGCACTCCGGCTGGCTATCTCGCGTAAGACCGCATGAAGAAGCGTTCCAATTTCCTGTTCGGCGCGCCCGGGTGCAATTCCTGATTCGGACAACTGAACGAGAATTGTCTTGGCGGTGCTGCGCCAGAACGCATTCGCCTCCTCCCCGTTCTTGGATTCCAGCACGCGGGCAACTCCCTCGACCAACTTCCGCCGCCGATACAGCGGAAACGCCCTTATGTTTGACACCGATCACCTCACCCATTCAGTCTCGCGATTAAGCATTGGCGGGTTAGAAAATCTGGTTAACGGCGTATTCTTTTTGGTAGTAGTAAGAGTTCTGTGCGGGCGGTGAACGGTGCCGCGATTAGCCAATGAGCGCGATGGCTTGGGCGCAAACTGTCGGGCAGGAATGGGTAAGAGCGGACATTGGCCGATCTCCGCTCTTCAGGGCCGGAAAAATCTCGACAATGCTCCCAATCGATTCCAGATCGAAGACGACGTCGTCAGAGCCGGTGTCATTGGCTGGCGTTCCGGAATAGCCGATGTCGTCACAATAGGATTTGATCGTCGCTGCTGCGCGACGGCATTCCGGAAGTCGACTGGCTCGTCGCCACCATGACCTTGACCGCACCAGTCGGCCCGATCACGACGTCACCGGCGCGGCCTTGTCGCTGATCGTGGTTCTGAACGGCCTGCCGCGGATGGCGCCGTTCAGCCCGGTCTCCCGCAATCGTTCAATGGTACAGCGGGCCACATCGAAGCCTTCGCGCTTCAATTGCCGCCACACCTTGCGCACGCCATAGACGGCGAAGTTCTCTGCAAACACTCTTGTGATCTCCGGCTTCAGAGCTAAATCCCGTTTCGCCCGCAATGACAGGCGGGAAGGATCGTGGTTTGTGCCGCACGCGCGTGATAGGTGGACGGGGCAATCGGCAGAACCCTGCAGATTGGCTCGATCCCGTAGTCGCCACGATGATCATCAATGAAGGCGATCATTTTGAACGGGCGGTCGAGCTCCCCCTTGGCAAAATAAGCGGCTGCTTTCCGCAGGATCTCATTGGCGTGCCGAAGCTCCCGGTTCTCCCGCTCCAGAGCCTTCATCCGCGCCGTCATCTCGGTGGGGAACCCCTGCACGTTGGCCGCTGTCCACCTCCATCCGCTTCAGCCAGCCATCCAGTGCGGCTGGCGTGAGATAACGAGCCGGCACGTTTCACTCAGAACCCCGGCCCCGGCCGGGGTTTTTCATTTGCCCGGGTGATGCTAGGCTTGATAGTCTCTCTTCCGCATTTGCTTCGGGGGATGCCATGCGCACGATCGTTTTGCTGTGCAGTGCCGTGCTTTTCTCGCTCGCCCACATCCCGGCCCGCGCCGAGGAACCTTCGGTCGAACGCGGCCTCTACGTCTCGATTACCGGCGGCTGCCACGACTGTCACACCATGGGTTATCGGGAAAGCGGCGGGAAGATCGACCCGGAGAAGGCGCTCAAGGGCAGCAACATCGGTTTCCAGGGTCCATGGGGGACGAGCTATCCGGCCAACCTGCGGCTCATGGTGGCAGACGACGGCGAAGATGAGTTCGTGCGCATTGCCCGCTTTTTCGACGCAGCGCCGCCAATGCCCTGGTACAATCTCCGCAAGATGGACGAAACCGACGTGCGCTCGCTCTACCGCTATATCCGGTCGCTTGGCCCCGCCGGAGCGGCAGCACCGCAGCTGGTTGCGCCCGGCGAAAAGGTGATGACGCCCTTCATCGTGCTGGAGCCGCCGCAGATGCCGCCGCCCTGCAGTCGCGATCTCGATTGCGGCATAGGTGAAATCTGCGGCACAGCGGAACCGCGGATGTGCGTTAAGCGGTAGGCCTCAGAACAGCCGTCTGGCTCCGGTCGGGGTTTTTATTTGTCGCCATGGTGATATGTTGCCCGCATGGCGAAGTTTCGCAGGTTCTGGAGGCCAGGGGAAGGGGGAGAGGCAAAGATAGCCCCGGCCATAATTGCTCCCATCATGACCGAAATTGCTGCGGCAATGGACGTCCAATTTGCCCACACCGCGTCGGCTTTTAGTGTTTGACCGTGCCTTCAACTCTGCTGTCATACACGGATATCGCCACTCTCACGCTGCTGACGACACCATGCTTGGACCAATGGGCACCTTCCGGTTGCGTTTCGAACGCTTCGGCGCCCCATGTTTTGAGGCACAGCGCTGCCATGGAGCTGCTGCAGGCGGGCGTCGATTGTTCGGTCCCGCTCGACGGTGTTACTGTCAATCTCGATGCGACCGTCGTCGAGGAAGCGCGAGAGGCCTTCCCAGCGCGTGAGAGTGTAGCGGATCGTCTCGGCGAGCTTTGTCTTGTGGCTGATCAGGTCGAGCTTCTCGCGCAGCCAAGGTTCGAGATCGGCGACAATAGCGCGGCTCCTTTCCTGGCGACGCACGGCGTTCGTCTGCCGACCTCGTCACTCCAAACCTGGTCGAAAACGCGTTGGCGAAGCTCTGGATCGGACGGGTATAAACCGGCCTGTTGAAAGGGATTTTTGGAACCCCCATGCTTCAGAAAGGCCGTCACTGGTGATCAAAATTAGCGCCCGTCGGGATGAACGAGTGAACGGTATGTAAAAGGAGGACATTTGCAATGATTGTCCGCCCCAACCGGCTACGAAAATTGTCCCCAACTGGCGGTTGGTAGACGCCAAGCAGCCGCGCACGTATCGTTTGTTACGATCGGGCCGCACCGGGCACAGCCCACCCCAGCGCCCACGCCCGTGCTCGGCGCAACGCTCGATCGACCCGTCGTGCTGTAGAGTGCGGCGGGTTTTTCAATGCCGATCGCGCAGCTCTTCACTGCCTTGGTGAGGGTCAGACGGTCGTTGCCGTTCTTTTTGATCAGCTTGCTGACCTGGCTCGGCCACACGCCATTTTCCCGCGCGAAATGTTCCACCTCATAACGCGCATCGACCGACAGGCGGCCTCGGTCGAACAAGTGAACAAGTCTCGATTGCTTTTGTTCTCGTCCATTTCCGTTCCCCCTCACTCGACATCCGACGCAGCTGGGAAATGAGGATCCGTCCGCCTATCGAGGAATGGCGGGCGGATCCTATCAGCGCAGGAAGGGACTTTTCTGCGCAGATACAAATTCGGGGCTGTTGGAGCGTCATTTCTGGCTAGCGAGCATCAGCTGGCAACCATTCCTATCACCAAGAAGGTGATGGAGACGGCGAAAACCGGTGCAAGCAGCCAGCGAGCTTGGTGGACACTGTTCTCCATAGGCTCCTCCGTTGAGCGACGCCGAGTACGAACAGACACAGTTCCGGGTGGCTGCATGTGCGGGGCTATTGCGCACTGCAGCGAAGACTTTGGTCCTACGCACGGCTAGACCGAAGGCTCAGTGAGGAACGTCTGCACAAGCTTCATGTTTGGGGGAGCTTTGGCGCAAAGTTTCGCGTCCAGTGCAAGAGAGCTCACAAGGAGATAGCTATGAGAATGCGTCTTTCCACCGCAGCCGCGGGATTTCTGCTGCTGGCTGGTGTCGGTGCTGCCGCCGCTCAGGACGTGGTGATCGACCCGGAACAGGAGACGGTGATTAAGGAATATGTGAAAAAGCAGCCACTCGCTTCGGTGAAAATTCCTGGAGTGGAGCTCAATATCGGCTCAACCCTGCCCGACACAGTCGAGCTTCATGAGGTCCCGAACGTCAAATACCGCTACGTCGTCGTCGACAATCGGACCGTTGTCGTTGATCCAGGCACACGCAAGATCGTCAAAGTCATCCAGTGACCTGAACGATTTGGGGAGGAGAAGCCCGCCGTTACCAAGTTAGGCGGCGCGGGGACGAAGCGTGTTTGATAGGCTGTCGGGCGGCAATCGATCTATAGATCTGCCAGCACCAGGCCTTGGGCAACGCTTGATCAACCCGCCGTGCTGATGGGCACGGCGGGTTTTTCCAGATGAAGGCGGGTTAGAACACGTTGTTAATTTATGATAGCTTTGCCGCGGGAGGCGATCAAATCATGGACAAAAGGGTCGAGGGAGACTCGGAGGAACTGGCGCGGGGCGAATTCGAGCTCAGAGCCGAACGGTATGGCGTGAACGCCTTCATTCTCGTTGTCGAACTTTTAAACCTGCTGGAAAAGCGCGGAACCATCAGCAGCGACGACGTCGCGAAAATGGCCGATGCCGCAGCACTGGCTGTTGCCGCATCCAGTCAACCTGACATGAGCAGCATTAATCTCTTGCAGGCCATCGCTGCCGCGCGCCAGTCCAAATAACGGCTGTCGAGAGCGTTTTTCAACTATTCCAAGTCCATGTCCAAACGGGGTTGCGAGGAGGTCCTATCGATTGCGCACTAAGCGTCCTTGCTGGCCGCGCCCCCATGATCTCGTCGGCGCTGCGAGCATCGAGCACGGGCAGGGCGGCCCAGCGCCGGCGGCTGGCAGCTAGGTCTTCCAGCATTGCCGGCTTGCGAGCGTCGGATCCGAATCGACGTAGGCGCTCCTCCAGCGCGCGCTGCGAAGCGGAGCTAAACCCAACGCACGGATTCGTTCCCGATAACGTCGCGCTTTGGCGCGGTTGCGGCAGTCTCCATTGAGAACCAGCGACGGTCCTGCAGCCGGCTTTCGTCGACAAATAGCCACCGCAGCCGCGATCATCTTGCAATTTGCGGATCTTATGCGCGGCTGCACGTGATCAGGTCGTCGGCAGACAGTGCGATCGGGCACAAGAGATCGAGCGGCTCTGGGCCGGACGTTCCATGTGCCAGGTGTCGGACCCCTTTCCCATTCGAGGCGCAAGTGGGATAGTTGTGCAGATCTGCGATTTAGTTGGTCTCCTTCACGACCACCAGAATGAGAACAGTCACGATTGTTCCATGGTGGCGCAATGGCAACGACCCGACTCTGATCTCTCTGCCCAAGTGAAATACTTTCCAAAGAAGGTCCCCGACCGAATTCTGTAAGTCTTTCTATCTCACAGTACGTCCTGCCGCTTTTGACAACTCCTTCCCCTTGCATATCTCGACACTCGGTCTTTCTTCGTTGTTCGGGTTATTCAGATCGGAGAAACGACAAGTGCCGGCATCCAAGATTTTGTGGGGACAGGTCCTCACCACCCTTGGGTTCGTCCTCGTGACAACATGGGCAGCGACACAATGGACGGCATGGCGGCTCGGCTTTCAGAGCCAACTCGGTCCGTCCTGGTTCGAACTGGCGGGACAGCCCATTTATCCCCCGCCGGCATTCTTCTGGTGGTGGTTTTTCTATGACGCCTACGCGCCGAAGGTCTTTGTTGAGGGCGCGGCGATTGCGGCAAGCGGCAGCCTGATGGCGATCGCCACCGCGATCGGGATGTCGGTATGGCGCGCGCGCGAGGCAAAGGACTCCGCGACCTATGGCTCGGCACGCTGGGCGACGCGAGACGAAATCAGAGCCGCAGGCATAATCGGTCATGATGGCGTGGTGCTCGGCAAGCTCGACCACGACTATCTACGCCATGACGGTCCCGAACACGTGCTGTGTTTTGCGCCGACCCGAAGCGGCAAGGGTGTTGGCCTGGTCGTGCCGTCGCTGATGACCTGGCCGGGTTCGGCAATTGTCCACGACATCAAAGGCGAAAACTGGGAACTGACGGCCGGATGGCGCACACATTTCGGCCGGGTGCTTCTGTTCGATCCGACCAATGCCGCATCCGCGGCCTATAACCCTCTGCTGGAGGTGCGACGAGGCGAGCGGGAAGTTCGAGATGTGCAGAACGTGGCAGATGTCCTGGTCGACCCGGAAGGCACATTGGAACGCCGCAACCACTGGGAGAAGACCAGCCATGCGCTGCTGGTCGGCGCCATACTGCATGTGCTCTATGCGGAGAAAGACAAGACCCTTGCCGGCGTGGCGAACTTCCTCTCCGATCCACAGATGCCAATCGAGACGACGTTGCGCGCCATGATGCTGACCCGGCATTTGGGCGATGCCGGCCCGCACCCGGTCGTCGCGTCGGCTGCCCGAGAACTGCTCAACAAATCCGAAAACGAGCGCTCCGGCGTGCTCTCGACGGCCATGAGTTTTCTGGGCCTCTACCGCGATCCGGTTGTGGCCAAGGTGACGTCATGTTGCCACTGGCGGATCGCCGACCTTGTCGAGGAGAAACGGCCGACGACCCTCTATTTGGTCGTGCCGCCATCGGATATCAGCCGCACAAAGCCGCTAATCCGCCTCGTGCTTAACCAGATCGGCCGCCGACTGACGGAAGATCTCCATGCGAAGGATCATCGACAGCGTCTGTTGATGATGCTCGACGAGTTCCCGGCGCTCGGCCGGCTTGATTTCTTCGAAAGCGCGCTGGCCTTCATGGCCGGCTATGGCATCAAGTCGTTCCTGATCGCACAATCACTCAATCAGATCGAGAAGGCCTACGGACCGAACAATTCCATCCTTGACAATTGTCACGTACGGGTAAGCTTCGCCACCAATGACGAGCGGACAGCCAAGCGCGTCTCAGACTCTTTGGGGACCGCGACCGAGTTGCGCGCCATGAAAAACTATGCCGGCCACAGATTGTCGCCCTGGCTCGGGCATCTGATGGTGTCGCGGCAGGAAACGGCGCGCGCTCTGATGACGCCGGGCGAGATCATGCAGCTGCCGCCCACCGACGCAATCGTCATGATCTCGGGCCAGTTCCCAATCCGAGCGAAGAAGGCACGCTACTTCGCCGATCAGCGGCTTGCCGAGCGTGTCCTGCCGCCACCGAAAGCCGGAGAGAGCTTGAAAGCCGAACGCTCTGACGACTGGACCGGAACGACGGTTCTCATGAAGCAGGAGGGCAATTCTCAAGAAGCGAGGTCCGTCACGGATCAGCAGGACGACGATCCGGCCAATGGCGGCATCCGCCGCCAGCCCGAGCTTCCCGAACACGAGGACATCGCACCGGAGCGAACAACACAGCGCGACGATGAGTTCGATCTTGACCGGGACGAGCCCGACGATGACGCCATGCGCCGTCGTGGTGTCGATCAGGCTATGAGGCGCGCAGCACGTCAGGCCGCTCTTGACCCCAGTGATGGCATGGAGCTTTGAGCCCATGAAGAACGCGAAGAAAAAACGTCTGTCTGCCTATCTTGATCCTGACGTGATGAACGGACTGGCCGATTACGCTGGGCGGCGCGAGGTCTCGCTGTCACTGGTCGCCGAGGCTGCGCTCGCATCGTTTCTGTCGCCGGATGCCGAAGAGCGGAAGCAAGCGGCGATAACTCGCCGCCTCGACCAGATCGATCGACGCGTGCAGCGTGTCGAGCGTGACGTCGGAATTGCTATTGAGACGCTAGCATTGTTCGTCCGGTTTTGGCTCAACTCGACCCCAGCCTTGCCGGAATCCGCTCAGGCCGAAGCCCGCGCGAAGGGTTTGCAGCGTTATGACAATTTCGTCGATGCGCTCGGTCGCCGGCTCAGCAAAGGACCAAGGCTGAGGCAAGAAATAGCCGACGATGTCCCGCCAGCGCCGCCAGCGACTGGATGAGCTGCCGGCAAGACAGGCGCTTCAACAGCCCAACCCCAGTGCCCGATTTCGGAGCTATTTTGCGCAGCTGATGCCCATCAGATCACCGTTCATCGGAGCGTCGGGCCTCGGCAAGGGTTATTGCCAGCGAAACCGGACATCGGGCCACAATCGATGCCCAGGGCTTCTTCTTAGGCGCAGTAACTTTGAAACAAATCCTGTCGGCAGGCGTTCCAGCATGGCGGGCGGCGTTGCCGGAGGACCCAATGCCCGACGAATACAATGACATCGTCATCCCCCAAGACCACGATGCATCGCCACTTCGGGAGGAGGAGTATTTCGTCGTCTGCCCGGCGTGCGGTCAGGCGTTCGACATCAGGTGTATGGCAGAGGCGCTTCATCACAACGAGCTGGGCCACGAGCCCTGCGACCTTGACTCATAGTCGGCAGTTACCGACGACCCTCGACGAACGTCGAGCCTGGTCGAGACCCACACCGAGGGTAAGTTCTCGCTCATCTGGCCCGGCGTTGCCGTCTGATCGGCTTACAACGAATCCCCGTCGCAAGGGCGGAGCTTCGCCGGCACGCTATATCGTGACAGATACCTTGCGGCCTTTCAGCGACGACTTGATTGCCGTTGCGGTTGTTGTCGATGCGGTCGCGGCCGTCACCGACCGGGTTGTTAACCCAGGGGAGGGCGCTTACTCCACCGCAACCATGTCGCCCAGTTCCGTCGCGACGCTCCGAAGCAGACCTATTGCCGGCATCGGGGCCCGGGACGAACATGTGATCTCCATAATGGGTACGAGCCGGAGCCCATCGCGATTGAAACTGCTGACCGGCGATCAGGCGCTCGTTGCAGAGAAAGGTTACGATCGATCGCGATGCCCGCGCTGCCTTCACCCGAATGTGCTGGGCGTCTCCTTCCACAGCGCACACGTGCGACACGTCCTGGACGGGCGCGCCGCCTGTTGCCGAGAGCGACGATCGCGAATCCGAACGCTGGACGGCAGGTGAGGCGCGGTTGCGACTTGCTTCACCAGTAATCCGAAGACGCCAGGGACGCACTACGCTGGACGCGTGCCCTAGCTGTCGAGCTCCCATTTATCCGTTCGTCCGCTCCATATCCGGCTGGACCGCGCCGCACCCTTGGGCTGTTCAAAGGCGTTGGCACCTTCCCTACGCCGACACCGGCCGTTGTATCGCCGGAGCGTCAACCCGCTGAAGTCCGGCGGTGCTTTCTCAGCCGAGTGATCGCCGACTTGTCGACCGTGATCACCCCGCCGCAGTCAATCCGCACAGTGAGTTTGTTCGCCCCGCGATCGATGCGGGTGACGTCCCCAACAAGAACCACTCGGTCTCCGGCCCGGACTTTGGGTGGCGGATCAATCGTATAAGGATGGTCATACGAGGGAATGCTCACCCTGGCGCGGCCGCTGGGGAGAATCGTGATGACAGTACCTGCTAGTGAGACCTCATCGCCAACTTCAAATTCGCGAGGCATGTTAACGTGCAGCATGGTCTTCCTCCCGATGCTTTCCCTAATTGACGCTTTGCTAAATTAATGCCCGGCCAACCAGGTTGGTTGCTTGCAATCGACTTCGTACGGTTCCGCACAATTCCAAGCTGGTATGCACTCCCAGTTGGCCTCGGATCGGCCTTGTGTGCGTCAAATTCTGCAGAAATGGCTTTACATTCAGCGATGACCTTGGCGCGCCCAGGCCCGTTTAGCGGAGCGGCGAACTTCCTCTCGGTCGGCGATGGCCATGAACGCGGAGCGTGGAGCGAAAATGGATCCTTCGCCTTCGGGTACTTCGTCCGGTAAATTCGAAGAACGCCGACGCTGGCTTCAGCTGCCACGCGGGTTATTGGAGCCAGATCATTGATGCGGGTGTCGCGCGCCTACGGCAGGTCAAGTTCGGTTTCATGCGTCCCGATCTTCAAGGCCAGCGACGCCATCATCCGGCAATGTTCAGCCAGCTCATATGTTGTTCGCAATTGCTGCACATGGAAGGTTCCGATCGGTTGACATTTCAACACTAGAGCAACCGGACAGACGCTGGAAGCGGCCCAAGCCTTGCCCTTCTTCGGGCCAGGCTTCGAGCTTTTTGGCGAGCTATCCTGAGTTCGGGCAGCGGTGGTTGCCACCAGCCTCGTTGCCGTTCCGCTAACTCGGCAGCACGCCGAGCGGGCCATGTTCTAATCAATTCAGCCAACGTCGCCGGACGCCATCTGCCCCAGACATGGTCGACGTTCGCCTCGATCAAATGCGGATAGAACGCTGCTAACTCCGAGGCGTCGACGAGTTCACCCGAAATCTCGGTGAAGACCACGATGCCGTATTGCTCCGTCGCCACGGCACGGCCAAGCCGGGGTAAATCGTCAGGGGGCAGTGGATAGCGACGTCGCCTGCGTTCGGCATACCGCAATCTAGCGGCTTTATATTCCTCGGAGTCTTTGGATGCTTCCCGTCGCCGTTTCCGCTCCTCCGGTTCTGCGCGGCCTGCGGCCCTTTCGATGCTTGGCCAATGGCGCCTCAACTCCTCGTATGAGCGGAAAGGCACCCTCCAGGCCCGCAGTTCGTCGTCCCAGCTCGCCCATGGAACGGCTCGCAATTCCTCAAGAACCGTCCGCGAATATGGCGTGCGGATTCGTAGGTCGTCCGCGACTTCCAGATACCGGCTCGACAGGGGATCGAAGGCGAAGGCATCCCGTCCCTTGCTGTCATCATGTGCTACTCGTAGATCCGCCTCTTGCGCCTGCCAGCGCAGGATGCGCCGCGCGGCAGTCTTTCCCGGCACGAACCAGCTTTTGCGCTCGTAACTCCACCTGGCGCGCGGAAATGCCTGTCGAAACCGCTCAACCGCCGCGCGATCGTACGGAAAGCGCGCTTCGGCTCCAGGAGCTGGCTGCGGTGCAGCAGGGGCGTCGGATTTTTCCATCAGATTGCGAAGCACAGCACTGCTCGCAAACAACGCGGTGCAGTTCATTTGGGTCCAAGAGCACCAGAACGTATGGTCAGAGCCGCTAGGGGCAGCCAATGAGGCGATCGGTGAAACTGCTGAATGCTAGCGTGGGAAAGCTTCGCCGCGCCGGACCGTTTATTTTGCTCCAGGAGAGGTCCATTCATGCCCAGACTAGATGCAAAAACCCAATTGCCAGACGGCCAACGAGCCCTCGTTCGCGTCCCCTGAAAGCGAGGAGACGGAAGTGAACCACTTCGTCGAAACGCAAAGTGTATCGCCAGCCCAGGCGCGGGAGCTTGTGCGGCGCGACGGAAACGACTGGCGTAAGATCGATAATGCCGCCAAGTCTTATAAGGACGACAGCTAAGCACTTGCAAGCCGGGGGAAGGGAGCTTTGTCACGACATCCGCGGAGTTGCAAACCGAGCGGATCGGCTTGAGGTGACGAATGACCACCATCGCCATATTGGTAGCTTTCTCAGACCGTTTGCACCGGCCCGGTCTGGGGATCGAATAAAACCAGCGAAGGCCGCGTTCGAGCGGCGCTTTTGCTTCGACTGCGCTGCCGTAGAAAAGCCGCTCCGTCGTCATATTTTTTAATTAATACAGTTACTTCAACAGTCGCAGTGGAATCACGTGAGAGCTGTTGCAATCGGGCGCTCCGCCGCCTATTGTGCCTTGCAACAGCTCTGAGCTAAACGTATGGTAACTGTTGAATTGATTGATTTTGTTGAATTAAATAACGATCAGCGTCGGGAAAAAGTCAATTCCGACCAACGTTTCATTGCGCTCCAAGAGGCCCAAAGGAAGGCGAAGAGCTTTCGGGGATCCCTCGTCTGGCACACCGTGAACGGCATCGACCATTTGATGCGAAGCTACTACGACGCCGCTGGCGTACGACACCAAAAGGCAGAGGGTCGGCGCTCGCCGGCGAGCGAAGCTGTTAAGGCGGATTGGGAAGCAGCTCGCGCGTCCGCCCAAGAAACGCTCTCTGCGCGACAGGAGCAGATGGAGCGCCAATCTGCTGTCAATCGCGCGCTCCGGCTTGGGCGTGTTCCCCTGATCGCCGCAAGAATTATCAGAGCAATCGATAACGCCGGTCTTCTCGGGGAAGGCATTCGTATTGCAGGCACGAATGCGATCTACGCCTATGAGGCGGCGGCCGGAGTGTTCGTGGATCCCGGAATCACATCGACGCAAGATATCGATCTCCTCATGGACTCCCGCCAGTCCCTCAGGATCATGTCTGGCGCCAACGTCGAAGATGGAGCGCTCATCAACCTTTTGCGCAAGGTCGATCGGTCTTTCGAGCGTTCATCCGCCACATTCCGCGCGGTGAACCGCGACGGATATCTCGTCGATCTGATCAAACCGCTCGCAAACCCGGCGTGGAAGCCGAGCCGGGGAACTATCGGGAAGGCTGACGACGAATTGGTGGCCGCCGAGATCGCCGGCCTGGCATGGTTGGAAAATGCCCCTGCTTTCGAAGCAATCGCCATCGATGAAAAAGGCGGACCGTTACGGCTCGTGGCACCCGATCCGCGTATTTTTGCCGCTCACAAATTCTGGGTCTCAAAACGAGCTGATCGCGAGCCAATCAAGCGCCGTCGCGACCTGGCCCAAGCGCAAGTGGTTGCCCGGCTGACGTCGCAGTATCTCGAGCATCTCCCCTACGAAGCAAGCGAGCTTCGGGTCCTCCCAAGGGCCGTTTTCGACGAGGCCCATCATTTGTTCGCACAACCAGCGTCGCGGCCGTGAATGTCTGAGCAACATGTTTGCCGGCTGGATTGGCCCTCAACTTCCAACCGATCGAAGACGCGGCCCAGCAGCGCCAGATCGGAGGGACGAAAGACGCCAGCTTGCTCTGCTTTGGGACCAATTGGCACGACACCCCTTGATGCAGGCCCAGCCGACAGGATCGAAACTAATTGGCGCTATTACAGGGTTCAAGCTGGAGACAGCCGGTGATCCTAGAGTCTCGTGCTCATGCCGGTTCGATATTCGTTTGGAAGAAGTCTTTGCCGATGAAAAGCAGCGGTTCGTCTGCACGCTTTGCCAAAGCATAGGACAGGAAATCGGCAAAATTCAGCGCCGCCGGGTGGTGGCCTTTGCCGTAGGTCAGCCAAGCCTGGGTCGCCAGATCAACCAATTCGGAGTCGACAGGAATGATGTCGGCCTCGATTTTGCGCAGCCAAAGATCGATCTCGGCCAATGCGTGTTCGCCGCGCCTGCTGACCAGCACCATGCGTGCCTCGGGCACCCCGGTTGCCGGGACCAGTCGGATTGGGTCGGAGACCAGCGCTCGTTCCAGCCTTGCTGCCTCAGGCTCGCTCCGAAGGATCGCTACAACAGCTGAGGTATCGATCACCATCAGTTAGGGATTCCATGCTCGTCATACCCGATGATCTCCTCGTCGCTGCGAGCATCCAGTTCAGGCAATCGTGCCACTCTTTCTCGGATGGCGCGCAATTCTGCCAGCAGACGCTCCTGAGCGGTCTCTCCAAAGCCCAAGCGATGCAAGCGCTTGATGGATTGCTGCTGTCTTACTGATACCCTGGCGGCGTGCGAGTTCATCGGCGAGAGCAACGGTGGCCGGATTTTTGATATTCAGGGACACGAGAAACTCCAAAAATCTACCTTTCTGGCAATTTCCACCATAGTTCTCTAGGCTCTTCAACATACCTGCTAGCCTCGCCTACACCCGCGCCGGATTGATCATGACAATTGCCAGGCCGTTGCCTGCCAAGGCGGCGACCGCCAGTCTCTCGAAGCTGCCTGTCGACTCCAATCCGACAACGGCCGGCGAAAGGGCTGCCAATCGCCGAACCAGAGCCTCCACCCCGGCATGGTCATACCCACCGAGAACGCCTCGCCGGACGGCAAAACATGCACGTCGAGCCGATCCTTGGAACGTCGCTGCCAATAATGACTTCCCAATCGGGCTTCGCTTGCGGCCCTAGATACAGCCGGCTGTTCTGCTGGAGCGGAGATAGCCAGTCGGGCACCGGGTTGCTGAGCTATCGCGGTCGACGCACCGCATTTCGCAAGTCTCTGCACGTCATTCCACGATCGCCGGTTTTGCTTGTTGCAAGGCCCGCGCTCCTGCCTTTTCTAATGATCCCCGACCGCGCCACGAATCAGTTCGTGGCGAGAAACGGGGACCCCGCATGGCGACCAACCATCATGCCAGCAAGGGAGCGGTGTCGCGCGGCACGCGCATGCTGCGAACCGCCCTCGGCCCGGCCATCGCAGACTTCCTTGACGATCCAGCCATTGTCGAGGTGATGCTCAATCCCGACGGTCGCCTGTGGGTTGATCGTCTCAGCGAAGGACTCGTTGCAAGCAATGAAATACTGATCGCGGCCGACGGCGAACGGATCGTCAGGCTGGTCGCGCACCATGTCGGTGCGGAGGTGCATTCGGGCTCGCCGCGCGTTTCGGCCGAACTGCCCGGGACCGGCGAACGGTTCGAGGGTCTGTTGCCGCCTGTTGTCACGGCGCCAACCTTCGCCATCCGCAAGCCGGCAGTCGCGGTGTTCACGCTTCAAGACTATGTCGCCGCCGGCATCATGACCGAAGCCCAGGCTGGCGTCCTGCAGCTTGCCGTGAAGACACGCAAGAACGTGCTGGTGGCCGGCGGCACGTCGACGGGCAAGACCACGCTCGTGAACGCGTTGCTGGCGGAGGTCGCTAAAACCGCCGACCGCGTCGTGCTGATCGAGGATACGCGAGAGCTGCAGTGTGCTGCGCCCAATCTTGTGGCGCTGCGCACCAAGGACGGTGTCGCCTCGCTTTCCGATCTGGTGAAGTCGTCGTTACGCCTTCGGCCCGATCGCATTCCGATCGGCGAGGTACGCGGTGCGGAAGCGCTCGATCTGTTGAAGGCCTGGGGCACTGGCCATCCCGGCGGCATCGGCACCATCCACGCCAATTCTGCCATTGGCGCACTGCGGCGACTGGAGCAGCTCGTGCAGGAGGTGGTCATTACGGTTCCGCGCGCACTGATTGGCGAAACCATAGATCTCATCGCAGTTCTCGCTGGCCGCGGCTCAGCGCGCCGGCTCGTCGAGATCGCCCTGGTCGACGGGCTCGATCCGGCCACCGGCGACTACCGCACCCTGGAAGCAAATTTCGAGACCACAACGACCGTGAATCGCCACTCTCCCTATGGAGCTTCAGAATGACCCAGATCCGCTTCAATTCATCGGCTATCCGCAAACTTGCCGTGGAGCTGTCGTATGCGGCGACCGCCGCGATCATTACGATTGCGCCCGCCCATGCTGCCGGTTCCTCCATGCCCTGGGAGGAGCCGCTTCAGCAAATCCTTGAGTCAATCGAGGGGCCAGTCGCCAAGATCGTGGCGGTGATCATCATCATCATCACCGGTTTGTCGCTCGCCTTCGGCGACACGTCAGGCGGATTTCGCCGGCTGATCCAGATCGTCTTCGGGCTGTCGATCGCTTTCGCGGCAAGTTCGTTCTTTCTGTCCTTTTTCTCCTTCGGTGGCGGAGCTCTGATCTGATGGATGAGGAGATCCGTGGCTTTTTCGCGCCGGTGCATCGCGCGCTCACCGAACCGATCCTGCTCGGCGGCGCGCCGCGTGCGGTCGCCATCGCAAACGGCACGCTCGCCGGCGCGATTGGATTGGGGCTTCGCTTGTGGATCGCGGGGCTCATCATCTGGGCGGTCGGACATCTCGTGGCCGTCTGGGCGGCAAAGCGCGATGCGCAATTCGTCGATGTGGTTCGCCGCCACCTGCGCTATCCCACGCATTTCGGATGTTGAGGTTTCGCCATGATGAACCTCGCGGAATACCGAAAGAAGAGTGCCGGCCTCGTCGATTATCTGCCGTGGGCTGCCCTGGTAGCGCCGGGCGTGGTGCTCAACAAGGACGGCAGTTTTCAACGGATGGCGCGTTTTCGCGGGCCGGATCTGGACTCCGCCACGCCGGCGGAGCTCGTCGGCACGACCGCGCGGCTCAACGGCGCGCTGCGCCGGCTCGGCTCCGGCTGGGCACTTTTTGTCGAAGCCCAGCGCAATCCTGCCAGCGGCTACCCAGACAGCCGGTTCCCGGATTGCGCATCCGCACTTCTCGACATCGAGCGTCGCGAACAGTTCGAAGACTCCGGTGTGCTGTTTGAAAGCAGCTACTTCCTCACCTTAGTGTGGCTGCCTCCGGCCGAGGAAGCGTCGCGCATGGAGAGTTGGCTCTACGAAGGCCGGGAAAGGACCGGCGTCGATCCTTGGGAGCTCCTGAAGATTTTTGTCGACCGCACCGACCGCGTGCTCAACCTCATCGAGGGCTTCGTTCCCGAAGCTGACTGGCTCGATGACGGAGAGACGCTGAGTTACTTACACTCAACCATTTCGACCAAGCGGCATCGCGTTCGCGTGCCAGAAACGCCGATGCATCTCGATGCTCTGCTTGTCGATCAGCCGTTGGCCGGCGGGTTAGAGCCGAGGCTTGGCGATGCGCATCTGCGCACACTCACCATCACCGGGTTTCCGACGATGACCTTCCCGGGGATTCTCGACGATCTTAATCGCCTTGCCTTCCCCTACCGCTGGTCGACGCGGGCGATCATGCTGGACAAGACCGACGCGACCAAGTTGGTGACGAAGATACGCCGTCAGTGGTTCGCGAAGCGGAAATCCGTCGCCGCGATCCTCAAAGAGGTGATGACCAACGAGGCATCCGTTCTCGTCGACACGGACGCCGCCAACAAGGCGGCCGATGCGGACGCGGCGCTCCAGGACCTGGGCTCTGACCAGATCGGCGAAGCCTACGTCACCGCCACCGTTTCGGTCTGGGATGCCGATCCGTCGATCGCCGACGAAAAGCTGCGTCTGGTCGAAAAGATCATTCAGGGCAGGGACTTCACCTGTATCGCCGAAGGCGTCAACGCTGTCGAAGCTTGGCTGGGCGGTATTCCTGGCCATGTCTATGCCAATATTCGCCAGCCGCCGCTTTCCACGCTCAACCTCGCGCACACGATTCCGCTCTCCGCGGTCTGGGCAGGTCCGATCGAGAACGAGCATCTTGGAGCGCCGCCGCTGTTCTTCGCCAGAACGGAGGGCGCCACACCGTTCCGGTTCAGCCTGCATGTCGGCGACGTCGGCCACACCCTCGTCATCGGCCCGACGGGCGCTGGCAAGTCGGTCCTGTTGGCGATGATCGCGCTGCAGTTCCGGCGCTACGAAAACAGCCAGGTCTTTGCCTTTGATTTCGGCGGCTCAATCCGCGCGGCCATACTCGCCATGAATGGTGACTGGCACAATCTCGGAAGCGATACCGCAAGCGGGCAAGGGTCTGACGATCCGTTGCCCTTGCTCACTTTGACCGATCTGTCGGACGACGTTGACACCGTGTCGCTGCAGCCGCTTGCTCGCATCCATCATACGCCGGAGCGGGCCTGGGCGGCCGACTGGCTTTTCGACATTCTACTGCGCGAAGGCGTGCCCATCACGCCGCAGGTCAAGGAACATCTGTGGTCGGCGCTGACGTCGCTGGCTTCTGCGCCCGTCCACGAACGGACGCTGACTGGCCTGTCCGTATTGCTGCAATCTTCGCCGCTGAAGCAGGCGCTCCTTCCCTACTGCATCGGTGGCCCTTATGGCGGCCTGCTCGATGCCGAACACGAGCGGCTGGGCGAGGCTTCGGTCCAGGCGTTCGAAACCGAAGGCCTGATCGGCACAGGTGCAGCGCCCGCCGTGCTCGCCTATCTTTTCCACCGCATCGAGCAGAGGATGGACGGCCGGCCGACACTGCTGCTCATCGACGAGGGCTGGCTGGCGCTCGACGATGGCGGTTTCGCCGACCAGCTGCGCGAATGGCTGAAGACGCTGAGAAAGAAGAACGCCAGCGTGGTCTTCGCCACGCAGTCGCTTTCGGACATCGCCGGATCGCCAATCGCGCCGGCAATCGTCGAAAGCTGCCCAACGCGGCTGTTCTTGCCGAACGAGCGCGCTATCGAGCCGCAGATCGCCGAGATCTATCGACGCTTTGGTCTCAACGATCGTCAGATCGAGATCATCGCCCGGGCGATACCGAAGCGCGACTATTACTGTCAAAGCCGCCGCGGCAACCGTCTGTTCGAACTGGGACTCGGTCCGATCGCGCTGGCGCTCTGCGCCACATCGTCCAAATCAGACCAGGCCGCGATCGACCGGACAATCGCCGAGGCCGGCCGAGAGCATTTCCTCGAGGCCTGGCTAGCGGAGCGCGGTCTCTCCTGGGCGGCCGACCTCATCCCAGGTCTCACCAACGTGATCGACCGATCCACAAAGGAGCTTCCCTCATGAATTCCGTTCTTGCAGGTCGCCGTATCCGTCGCATGGCGGCAGCCGGCGCAATCGTCGTCGCGACGGCGCTATCATCGGCACCAGCATCGGCACTGATCGTGTTCGACCCAAAGAACTACGCCGAGAACCTGCTTTCGGCATCGCGTGCGCTGGAGCAGATCCACAACCAGATCACCTCGCTGCAAAACGAAGCGCAGATGCTGATCAACCAGGCGAAGAATCTCACTTCGCTGCCAACCTCGCTGCTTGGCCAGATCGAGGGCAATTTTTCCGAGATGAAGAGCTTGCTCGGCGAAGCCGAGAAGCTGGCCTATAGCGTCCAGGATATCGAGAGCCAGTTTGCCTCCACTTACACGAATTTCGGTTCGGATCTCTCCAGCCAGCAGCTTGTCGAGGGTGCGCGTCAGCGCTGGCAGACCTCGGTGTCTGCCTTCGAGCATTCGCTGAAGACCGGCGCCGTCGCAGTAGACAACATCGCAGAGACACAGGAGCAGACGAGTGCGCTGGTCAGCGCCAGCCAGTCGGCTGTCGGCGTGCTGCAGGCGACGCAAGCCGGCAACCAGCTCCTCGCCGTGCAAGCCAAGCAAGTTGCCGATCTCACTGCGATGCTGGCCGCACAAGGACGAGCCGAGGCTCTTGAGCAAGCGAGAAGGGCGGCCGCACAGGAGCAGGCGCGGGAACAGTTCAGCCGTTTCATGACGGGCAGCAGCTACAGTGCGTCATCCGTAAAAATGTTCCACGACTGAGGCGAAGACCGCATGGATCTCAAGATCGCCGCCCGGATAACAGCCGTTCTTGCCCTTGGCGCCGCCATGACCGCCGCCTCCATGGCGCTGCGCGGCGGCGGCTCGCAGGACGCGTCCTCCCCGCGCTCCGCATATTCGGGCGGCGAGCCGGCAAGCGTCGAGCTTGCCCGATGCCGGGACATCGGCATGGCGGCGATCGATGACGACGCCTGCAGGAAAGCCTGGGCGGAAGGCCGCCGACGCTTCCTGCGGCCATCCCGCCCGATCATGCCAAACGTGGCTCCGCCGACCGAAAAGGACCCGACCCGGCTGCCGCCGCTCCAACCGCCAACGCCGCCTTTCGCGGACGACCGGCCCTATCCCGAAACGGTGGCGCCATGAACGACACCGGCGTCATCGACCGCTTCCTCGAGACTTTCACTCGCTACATCGATTCCGGCTTTGGTCTGCTCGGTGGGGAAGTTGCGTTTCTCACTTCGACCCTGATTGTGATCGACATCACACTGGCCGGCCTGTTCTGGGCATGGGGTGCTGATGAAGACGTGCTGCACCGACTGGTGAAGAAGACGCTCTATATCGGCTTCTTTGCCTTCATCATCGGCAACTTCAATAGTCTGGCCGGCATCGTCTTCGAGAGCTTTTCCGGGCTCGGCCTGAAGGCTGGAGGCTCGGCACTTTCAGGCTCGGCATTGCTGCAGCCGGGCCGCGTCGCACAAGTCGGCATCGATGCCGGCAATCCGATCCTCGAAGCCGCCAGCCAACTGATGGGCTACGTCTCGTTCTTCGAGAATTTCGTCCAGATCGCAGTGCTTATGATCGCCTGGGCGATCGTACTGATTGCGTTCTTTCTTCTGGCCGTCCAGATCTTCGTCACGCTGGTCGAATTCAAGCTGACGACGCTTGCCGGGTTTGTGCTGCTCCCCTTTGCGCTGTTCAACCGGACCGCCTTCCTTGCCGAAAAAGTGCTCGGCAACATCGTTGCCTCCGGCGTGAAGATCCTGGTCCTTGCCGTCATCGTCGGCATCGGCTCGGGCCTGTTCGGCGAGTTCACCCAAGGCTTCGGCGCCGAACAGCCCACAATCACGGATGCGCTGTCGCTTGTCCTGGGCGCTCTGTCGCTGATGGGATTGTCGATCTTCGGTCCCGGCATTGCGACGGGGCTGGTCTCCGGTGCCCCGCAACTGGGCGCAGGTGCCGCTGTTGGCACGAGCCTGGTCGCTGGCGGCCTTGGCGTGGCCGGCGCTATGGGTGCCCGCGCCGGATCGAGCGGCGCAGCAGGCGGGCTCAGTGCAGGCGGGCGTATGTCGGCAGCAGCCGCACGCGGCGGCGCGCACCTGGCCGGCAGCACTTCGGCCGCCTGGGAACTTGGCGCAGCCACGTCTGGAAGAGGTGGTGCAGGCTCAGTCGCCGCCGGCATGGCGGGTGTCGCAAAGGCTGGTGCCAGCGCTGCCGTTCAACCCGTCAAGCAAGCAATGTCGCGCGCCGCTTCAGCTCTGTCCGATAGCTACGAGGCCGGCCGCTTGGCAGCTTGGGCTGCGACGAGTGGAGAACGATCGTCGGGAACGGCTTCCTCCGGTGACTGGTCGACCTCCGAAACCAGTTCCGACGCCCCGCCCGCATGGGCAAAACGCATGAAGCGCAGCCAGGCCATGAGCCACGGCGCCAGTATCGCCGCCCATTCGGTCCACTCAAGTGATGATGGGGGCGGCTCGATGAATGTTTCCCTCGATCAGGACGATCGCCGATGACCCCCTTAAGACGCCCTTTTGTTCGTTACGCAAAAACGCCTCACCCCGAGACGCCATATCAGCGTGCAGCCCAGATTTGGGACGAGCGCATCGGCTCGGCTCGCGTCCAGGCGAAAAATTGGCGGCTGATGGCCTTCGGCTCTCTCGTCCTGGCCGGCGGTTTTGCATCCGCATTGGTCTGGCAGTCGACGCGCGGCTCAGTGGTTCCCTGGGTGGTGGAAGTCGACAAGTTCGGCGAAGCGCAGGTTGTCGCTCCGGCCGTTGCCGACTATCGGCCGACTGATCCGCAGATCGCCTGGCATCTGGCCCGCTTCATCGAAGAGGTCAGAAGCATTCCGGCCGACCCGGTCATCGTCCGCCAAAACTGGCTGCGCGCCTACGACTACACCACAGACCGGGGCGCCATTTCCCTCAATGATTATGCTCGCTTGAACGACCCTTTTGCCAAAGTGGGCAAACTCCAGATGGCCATCGAGGTTTCCAGCGTCATCCGTGCTTCGCCGGATTCCTTCCGCGTCGCCTGGATCGAGCGCCGCTACGAGAACGGCACCTTGGCCGGCACCGAGCGCTGGACCGCAATCCTCACAGTCGTGATCCAGCCAACCCGCGACGCCGACCGGCTGAAAGCCAATCCGCTCGGCGTCTACGTCAATGCCATCAACTGGTCGAAGGAGCTTTCATGATGTCTGCGGCACGAACATTGGCGAGACCGGCCATGCGCAATGGGCCCAGGGCGCGTATGTTTGCCCTGGCACTGCTGTCAGCAACGGCGCTCGCCGGCTGTGCTTCGAAAAAATACATTCCGCCGGAAATCGCCTACGACGATGCGGTGCCTGCGGTGCGCAGGGTCGAGCCGCCTGGTCCGGTCAAAGTGGTGGAAGTGCCGAAACCGCTTCCACTGCCTGGTCAGTTGAAACCAGTAGAGGCCACGAAGGTGAAGCCGGAGCCAGCCGATCCGAAGCAGCGGATCAGCCAGGCCAATGAGGCCGCACGCATGCAGCCGGTTCGCGGCGGTTTCGTCAATGCCATCCAGCTCTATCCCTGGAGTGAGGGCGCGCTCTACCAGATCTACGCCGCACCCGGCCAGGTCACCGACATCGCCTTGCAGCCCGGCGAGCAGCTTGTCGGCTCCGGGCCAGTCGCCGCAGGTGACACAGTGCGCTGGATCATCGGCGATACGCAAAGTGGGACAGGGGAGCGCCAGCAGGTCCATATTCTTGTGAAGCCGACACGGCCGGATCTGCAGACCAACCTCATCATAAACAGCGACCGCCGCACCTATCATCTCGAGCTCCGCTCGACCGAAAAGACCTACATGGCGTCGGTCTCCTGGCAATACCCGCAGGACCAGCTGATTGCGCTGCGGCGCCAGAACGCGCAGGCTTCCGCCGCAAAGCCGGTCGCGTCCGGCGTCGACATCCAGAAACTGAATTTCCGCTACCGCATCGAGGGCGATGCCGCACCCTGGCGGCCGCTTCGCGCCTTCGACGACGGTGCAAAGGTCTACATCGAGTTCCCGTCGGGCATAGGGCAGGGGGAAATGCCGCCGCTCTTTGTCATCGGCCCGTCGGGCGGCTCGGAGCTGGTCAACTACCGTGCTCGCCAGAACTACTACGTCGTTGATCGGCTGTTTGCCGCCGCTGAATTGAGGCTCGGCGACAAAACAAGCGAAAAGCGCGTCCGCATCGTGCGCACGGACGGCAAACGAACCTCGCCCAGCACGAGGCTGTTCCGATGAGCGACCCTGCAAATGCACCCAACCAGGACATTCGAGCGGAACTGCGCCTTCGGCCCGAACCGGCCAGGGTCACGCGACTGTCGCGCAAGGTGCTGATAGGCGTTGGTGGAGTTGCCAGCGCGGCGATCCTCGGCACGTTGATTTGGGCGCTCGACACCAGACAGCGCGGAACCGAACAGCCGCCCGAGCTCTTCACCACCGAAAACCGCTCAACGGCCGACGGGCTACAGAAGCTGCCGAAGGACTATGCCGGTGTTCCGCAACTCGGCCCCGCGCTGCCTGGCGATTTGGGCCGGCCGATCTTGCGTGCGCAGGAGCGTGGCCAGCCGATTAGGGCGTCCAACGTCAGTGGACCGCGCGCAGATCCGGAGGAGCAGCGCCGACTGGCCGAGATCGAGGCCGCACGCGTGGCAAAACTGTTCACCGACACCAGCGCGCGGGTGCATCCGGTAAGACAGGATGCAAACACGGTCGCGAACACTTTGTCCGGCCCGACACCGCCGATCGAGGAGCCACCGATCGATCCAGGCCCCGCTCAAAACATGCAGGACCGCAAGCTCGCTTTCGTCAATGCCGGACCGGATCGGCGCACCGTCAGCCCCGATCGGCTCGCCGAGAAGGCCTCGCCCCACATCGTGCAGGCTGGTACCGTCATTCCGGCAGCCCTCATCACCGGCATTCATTCCGACCTGCCCGGCGCCATCACCGCTCAGGTCACGGAAAATGTCTACGACAGCCCAACGGGCTCATACCTTCTGATCCCGCAGGGTGCACGACTGATCGGCCAGTACGACAGCCAGGTCGCGTTCGGTCAGTCGCGCCTGCTGCTGGTGTGGAACCGGCTGATCATGCCCGATGGCACATCGATCGTGCTGGAGCGGCAGCAGGGCGCTGACACGCAAGGGTTTTCTGGCCTTGAAGACGAGGTTGACCATCATTGGGGCCAGATGTTTCGGGCCGCCGCGCTCTCGACATTGCTGGGCATTGGGACATCGCTTGGGTCTAGCGACGACGAAAGCGAAATCGCCAAGGCCATCCGCGAAAGCTCGCAGGACTCGGCCTCCGATATTGGCCAGCAGCTCGTGCGCAATCAGCTCAACGTGCAGCCGACGCTCACGGTGCGGCCCGGTTTTCCGGTTCGCGTGATTGTCAATCGCGACCTTCTTCTTGTGCCTTACGGCACGTCAAAGGATCCATCATGACCAAGCTGAAACTTTCCGCCATTCCCGATGACGGTCCGGTCAAGATCACCGTCGAACTGCCTGCCGCCGTTCATCGCGATCTCGTCGCCTATGCTGATTATCTGAACAGTCAACATGTCTTTGTCTCACACGCAGGAGGTGAACAATGCCAGATCTGAGGCTCGGTCGGCTGCCGAAGGTTGGTGTCGTCCGCATGACGATCATCCTGCCGGAGCCTCTCAAGGAGGAACTCGATCAGTATGCGGCCGAGCACAGCCGGCTCTATGAACCCGTGGACACCGCTGCCCTGATTCCGCACATGCTGGAAGCCTTCGTCGGTTCGGATCGCGGTTGGCGCAGCCGTAAGGCGAAGGCCGGCCGTGGCCGTCAACGAGGGGCGTCTCCAGCCAGCAGCACGACGAGAAGCGGTGCTGAAGGTGATGGCCCCGCCTGAAGCTGTCCTGGTGGCTTTACCCTAAGCGGAATATCGGTTCCCACCCTAAGCAGAAGCTCGCTTGCTCCGGGCCAATTCACGGCCATGACCCAACAGAGATCTACGGCCCTTTGGGATGAAGGTCCGGAAGGGAGGACAAAGCAGCCAATCAGAAGTTCCTCCTCGCCCGTTCAGGCGAGCACTCGAGGTTGAATTGGCCGCTTTGCCCTCATACTCAAAGAACTTCGCGTAGCGGCTCCACCAGATGACCGCCCGCAGTGTAGCGTCATCCCCTCCTCGGACATGTGATCCTCAAGCCCTTCGGAGAAACGCTCAAAGGGCGCGCAATGCCTCGGGCGTTTATCGTCCGCCTGATCGGAGCGGCCCGGGACACTAAGCAATCAGATGTCGGAAAAAGAGCCGCTTTCGTCATCCACCTCGGACGCAACAACCTTTGTCCACTGTCGGCGAAGTTCAATTGCCGCGAACAGCGCCAGCTCGTGTCAATTTTTCCGAGACGATTTCTGCAAATTGTCATAAGAGATAATGTATAAACTTACGACAGTCCAAACGAAAATTGAGTTATATTTTAATTAATAGCCCATGTTAGTTTTCGACACAGTTCGAGTTATATTTCTGATTGCTCATAATATGGCTTCATGTTATGGTCACATTGCGTAGTTTTAGCTTTATGCTTGTTTGGCGAGTTTTATCGTCAGCAAGAAGGCGACCTGAGGGCAATCTCGGAATTAAACAGACGGTAATGGCGACAGACAACCGCCATGTTACTGATATTTCCATTTTGCCAGTTCTAGCGATTTCAACAACCCTGTCGAAATACTCATCGACGGAGTGGCTTGTGGTGCAGCGATGCAGCATTTTGGTTTCGATTTCCGTGGGTTCCACTGCTTCGCGGCGGATGCCGACATGAAGTCTTGGCACTATCTGCCGCAGAGCGCAGATGTGCAGAGGGATGACGCGGGAAAGCCGATCCTGAGCTTCACCGATCTCGGTTCGACGGCCTATCTAATTTTCTCGGCGCGATGGGGCGCTACCAATGAAGATATCGAGGCGCTGCGCCAGGAAATAGCGGCCCGTTCGGGCCAGCCGGATGCGGCACAGACCCGGCTGTCGTTTGCGCCGATCACCGCGCCGCTTTGCAACGCCCTGATCGGTGACGGCCGCGGGACCTTTGAAATCGCCGCAAGCAGCGTGACATCGGGTTATCCGCCCTATGCCGCGGTCTTCGATCTCGCCCTCGAAGCCGAGTGGCTCGCATCTGCCCGCGCCGGTGTGCGGGAGCAAGCTGGCTTTCTCGCCGTGGAATATCTCGCGGGCCATCGCATGCCGATAAAAGGCAGGGCGCGGTTCCGCGCGCCGGCCGCTCTCATGGATGGATTGCGCCTCGACAGCGAAGACCTCGCGGAGCAGCTTGATGACGCCATCCGGGATGGCAGGGCCAGCATCGCGATCGAAGTCGACGGTGCGCCTGACGGAAAGATTCCCCAGACGCTGCACAGCAAGCTTTTCGCGCTGATCGCGGCAACGATCAGGCAGTCGCCCGCTCACCGGACGGGTGGCGACGCCGATATCGCGGTTGAACTCGAGCAAATAATTGAAGAGCCAGTCCGTGCGTTTCGCGATCTCGGCACGCTAGTAGCAGCGGAGTCGAACCGAATGCTCCCAGGAGGTGAAGATGCTGCAGATTGACAAGGTACAAGAGATCGAGGGCATGACGGTCTTTGGCGATTCGGACAATTTCAATGTCTTCTATCCGCTGGCGCAACAACCACGTTACCGTCGCGGCCCCGACGGCAGATTGTCGTTCGCTTTCTATAAATACAGGTTCCCGGTCGATAGGCCCGACGGCAAGAAAGGCGGCGGCTTCCTTCTTTTTGACGTCGAGTTCGTGGTCGAAGACGAGGTCCTGATCAAGGTCAAGCAGAAGCTGGCCGAACAGGTGGCTGCCGAGGCCAATCGCCTCGGAATCCAGCCGGTACCGGACGTCGTCATCGGTGCTTTCACCTATACCAAGGGAACGACGTCATTGCTCTATCCCCAAGGCCTCGTCGAAAGGGAAGTTCCCAGCGGCGGAACGCCATCGCTCTTCGGCAACAACATCTCGACATTCGCGCTGGAACTGCCACCCGAGGGTGCCACTTTCTTCGAGCAGGCCATGCAGGGCCAGGGAGGCGCCGTCGCTATCGCCTATGAGCTGTGGTTTTGGGCGCAACTGCCGGCGATTAACGTCAACGGCTATTTCAACGCATCGAAGTTCTACACCTTCTATCAGACCATCGACACCGACTGGAACCTGTGGTCGGAGGATTCCTACAGGGAGACCGTCCGGGAACAGACGATCAATTCGGAATCGATGCACATCGATTTCGAGTGGGGCGGGGTGACCGATGAAAAGATCAGGGGGCCGATCCGCGACTGGGCATACCGCACGCTGGAAAAATCCATCGAACGCAACATGATCGATGCCATCGCGCCGGTTCCCGACGATCAGCGCAAATTGCCCGACGGGATCGAGGATGTCACGCGCGACATCTCGAACACCAAGATCACCAATATCTACATCAACTACAAGGAGTCGCAGACTGTCGAGTGGCGCGTGGCGCCTCGCGGCGTCCTGCCCAACATCACCAACCTCAAGGATGGCAACGGCGCGCCGGTCAAGTGGAGCGACTATGCCCGCGTGATCGATCTCGATGACCCGTTCTTCAAGACGCTGCGCATCAACACTTTCGTCAACGCCGATTTCAAAGGACTGCCGATCCACTCAGTCGAAGTGAAGCTAATTTACAAGGGCCGGCCCATGGCCAATCTCGCGGAAGGCGAGCCCGACGGCGAAGTCGTCATGAACAAGGAAGAGGATGTCGGGAAGTTCGCGGCTTATGTCGAAGGCGACGACTGGAAATACACCTACAGTTACCAGGTCAATTACCGCGGCGAGAGCCGGCAGTACCAGTCACCCGAAATCGAGACGAACGAAGGCAACCTCACCATCGGGGTCGACGATGTGGGCGTGCTTTCCATCGAAGCCACGGCCGGCGACATCAACTGGACCGAACTCGACCGCGCCGCCGTCGTGCTGACCTACGAGGATGACGCGGGCGGTGTGGAAGGACTCGAGGAGCAGTTCAACCTCACCCAGGCAGCGCCTACATTCAAGATCCAGCGCGTCATTTTCCAGCCGATGCGGAACAACTACAAATACCGCATCAAGTATTTCATGAAGGATGGCCGCGAATACCAGGGCGCCGAACGTCAGGGCCGATCGCAGAGGCTGTTCATCAACGATGTGTTCGATGCGCGCAAGACGGTTTCGGTGCGTGGCGTCGGCGACTTCGCCAACAGGATACAGACCGTCTTTGTCGATCTCGAATACACAGACGCCGCGCATACCTATACGCAGACCAAAAGCCAGGCGCTGACGGCGGCCAGTCCCTTTTTCGACTGGACCTTCCCGGTCATCGACGAAAAGGCGGGCAAGGTCACCTACAAGGCCATGATCGCTTACAAGGACGGCACGACGGACACGGTGCCGGTGACGGACGCTGCGTCCGGAACCATCGTGCTGCCGCCGCCGGCGGAAGCATTCCTCGAAGTGCAGATCATCGCTGACCTGATCAACTGGGAGCAGGTGAAATTGGCGCGCGTGTCGCTGAATTACGACGATCTCGCCAGCGATGTCTCACAAGCCAAGGATTTCGTCTTCAGTGCCAGCAACAAGGCCAACACCACATGGAAGGTGGAGGTCAAGAACAAGGAGCAGGACGATTACACTTACGCCGTCAGCTACTACCTGGCGACCGGGCAGAAGAAGGATGTTCCGCCAACGTCTACCAGCGAGCTTGCCCTGATTCTCGACCCCGCCGCCTGACGCTTACGCCGCGAGTGAGACCTTCATGCTTTATCTCAAGCCTCCATTCCACATCGTCCGCGGCGTGGCGGTCTTTCCGGATCACGCGAACAACCGTGCGTTCTATTTCCTGCCGGCGGAGCCGCATCTCTCGATGGTGCTGGACACTGCCACAGGCGTGAAAGTGCCGCAGATCCAATTGCTCAAGTTTCGCGGCGGAGCGGGAAACGGGGGCTTCCTGACGTTCCAGGTCGACCTGGGTCTGGATGATGGCGTGATGGACGACATCGCAGCGGAACTCCGCGGCTTGTATCCCGGAGAGGGGCCCATCCAACTGGCGCCCGTTATCCTCGAAGGGGGGAGCGTGCGCCTGATCATGCTCGGCCGCGCCACGGACGAGCAGGGCAAGCCGTTGTGGGATACGGAGCAGCAACAGCGTTTCGTCGTACGCATCACGCATCCCTCGAAGCCTTCGCTCTATGGAAACAACCAGGCGATCTTCAGTGTCGAACTCGATCAGGAAGGCGTCGAACTGGTCGAGAACTCCATATTGCACAGCGAGCTGATGCCAATCGGAGTCGTCTATCAGCTGGACTTCTTCGCCCTGCGCCCCGCCTTCTCGGTCAAGATTTCGGCCGATTGGAACCGGGTGCAAACCCACATGGAGGAGAGTTTCACGACCGATATCCTGTTCGCGTCCACCGAGATCGACAAGGTCGTCGACAAGCTGGTCGAGACCCAGGTGGTGCAGATCGATGTCGATTCATTCCTTCCGGAGGGCGAGGACGCGGGCTCCTGGGTCGGGCGGCGCGATCAGGCAATCGATCAGTTCAAGGACATGGTGCTGGAGAATTTCTTCAAGCCCAGTCTTGAACCGATGAAGGAGGAAAAAGACGGCTGGGATCGCTTCACCGATACGGCGGAGCGCCTGGCGCTTCTGGGCGCGACCGGCGGCTGGGGCGGCGTCGCCAAGTTCAGTTATGTGAAGAAGGACCTGCAGCGCATCGACCAGAAGCGCGCCAGTCTGCAGATGAACGAGCGCGTGACGGTGAAGCGCAGCATCTACCCGCAGGCGACGCTGAAGGGGTTGGGCAAGATGTTGCGCGACGCGCAGGGGCAGATTGATGCCGGTCGCTTCATTCAGGAGGTGACGCTCGACGATCCATGGTTCGATAAGCGGAAGATCAAGGCCTACTCACTCGTCAACTTCGAGCACGATGAAGTCGATTCGGTGAACCTGACGCTGACCTATGATGGCCAGCCGCGAACCATCCGGCTGAGCAAGGATCAACTGGACGGCAGCCAGGAATGGAACAGCCTCCTGGACGGCGGCAAGATGGTCCGCGGCATCCCCTATGAGTATCGGGTCACGTTCCACGATGTCGACTCTGGTGAGCGGCCCGGCGTCGTCAATACCGGCACGCTGACAACCATCGGCGACGAGTTCGAAGTCTCGCCGCGCAGCGACGGCCTCTATTTCATCGACGATATCCAGATCGGGGCGAGCCTGCTTCCCTGGGATCGCTTTCCGCAGGTTGCCGTCGAGGTGCGCTACAACGATCCGGTGAACCGCATCGATCTCGCCGAGAGCTTCCTGCTCACCCAGGACAAGCCGGAAGTCACCTGGAAACGGTTCCGCCTCGACAGCACCCTGGACCGCTACGACCTGAAGATGACGTTCATGGCGGCCGACCACAGGGACATCGTCCTCGACTGGGCGCCGACCGACCAGGAGCGCCTGATTGTGCGCGATCCTCATCCGCAGAAGCGGACGCTACAGGTCGCGCCTGCCGTGGACTGGCGCCTCGTCGCCATGATTCTCGTTGACCTGCGCTATGTCGATGCCGCGAACGGCATCGACGAACAGCAGACGCTCACCTTCTATGACACGCCGACGGACCGCAATCCCAAGGCGTTCTCGGTTAATCTCGCCGATGCGAGCCAGCGTCTCGTGAGCTACGCGGCCACGATCATACTGAAGGACAATCGCGTCATCACCATTCCCAACTCGATGACAACCGGATCGACCATCGCGCTGCGCACCGACATGGTCGGGCACAAGGTGGTGACGGTTACGCCACCGGACATCGATTTTACCGCGCGCGGCATCGAGCGCGTCGAAGCGCAGCTCTCATACCGCGACAACGATGCAGGGTTGAGCTTTCAGGACCGGCTGGTTTTCACCAAGCCGCGCGACATCGGCTTCTTCGAGTTCGACTACGTTTCGCCCGACCACTCGAGCTACGGCTGCCTGGCCACGCTTGTCTTGTCCAACGGCCTCGTCCTCGAGCGGGACCTGGGGAGCCTCGGCCTTGATCGGCTGGCGCTGCCGGCGGGTTGAGGAGCGTGTAATGCCGGGAGCTGAGCCATGCTGATGATGGGAAGCAAGACGGTTACGGTCGAAGGCGTTACGGTATTCGCCGATCATGCCGACCCGGCGCAATTCTGGTACCTGCCGGCGCCGGTCGTTCTTGCCGAGCGCGAGGGCGTGCCGCAATTCACGCTCATCCGCTACCGGCCGGCGGTGGCGGGCGCGGGCGTAAAGGGTGGCGGCTTCCTCATGATGGAGGTCGAACTGCGTCTCGATCCGGAGGTGGAACGCAAGATCATCGGTGCGGTAGCACGCTTCAGCAATGGCACGCCTCGGCTCACCCCTGTTCCCTTCGATGACGGCAAGGTGCAGGTAATCGCGCTCAATGTCCAGGGAAGCGGCGGCACCATGGCGACGCCGTCACCGGCCGGCGCCTTCGTGGCGGTGGAGGCGGTGCTCGGCGCAACCAAGCCATCGCTCGGCGGCAACAATACGGCGATCTTCAGCCTGACGCTCAGCGAGGAGGGGTCGACCATCCTCGACCAGGCATTCAGGCAGGGCGCCACGCCCGTCGGCGTCATCTACGACCTCAAATACACCGCGCTGCGGCCGGCGCTGGATGTCAAGATAACCGCGAATTTCAAGCGGATCTACGATCGCCTGAACTTCAGCGTCGACCTGACCGCCGGCGCCGTCATCTATGGCGTTCCCGTCTATCTCGAGGCGGGCATCGACATGGCTTTCGAGAAGCTGAAGCAGGACGGCGTCATCGACATCAAAGTCATCAATTTCTCCAGCGCCGCCGACCAGGACGACAAGGAGAAATGGGCGCTCGATTTCTTCAAGCAGAATCTGCTGCAGCAATGGTTCCAGCCGACACTGGCTCCCGTCACCTTCGATCGAAAGCCACCGGCTGGCGGCACGCCGCCGTCCGGTGGTGGCGGTGCAGCGCCGTCAGGGGGCGGCAGCGCTTCGCCCGCTGGTGGCGGAGGTTCTCCCGCGGGAGGCGGCGCGGCACCCGCTGGCGGTGGCGGATCGGCTTCCCCTGCTGGCGGCGGATCGGCGGTGCCTGCCGGTGGCGGGGCGGCACCAGCCAGCGGCGGCGCATCGCACGCCAGCGGCGGGGCGGCACCAGCCAGCGGTGGCGCACCGCACGCCAGCGGCGGAGCAGCGCCAGCCGGCGGTGGCGCGGTGCCTGCCAGCGGTGGTGCATCGCCACCCGCCGGAGGAGCGCCGGCTGGCGGCAGCGCGCCGTCCGGTGGGAGTTCGCCGCGTCCGGCCGGCGGCGAGATGGCAAGCGAGTCGACCGTCATGCCAATGCGCTATGAAACGCGCGAAGTGTGGGCCTATGCCTTTCTCGAAGCGGCCGGACGAGCCCCGGCGCAGTTCACCCGCACGATCGATCCGGAAACCCCGGGTTATGACGTGCAGATGACGCAGCGCGCCGACAGCGACGAGGTGACGCTGCTATTTCTCGGTGCAAGCGAGCCCCCCATCGTGTTCATCAACGGAACACAGGAAGCGCTGTCAGATGACCGGCAGGCGACGCTCACCCTCGCGGCGGGCGCCACCGTCCAGGTCGAAGCGACCTATCGTCCCACGCCCGGCGGCCAGCAGGAATTCCGGCTCTATTTCGATTTTGACAAACCGCGCGCGCAGGGCTGGTCCGTGTCGCCGCCCTCGGCCGCCTATGGCGGCTACCTGGCCAACCGCACCACTCCGCTGGATTCGCGGTTTGAAACGAGTACGGGTCAGCCGGGCGTCAGCGGCGATGGCGCGCATGGCGCCGACGCCTTGCGCGGCTGGCTCGGGAATACGCTCGGTTCGCCAAGGCGCGTGACGGTCGAGAGCCATGCGAGCTACGAGGGCAATGATGGCGCGGCGAGCCTCAACCAGGATCTCACGCAGCGCCGCGCCGATGTCGCCGTGGGCATCGTCGGCGCCGATGCGCAAGTCACGTCGGTCACGCCCATGGGCTTCAGTGTGGCGCGGGCCGCCGGCCGATCCGGCAGTCCCGAGGATCGCTATGCGCTGGTGCGCGGCGCTTCAGCCGAAGGGCGGGCGGTGACAATTCGCGGAACGCTTTCGCGCGCGGCCGCTCCTTCCAATGGCGGCGCCACGCCGCCGGCCTCCGATGGCGGTGGTTCAGCACCTCCGGCTTCCGGCGGCGGCACAACGCCTCCAGCTTCGGGTGGCGGTTCAGCGCCTCCAGCCTCGGGTGGAGGGGGAACGGCGCCTCCAGCTTCAGGTGGCGCCACGCCGCCTCCGGCTTCGGGCGGCGCTGCCGCACCCAAGCCCGGCACCACGGCGCCGACGATCCCGCAGCAGCCGCCGCTCGGCGTGAAGCTCGCGTTCCGGCTCCAGAAGATCGAGCAGATCGAAGACAAGACCGTGACTCTGCAATACAATCGCCAATCGGCGGAACAGCGCAGCTTTGCGCCACAAGGATTGATCGGGCTGCTTGCCGACGATCTCGACGGACCGCCGCATTTCATAGAGGTCGATCTCGACAGCCCCTTCTTCCGGGAACTCGCTATTCAGATCGACGCGCCTTCCGTCTTCGATCCGATCGGTCTGATGAAGGCCGATGTCGCCATCGAATACGGCCGCGCAACGGACCCGGTCGGCATCAAGCACAAGGACATCAGCTTCAGGCCCGGCGGCGCCAACCAGGACAAGGCATCGTTCTTCCTGAACCCGAAGTTCGACTTGAGTTACACGCTCTCGTTGCAATATCATTTCAACCCGCTCTCCGGTTGGGATGGCGAGAAGCTTAGCTACGACCTGCCGCCGGTGTCGTCCCTAGACCGCACGCTGCTGGTCAATCCGTTCCGCGATTTTGGATTCTATGAAATTCGGATCGTGCCGGGGGACATCGATCCCGACATGGTCGATTCCACCGATGTGTTTCTGCACTACGAGCATCCCGGCCAGTGGTCGCGCGACACCATGATCACCGTCACGCCCGGCGATGTCCCCAAGAGTTGGAAGCTGCGTCTCAGCGATCCGGAGCAGCGCTGGTTCACCTATCGCTGGGTTCACCGCCTCAAGGATGGGAGCACGAAGGAAATCGCTCCCCTGCGCACCAACATTCCTCTCATCACCGTGAACGACCCGTTCGACGAGCCGCTGATTATCGAACTCTACCCAAATTATGATGCCTCGCAGATCCGCCTGGTCATTGTCGATTTGAGCTATCAGGAGAAAAACTCGACGAAGAAGCGCACGCAGCAGATCAAGTTCCAGCCAACCGAGGTGGACTCGCGGCGTATCCGCTTTGGCCGCACGGATCGCAGTCAGAACACCTACACGATGCAGATCACCGTTCTGGGCGTCGATAACTCGGTACGCCGGCTTCCACCTGTCAACCCTGCAACCACAACAGTGTTCTTGGGCGAATACATGGCCCACGAGACATTACGAAGGAGAGTGCTATGAGCAGTGCAACAAGTGCTACCTTACAGGCCAAGGAAGCGAAGCCGGCGCGCGAAGGAAAGAGCTACGGCTATCAGAAGCCTGCCGAAGCAGCGGCGGCGCCCGTCGTAGTCGCAGTCTCCGCCGTCGAGACGCAGAAGCAGAAAGTGGTCTCCGCCTTCGACGATTTTCTGGACGCCTTGGCGGACCAGGTTTCGCCTGGCGGCACGGGTGGAACCACTCCAAGCAACGGCTCCACTCCCAACGCGCCGGGAACCGGGCCGGGCACAACATATCCCGCAACAGGCACCGGAGGAACTGGCACCGGAGGAGCGGGAAGCGGCAGCGGAACCGGAACGACGACGGGCGCGGGAACCGGAACGACGGGAACCGGCGCGCCGAGCGGCGGCACGGGAACGACGGGAACCACCGCGCCCTCGACCGGTGGAGAAGCTGCAAACAGCGAAGCGGCCAAGAAGGAAGCATTTGAACGTTATGTCGCCGTGCAGAAGGAAGCCTATGTTCTTGATCGCTTGCGCGAATCCACGAAATTGAGAAGGAAGCAATCCGAGTCAGCTCCGTCTCCCACCGCGACCCTCATCGGCGCGGTCAACATGCATCAGTCGGACTCCAATCGCGCGCCGCTGACGGAGTCGAAGGAGTTCAAGTCGTATTTCGGGGCCCAGGGCCGCTCGCAGGCGCCGACAATCGAGAAGATGGCTGCGCCGCGCTCGGAGCGGCCGGAGACGGTTCCAGCCCCGGGCGTCGTCAACCTGAAGCCCATCGACGCCTACTGGGGCAGCTATGGCAACGCGATCGAGCGGGCGGCGGCGCGAGCTCAACTGGTCAGCACCAAGCTTTACGAGGTCATTCTTGGAAGCGACGACCGTGTGCGCGTCACCAACAATCAGCTTTACCCGTGGCGCTGCATCTGCTCGCTCCTGATTACAGCCAATACCGGGGCCCAATATGTCGGAACCGGCTGGTTGGTCGGGCCGCGGCTGCTGTTGACGGCGGGGCATTGCGTCTACATGTCGGACGAGGGTGGTTGGGTCAGCCAGATCGAAGTGGCTCCGGGCCGCGATGCCGACAACCGTCCGTTCGGCACGGTCGTCGCCACCGACATGCGCAGCGTGACCGGATGGACACGTGACGGAAATTCCGATTTCGACTATGGTGCGATCATCCTGCCCGCCGACAAACGCCTCGGCGATCAGCTTGGCTGGTTCGGCTATGCCAACCGGCCGGACGATTACCTGCGCAACGTCACGCTGAACCTGTCTGGATATCCGGGCGACGGCGGTCCGGCCCATGTCGACGGCACTCAATGGTTCCACAGCCGGACGGTGAAAGACGTCTTCGAAAAACAGCTCACCTATGAGATCGACACATATGGCGGACAGAGCGGCTCGCCGGTCTGGGAAATGACCAGCGAAGGCTATCGCTATGGCGTGGCGATCCACACTTTCGGAACCTCGGTCAACAATGGCGGCACCCGCATCACCGGCGAAGTTCACCAGAACATCCTGAACTGGTCCGGCGAGGCGGCCTAGGAGGGCGGGGCATGGCGAAGGGATCGATCATCGGCATGGTCCGGGATGAAAAGGGTGGGCCGGTCGCCGGTGCGACGGTTGCGATCACGCAAAGCTCGCAGCCCCATCGCGACATGGCCGCCATCACCTCCGGCGACGGCTCCTTTCGGCTGAACGGCCTGAGGGGGGGAAGCTATTCGCTGGAGGCCCGCCGCGGCAATGGGCTCGGCGGCGCCAGCGTGGAATTGGTCGAGGGCGGTCTAGCAACGGTGGAGATCGCGCTTGCCTAGCATGGCCGCCCGCCGCGCGAACGAGCAGGCCGCGCCGTCTACTCATTCGAGCATCGACGCGGCGATCAGGCATGTGCTCGCCTGCTATCGCGATGTTGCCCCCGACATGCCGGATGTGATCGCTGCGATTCTCGCTTCGCGGCTCTACGCCGAAGGTCCGGACGCCTTCGGCGGCAGCAAGCTGACGGGCGACGGCTTTCCCGTCGAGTTCGCCGTTTCGACGGCCGACGAGACGTTGCGCGTGACGGTGGAAGCCGGCGCGCGCAACCTGACGACCAGGCAGCGGCTCGAGCTTGCCATCAGCCTGATCGGATCGATCGACGCTAATGCCTTGGGGGAGGAAACTCTCGCGTTGGTCCGCAGTATTGTCCAGGCCGATACACCGCCTGCCTACGGCGCATGGATCGGCCTTCGCTTCGGCGGCGGCGCGAGGCGGGCCAAGCTCTATGCGCAGATTGCTCCCAATGGCGATCCCGGCTTGCTGCCGCTTCGGCTTCCGCGCCTGCCCGACCGGCCCGCGATTCCTCGCATGATCGGCTGCTCGGCAAGGGGTATCGAACTTTACCTGAAGCTGCCATCGCTGTTGCCGGCGGAACTGGCGGCGGTTCTCGAGCCTGCCGGCCTTGCCAAAAGCGCCCGCGAGGTTCTGGACTTCATCGAGAACCTGTACAGCCATGAGATCCGCGGACGCCTGCCGGGTCCGTCGGTCGGGGTCAGCTTGGCGCAAGCGTCCGGCCAAGTTTGCGTGACCCTCTTTTTCTTCGCTCGTTCGCTCTGGGGGGCGGATTCGCGTATCCGTCAGCGCTTCGTTCAGGCAGCCGGCGTCGCATGGAGCGGTGCCCACAATTATCTTGAGGCCACCGCCCCCATAGCGGACCGGGAAAAATGGACGACGTTCCATGGTCTTGTCGGCATCACGCTTCGTACCGGTGCAGGCCCGAGCCTCTCGATCGGCTTTCGCCCGGTGTCGCCATGAATGGGAGCGAATTCAGCGCGCTGGGAAGCTTGCAGCGTGCCGACGGCGCGTTCCCCTCGGTAATCGTCTCGCCAGACGGGCAGGCCGTCTCCGACTTCAATTGTTTCACGGCGGCGATCGTGCTGCGCAGGCTGCGCAACGCGCCACCGTCTCCAGAACGCGACAAGATCGTCGGCCGTGGTCTCGATTGGCTCACCGCTTGCCGTTCGGCTCGCCCGCCCAATGCTTTTTCGTTCTGGCCCGACGACGACAGGCCTGCCTGGGCAACGGGCGTGCCTGCTGATGTAGACGATACCGCGATCATCCTGTGCGAACTGCTGCGTCATGGGCGGATCGGCCGCGCAGCGACGCTGCGCATTGTCTGCGACGCCATTCTGCCCTGCCGGGTGAAAGCCGCCATGTTGCCCGTTCTGCCGCCATGGGTAGCGGAAGGCAGCTTCTTCACCTGGATCCCTCCCGCATCCTCACGGGCCGAGCCGGCGAAACCCTTCGCCAATATCGTCGACTGCTGCGTCAATGCCAATGTGGCGGCGCTGCTGGCGCTTCTCGGCACAAACTCGTTTCCGGGCCACGATGCGGCTATCCAGACAATCGTCGGCGGATTGCAGTGGGCGGGACAGGATCCAGCGCGGCTGTCGTCTCTCACGCCCTTCTATCCCTCTCTCATCTATCTGGCGGAAGCGGTCGACCATGCGGTCGAATGCGGTGTGACGAAACTGCTGGAGGCGCTTGCCCAATTGCGGCTGCTGGCCGCGGGAGCACCGGATGGTGCAGCCGGCATCTGTCGCAGCGCCTATAGTCGCACGGTCTGGCACGCACCGGCGGCTGACGTTGCGCGTGCGATCTCGTCACAACATGTGTTGAGAGTCGGGTCAGGTCGAACCGAGAAAGATGGATTTCGAGAACCGGAGCGCAGCGCACATTCTCCGATCCTTTAGTTCTTATGCAGTTCCGGATGGAAAACCGCTGCGCACCTTTCCCGGAATTGCCCTGGCAGGAGGCCGGAATGGCGCTCATCGACAGTGCAGATTGGGACCGGCCCGTTTCTTTTGACAGGGGACGCATCTTCCAGGGCTTTGGCGGCGGTCCGTTTCGGGTTGAGCCGGCTGGCGGCACGGTAGGCTCATCGAGCACCGGTGAGCTGGCCTTCAGGCTCGATCTCATTCGCAGCCTCAAGGAAAGCCAGTCGCGAGCAGTGCTGTCTTGCGGCATTGTTGCCGAATACGCTACCGACCCGGCTCTCGAGCGCGCTCGAGAAATCAATGCCGACGCATCCATCTCACCGGTCGTGCTGACCGACTGGGTTTTCAGGTTCACTCCATCGCCGGTCTTGCAACCTTTCGCCAGCTTGCTTGAGCCGATTGCTCTCGTGTCGAACGGGCTGGGCAGCGCCCGACTTCTTATGGAACTCGACATCGGCGCGGGGCAAATGCTGGAGGCCATGCTGCAGACCCGGGACAGTCTCCCCGCCATCGCCGAAGCCCAGACCATGGGCGTGTCGCCGCGCGTGCCGGTGGTCGTGCATTTCAGCGGATCCCGGTTGCTGGAGGGGCTTCTCGTCCTGGCGGATGCGACCGGTGCCGTGCCGCGATCGCTGATTGCCGACCATTTCAGCCGCGACCTCGCGGCTCTGCCCATTGGTATCGACGGCATCGTCGACGCCGGCATGGCGAAGAGTTTCGCCGAAACCATGACGGACCGAATCATCGCGCGTTTCGGGCGCTTCATTCCCGCCCGGTTGCTCGGGGATTCTCCCGTCATCCGCTTGGAGAGGCAACCCGGAGACGTCGATCTCGTCTGGTCGTTGTCGCAGCCTTTCCTTGCCGCGCGGCGCATGCTGCTGCCCGTCGACCTGCTGTCGGCGGCGCAGGAGCAGGCCGAGCGTCTCGGCATCGGGTCGGTCGTTATTCGTCGCGACATGAGCACGCTACCGCCGGTCGGCCAGTCGCGTGTTTCTGTGCTATTCAACCTGCCGGCATCGCGTACCGGGGTAGAAGCGCTCGGCATCACGATGGTGTTTGCACCACGCCCGCCCTTGCGGCCGCAGCCGCGGATCGTGACGGCCGAACTCGGCGGCACAAGCGATATCGTCGACATCGATGTCATGCTGTCGCCCGGTGAGCCCCTCGTCTATCGCTTTTCGACTTTCGCGGTGTTGAAGGACGAGAACGGTGTCACCCAGGTCGACGGGCCGGAAACGCAGGCGAGCGGAAGTCCGCTGCGCCTCGGCCCGGATATGTTTCCCTTTGAACTGACGCGGGTCGAGGCAACGCCGGCCCTCGTTCAACTGGCCATCGTCAGCGGCCTCTGCACCTACACGGCCGGGGGAAAAGAGCATACGACGCCGTTCGTGCTCGACAGCGGACGGCTTTCCACCGCCGTGGCCATCCCGCGCGGGTACGACGCGGTCCGCATCGAAGCCGTTGCAACCGCGCGGGACGGCTCCGGTACGCTTCGTCTCAATACGGTGGACGGCACTGACGCGCGGTTCGATCTCGCATCCTTTCCCTCCTATGGCCCAACTCAGATCCAGATCACCTGCATCTTCGACGATGACGCGCAGATCCGGGCGCTCAGCGTGCTGCCGATCGGACTCGACGATATCCCCGACAATGTCACGACATTGGCCTTCACGCCGGCAGAACCGACGAGGACTTTCCGGTGGTTCGCATCCACGCCGTTCACGGCGGGTCTGCGTTATCGCGGCTCCGCCGCCATAGGATCGCGCTGGTCGGTCGCGCCCGCCGATGAACCATTGGTCGTCAAAAGCTCGCGGTTAAAGCGCCAAGAGCGGGCACGCCCGGTGGCAGCGCGCGCGGCGCAGCCGGTCCGCGAAGTGCTGCCAAAGATCCTGGATCGCCGCAGAGAGTCGTCTCCGGCCGGCCTTGAAGACGCGGTCGTGGCGGTTGGGCGCAGCCCGCAAGAAGAGCCGACCGATCAGCTTGTCTACACGCTCCTCTCCGACGACAGCCGCAAACTGTATGTTCCGGTCTATCGGCTCGGCACCGACAATGTCGAGGGCGGGCAGCGCTTTCAGATTGCGCTTTCGCAGCAGGACGCTACCTCGACTCTGACGGTCGGCCTCGAGGCTTTCCCGGCTGCTTCGGTCTTGGCGCAGGCGCCCGACGCCACGGAATATCAGCACAGAGTGCTGATCGAGCTAAGCTTCCTGATGGCACCGCCGTCCGGCGCGCGTAAGACGCTGGAGTTCACCGATGTCACTCGCGAGAGCGATCACGTCTGGGCCAAGTTGACCTTTGCCACGCTGATGGAGCGTGACGAGGTTTATCGCGCGCTGACCGAGCAGGAGCGAGCCGCCCGCCTCACTATTCGTCGCGTGATTGACGTGGAAATTCCCGATCCTCCGCCAAGGCCGCATGGGGGAGGCGGGTCCGGCACGGGCAATGACAGGCCGCTCGGCCCCTTCCTGCCGAAGAGAATTTCGGTCGTGTGGCCGCCGAACAAGATCCTGACATTCGAACCGGACAGCATACGCGACAAGATAATTTCGGCAAATGCCACCTCGAAAACGAGCCTCGCCACCCTGCAGCCGGGCATCGTGGCGAATTCGATGATTGCCGCGCATGAGGCGGGCTTCGTGAAGGCGGTCATTCCGTCCGTCCGGCTCGCCATCGGTACGCTTGTGCGGCAACCGCCGATTCCCATCGTGGATGCGCTGCCGATACCGCGGCTGTCCATCCTCGGTGTCGAGGACCAGTCGGACGGTTCGACTATTACCCTCGCAATCGACAATTGGGCGGACTATTCCGACGATTTCTTCGCCCCGTCGCCTGACCTCCCGCCGGGTGGCGTGAATGCCTCGGCTTCGCGCACCTGGATCGATGTCGTCGATGCCGACAGCGGCAAGCGTCTCTACGGCTTCTGCGACCTCGATTCTGCGCGCCAGCTTTCCGCGCTCATTGTTCCCATTCCCGCTGGCACCGATGCGCCATCGGCCTTGCGCGTATCGCTCACCGACAGGCGCTCGAACATCGAGCGGCAGTCCGAGCCTGTCGCAACCGTCGACTTGCGTCGATCGCAACGGACATACACGGCCGTGCGGCGTGAGCTGGAACAGACGATTACGCCCGAGCCGTTTTCCTTCTCGCCCGCCCTGCATGGTTATATCTTTCAGGGAGTCGCGGCGTCCGCGGGAGGCGCAAGCCAGTTGATCCGCCATGCGCTTGCCTGGAAAGACAATTTCTACACCTATCTCCAGGACGCTTCACGCCGGTCGATCATCTATATCTTTCCCGACCGTTACAAGATTGCGCGGCGACGCGATCCGCCCTTCACGCCCTTCGCCACCGTTCGTGTCACCTCAAAGCCCGATGGATCGGACACGACGATGATCCTTGACTATGTCGTCGCGCCGTTCATCGATCCCAAGCGGCTAAAGGATGCACGCGACCAGCTTCTGGCCCTTCCACAGTTCGGCGCGTCGAGCATCGACTTCCAGCCTTTGCCGACCAGCGATATGCGCTTCTTCGTTGACCGGCCGACGCAATCGGGTTCGGTTCACGAACAGCGGCCGGATATCGCGACAGTGCTGCACGGCGCGCTGAAAGACACGCTGTCCATGCCGTTGCCCGACTTCCGCCTTCTGTTCGATGCGATGCATCAGACCACCGCCGCTCTGTTCATCGGCAAGGTCGAGGTGGATGTCCCCAACGGGCGCACGGAGATCATTCCGTTCGAGGCCAGATTCGACGATCTCGAGGGCGACATCTTTTCCTATATCGCCATCGCCGAGACCGGAACGCTCCGCGTCGTGCTGACCAATGCTATCGAGAGCCCGGTCGATATCCAAACCCTCGACGCGGCGATCGGCACGGGCGGCGAGGCGATCGCGGCTTCGATCGCACCGGGTACGTTGCCGAAGGAAAATGTGGCGCCGGGGGAAGCGGTTGAACTGTTTGTCACCTCATCGGGGCCCTTCGCGCTGGCGCCGGACATAGCCTTCGATCTCAGCGGCGTGCGCGTGAATGTGGATCCGGAGGCGGTGTGGAATCACATCTTCGACGGTAGTTCCGTCGACTATTTCCGGCTGGTCACGGCTAAGGCCGTTGCTGGCTTGTTCGAACCGATCGCCGGACGTGAGAGCGAGCGCATCGTCGCGATCCTCGTGGAATTCGAGGCAGGCGGCACGGCTGAATTGAACGCCGATACGCTCGCTGCCCAGGTGCGGATTGATTATCCGATCACCGCCGTTATCTTGAACCGGCCCGTTGCCGCCGGCTACCGCTATTCGGTAACGGTCATCCGCGCCAATGGCCGTCAGGATCAGGACCCGCAACCAAGGACAGGCACAGGCGCAACCTTCTTCGTCAATGTCCAGCCGTGACCTGACTGGAACTGCGCACGAACCGGTCGGCGCAAGGGTCCCCGAGCTGCCGTGCCTCGCTGCTGCCGACGAACACCTTGAACATGGCATTGCCGGCGCAGTGCCCGACATACCGGAGGGCCGCTTTGTTTCAAAATCGCGACTTCCTGCTATCCGACCGCAAAGGTCGCGAAATGGCCCTCCTTGCCCGTTCGGGTGAACAAGACAAACAGCCGCTGTCCACCTCTGAGCGGCAGTTTATTAAAGGTGCCGAGCGTTGGATTTTGGCCACCCTCATAGAGTCTGGATAATGCCGATGTGCTTGGCCGTGAAAGCGGCGAGACAATCACTGATCCGGCAAAGCTGATCGCACCGATGCACCGATGCTGGCACGGTTCATGGCAGCCGACAGAGGCTTTGCCAGAGCCCAACGCACTCTGAACCCGGTGCGCTTTTGGCCGCTGCGGGCTATCGCCAAATCTCAGTATTGACACAGGGTGAGCAGTCCAACCTCCTTATAAGAACAATAATGAAGACACGGTGCGTGGTGCAATTGTTTCGGAACGGTTGTCCGCATGGCCAACCGCCCTCGGCGCGTGCTGATGTATCTAGTCCAGTATTGGACGCGCAATTTGTGGGGCGATCTTGCCCTTATCTTTGCATGATGCGCTTGCCTTTGGCACTACCAAGATTTGGCGAGTGACAGCATGGATCAGTCATACGCATCATCTGTCAATTCCAGGTGAGGAGATGACGTGGTGACAAAGACGGGGATGACGAGATCTGGCCATCGGACAAGCTCGGACAACATCAACGAGACTATCAGGCTGCCTCTGGCGGTAGGCGTCGGACGAGCGCACGCCCACCATGGGGAATTCCTCCAAGGCGTCTTTGAAGGGGAAAACGGAAGGCTTTGTCGCGGACTCGTAACCCTGCCGCTCACGTCGCAAGAGTCGCTAGCGACTTTCTGGCCGCATGAGCAAAATGGGATTCGACCGCGGCCTGCAAACCGGACCAAGGCGGCTCGCGCGGCAGCCCTCACGCTCGAGCATATCGGAATGGCTGAAGGAGGTGGAGAACTCACGATCGAAAGCCCTATCATGATAGGGCATGGCTATGGGTCCTCGACCGCAGACGTCATTGCGGCGATTCGTGCGGTGGCAGCTGCAGCGGGCCTCACGCTGCGCCAGTCAACGATTGCCCGACTGGCGGTGGCCGCCGAAGGCGCAAGCGACGCCATTGCCTATGGCGACCAACCTATCCTCTTCGCCCACCGGGAAGGCCGTACGATCGAACAATTCGGTGGCGAGTTCCCGCCCCTTCTCTTGGTGGGTTTCAGGGACGGCAGTGCCCGGCCGATCGATACGCTGAGCATGCCACGGGCACGCTACGATTGTGAGGAAATCGGGCTGTTCCGTGTTCTGCGGGGACTGGCGAACCGCTCCATCCGGCAACAAGATCCCCGCCTGCTTGGACGTGTCGCAACCATCAGCGCCAGTATCAGTCAAAAGCACCTGCCGAAGGCATCGTTCAACACCGTTTTGGATATAGCGCGGGCGCATGACGCGTGCGGTGTGCAGGTGGCCCACAGTGGCACGTTGATCGGCGTCCTTCTGGATGCCAACGCACCCAGGGCGGCCATGCGCGCTGCTGAGCTCGCAAGGCAGGTGAGCGGCGCAGGCCTCCAAGGCGTCCATACGTTTGCCCTTAACGCCGAAACGGGGCTAATCCAGTGAGCGCGGCGCAAGACTATTTACGCGCCTACGAGACGCCGCGTTTTGCCCAACTCGCACCTAACCTCAACGCCGCCTGCTTTTCCCTTATGAAGCTGATGCCCGCCCGATTCATGGTCGATCAGGCGGAAGCGTCAGGGCGCCTCAGGCGGGAAGGTCACATCATCGAAACGACGTCGGGCACATTCGGCCTCGCCATCGCCATGCTGGCTGCGGCTCGTGGCTATGCGCTTACACTTGTCACGGCCTCCAGCCTCATCGACCTGAAACTCAGGCGGCGACTGGAACAACTTGGTGCCAAAGTCATGGCCATCGACGATCCTCAAGGAGACGGCAATCAGCGCGGTCGGCTCCAGTATCTTCAGCAGACGCTGCAAGATAGCCCGGGCACGTATTGGCCTCAGCAATACGACAGTCCGGAAAACCGCCTTGCTTACGCGCGCCTGGCGGACCTCGTTGTTCGATCATTCGGCCGCATCGATTGCCTCGTCGGCTGCGTGGGCACTGGGGGATCGCTTTGTGGAACCGGAGGCTTCCTTCGTGAGCTCTTTCCTGATCTCAGGATGATTGCTGTCGATACCCACAGAAGCATGCTCTTTGGCCAGCCTGTCGGACGTCGCATGCTGCGCGGGCTCGGCAACAGCGTTTTGCCGGACAATGTTCGTCATGAGATGATCGACGATATTCATTGGGTGGGCGCATTGCCGGCTTACGCGATGGCGCATGGGCTGTTTCGCGATCACGGGCTCTTCATGGGGCCGACCAGCGGCGCCGCAGCCTTGGTCGGCGCCTGGTTCGCCAGGCAAAATCCGGAAGCCTCCACCGTCGTGATAATGCCAGATGAAGGGCATCGTCATTCCGATACAGTCTACAACCCCGACTGGCTCGCCGGTTTGAAGGATTGGCCAATCTCCATTCCTCTTGAACCAACTGTTCTCACGCAAATTCGTCCGGCCGAAGAGACGGCATGGACGAGATTCCCTTGGAACCGCAGAACTTTAAACGCCGTCCTCGCGGGGAGCGGACGGCCTGTCCCCTACGCAGTGACAGGTCCGAACTCAGGCTAGGCGACAACCAACATCGGCCAGCAGTCACACAGGGTGCATGACCCGGTGAAGAAAATCCCTAGTGCGTTCGTGTTTCGGATGTCGAAGCAACTCCTTGGCCGGGCCTTGCTCAACAATCCGGCCGCCGTCGAGAAAGAGGACGCTATCGGAAACCTCGCGGGCGAACTGAATTTCGTGTGTAACCACGAGCATGGTCATGTTCTCGTCTGCGAGCGCGCGCATGACCTGCAGGACCTCGCCGACCGTTTCCGGGTCAAGTGCGGAGGTGGGCTCGTCGAAAAGAATGGCCTGTGGGCGCATCGCCAGGGCACGGGCGATGGCCACGCGCTGCTGTTGACCCCCCGACAATGACGCGGGATAGGCATTCGTCTTGTCGGCCAACCCGACGCGATTGAGCAATGCCGTGGCCCGCTCCCGGACCTGGTTCCTATTTTCCTTCAGCACGTAGAGCGGCCCTTCCATGACATTTTCCAGGGCTGTGCGGTGCGGAAACAGGTTGAAACGTTGGAAAACCATGGAAACGCGGGTGCAGATGGCGTGAACCTGGGGCGAATCGGCATCGACCACGGTGCCATCGATACTGATGCGACCGCGCTGATAATTTTCAAGCCCGTTCACACATCGTAGAAGCGTCGATTTGCCGGAACCCGACGGCCCAATCAGACATACGACCTGTCCTTTGGCGATCTCGGCGTTGATCCCCTTGAGGACTTCGTGGGCACCGAAGGACTTGTGCACGTTGTCAAAGGTGATCATCCCGCCGCCCCAAGATAGCTTTCGACTCTACGCATAAACAGGTTCAGCGGAACCGTCAGGCACAGATAGAGCAGTGCCACCAAGGTAAATACTGTCATGTTGTCGAATGTGGAGGACGCGAGCATCTTGCCCTGCATGGTCAGCTCCTGAACCGAAATCACCGACACAAGCGAGGAGTCCTTTAGCAGCATGACCATGTTGTTGGCGTAAGGCGGCAGGATAATCTTGAATGCCTGCGGCAGCACGACGCGGCGCATCATCAACGGACGCTTCATTCCGATCGATTTTGCCGCTTCGACCTGACCCTTATCGACCGCCTCGATGCCAGCCCGGAAAGTTTCCCCGAGATAGCAGGAGTGAGCCAGCCCCAGCCCGATCGTGCCAGCCTGGAGCGCAGTCAGGTTGATGCCGATCTCGGGCGCCACAAAGTAGATATAAAAGAGAACCACCAACAGTGGTATGCCGCGCACGAAGTCGACAAGGAGCCGCGTCGGCACGGCGAGACAACGTATCCCCGATGTCCTGAACAGCGCCCAGACAAGGCCGAGCGCCGTCGCAAGACACAGCGCAAGAAGAGTTATCATGACGGTCAGCCAAACGCCGTTAAGAAGAAGCGGCAGATATTCCGTTGCATGCGCGATGAATTTGGTCATGGCCGGCTTCCTCTTGGCACGTACCCCGGCCGTCAAAGCCGGTCATTCCGATGCGATCCTTTGGTCCTGCCAGCCGGCGCTTCTGTCGAGGTCAGTGCGGGTTGGCCTCAAAGGCCATATTTGGCAAATATTCGGCTTAATTCGCCGCTTTCCTTCAGCTTGGCGATGGAGGCATTCACCTTTTCGAGAAGCAGTGGATTTTCCTTGGCGACCGCTAACGCGACTTCGCCTTGCTTCATCGGCCGATAGCCGTCGACGAGGCGAACTCCCAGTTCGGGGTTCTTTGAAAGCTGATATGCGACGATCGGGGCGTCACCAAAGCCGGCCTTGATGCGGCCCAGGACCACATCGCGCATCATGTCAGCGATTGAGTCGTAGAGCTTGACTTGACCGAAGACACCAAGCGCTTCCAGGGCGTCGGCGTAGGTCGAGCCGATCTGCGCCCCCACGGTCTCACCTCTCAGCTCTTCGATCGTGTAGTTTTTGCTATCGCCGGCAGCAACAAACATCGCCTCGCCATAGGCGTAAACCGGCGTGCTGAAATCGATCACCTGCTTTCGTTTGTCCGTTATGAACATGCTGGCGGAAATCAGATTGATCTTGTCGGTCGTCAATGCCGGGATCAGGGCTGGAAAAGCGTTTACCTGGAAGTCAGCGGTCGTACCAAGGTTTGCGGCAATCGCACTTGCCAGATCGACCATCGCGCCAGTCGGCTTTCGGGTTGCGGTGTCGACAAACGTGAACGGCACCCCGGTTGGCGTGACGCCGACCCTGAGCGTTTCCTCGGCCATCGTCGTCTGAGTTGCCATTGCGACACCGATGGCTGCGAGCCAGCCGATGAGCGTTTTGCGAAGCATGAAAATTCCCCTTTCATGTTTGAATCGAGGTTCCACTCGCTAAGCGAGTTGAATTTGCCTCTCGTGGAAAGCTTTTGGAAGTCGCAATGTCGTCCGGTGGCGGACGGGATCATCAGTCGATCAGAAATCGCATCTGTTCATGATCGTCTCTATCTTCTCTTCAGGACATCTTGGTCGCGCGTTGTTCATGAGAGGGCGTGAAATAGTCGCTGTCCTCGGCAAGGTATTCCCACGCTTCGGCAACTGACCGAAACGATGGTTGTGCTTGGCCCGCGCCGGTTGAACGATCCAAATCCTTGAGGCCGCTCGCCGTCACGATGGCAACGACGCTGTCCGAACGCGCGATCATGCCCTCCCGTCTCAAGGATTCAATAGCCGCAAATGGCGTCACCGAGGCAAGCTCGGCAAACACTCCCTCGGTGGCCGCAAGCTGCTGCTGCAAGGCTATCAGGCCGAAGTTGCCGACCGGCATTGCCATGCCGCCAGATTCACGCAGCGCATTGAGCGCCTGAAACGTGCTTCGCGTGGTCCCGATCGAGATGGCCAGCGTGTCGAAGCCCGCGGGAACCTCGGCGACCAGATCGGCCTTGCCGGCAAGCGCTTTGGCCAAAGATCCGTGCACTTCCGCCGCCAAGAGTCTCGGCAACCGATCGATCTTGCCTTGGCTGAGAAGATCCTTGAATCCCGCCCAGAGCCCGGCAAGCGCGTCGCCATAGCAAACAGGCAAGGCGCACCAGTCCGGCACGCCTCCGTGCATCTGTTCGACGATCTCGTAGGCCAGGGTCTTGTAGCCCTCGATCCCGACAGGATGACTGCCCACCACGGGGCTGTGAAACGGCGACGTCGCAAACCATCCGAGGCGCTCGGTACCAGCGGCAAGCAATGGCCAGCGATGGGACTTGTCGGCCAGGGATACGACGCTTGCGCCGTATTTGCGGATCTGCGCCAGCATTGCGCCGGCGGTGCCTGAGAATGTGACAACGACGCATTTCAGGCCCGCCCGTGCAGCATAGGCGGCGAGTGAGGCCCCGGCGTTCCCCGACGAAGCAGTCGCCACCACGCGTGCGCCACTCGAACGTGCCATCGACACCGCCACCGTCGAGAAGCGGTCCTTGTGGGACCAGGTAGGGTTTGCGCCCTCGTCCTTGATAAGAAGCTTGGGGACGCCGAGCTGCTTTCCCAGATTCTCGGCGCTCAGCAACGGCGTCAGGCCCTCGCCCAAGGAGATTGCATCGCTGAGTCCACAAGGAAGCATGTCGGCATAGCGCCAGAGCGAGGGCAGGGCGGCAGCCGCTGCGGAAGCGGCCGATGTAGCTCCGGATGGATCGTAGATGACCTTAAGATTGGCCGGTGCTTCCGCACAGCATATCGGGCAGCCGCGTGAGTCGATTTTGGTATCGATCCGGAACAAGGCGCCGCATCGAATACAGGAAAAACCGGCCGCGCGGCTCATAACGGCACCCGGGTGATTGCATCGTGCGTGTGCGTCAGCCGCTCCACTCCGCGCTGGCGAACAACTACCATGTCCTCCACCTGGAGTCCCCAGCGGCCGATTTCGTAGTAGGGGGTCTCCACGCACAGCACCATTCCTTCTTCAAGAATGTCTGTACTGCGCGCCGAGAGCGTCGGCGCATCGTAACCATCAAGGCCGATGCCATGGCCGACGTGATCGCGCTCGTAGTGGGCAATTCCTTCGCTCTGAACCACACGCACCACCGTCTCGAAGAGCTGTGCTGCCGGCATGCCGGGCCGGATAATGTCGCAGGCATGCTGAACGCCGCGCAGCAGCGCCTGCTGTAGCCGATGCGCCTGCGGCGGCGGCTCGCCCAGCGTAGCGATGCGGGCAATGTCGGCGCGGTAGTGCCGAAACCGGCCACCGACGTCGAAGCGGATGATTTCTCCAGCGCGCAACCTGCGGTCAGACGGCTGGACGTTCATGAGCGCGCTGCGCTCGCCAAAGCCGATGCATCCCAATACGGGCAGGGCGCCTTCCTCAACCGTTTTGACATGGAAAGCGCGCGCCACGTCTGCTTCGGTAGCACCTTCTTGAGCAACCGCGAGCGCTGCTTCAATGGAGCGTTCGGCAATTTTGGCAACTTGGCCAAGCCGTTCGATTTCATCTGTCGTCTTTACCGCACGAACCTCGCGAAGCAACGCCGTGGCTGGCATCCACGACGCATTGGGAAAATGGGCTTTGAGGGCTTCCTGATATCCTGGCGCGAGTCCCGCCTCGTCAATGCCGATCCGCCCACGGGCGAGCTTGGCTTCCTCCAATGCGGCAACCAAAGCCCCGATTGCATCGCTATGCCGCGGCAGCGCCCGAAGCTGGAGGTGTTGCATATTCGCGCGATCCGCGCTGGTCGACGGAGCGACATCGGCATAAAAATCGCCATAGCGCCGCACCTTGCTTACCCAGAGTTCCTGATCAGCAACGAGGTCAAGGGTGCTGGTGCTGGCGATGATTTCAGGCGCGCCGTTGTTAGGAGCCGGCCACACGACATAGGCCTGCGGACCACGACGGATCCACTGCGGCAGAGCCCAGAAGCCGCTCATATAGGTCACGTTTTCCGGCGCCGTCGCTATAACTGCATCAAGCCCGGCTGCCGTCATGCATTGTTTCAGGCGCGCTTCGTTAAGCAGCATGATGGGAATCCCGAGCCTGGTTTGCTTCCAGAAAGCCGAGGCCGGCGGAAATGCGCGCCGCAGCCGCCATTACTGCCTCTCCAATCTCGGCGATCTCCACATGCGGCCCCACTGACCGGGGGTAGGCCGCACTTATCGCCGCGATGATTGTGCCTGATGCATCGCGAAGCGGTGCGCCGACCGCAATCAGCCCGGTAAAATTCTCGTCCAGGGATGTTGTGTAACCGATGGGCTCGGACGCCCTGATCTGAGCCACGAGCTTGTGCGGGTCCGTGACGGTGCGTATGGCAACCTGCTCCAGCGGACCGCGTCCAAGAATCCCAATGACTGCTTCGCCGCTCAGCTCCATCAGGAGTGCCTTGCCCAAGGCGGTGGAGTGCAGGGGGAAAGTTTCACCGGGTGACGAGCGAATGACGACCGGACTCTTGCTTTGCACGGTCAGGAGATAAATTCCGCAGCTGCCCCGCCTGATGCCCAGGAATGCATTGAAGCAACCTTCGGCGGCCAACGCCTGCAGTTCGATTTCAGCCAAACCAACCAGGCGGTCTCTACCCAAGACCTTCCGCGCAAGCGCCAGAACAGAGTGTCCGAGGCGGTAGCGCCGCGAGTCTGGCGACTGCTCGACATAGCCCTGCTCTGCCAGCGTGTTCAGAATTCGCTGCACGGCGGGAGCACTTTGCTCAAGCCTGCGCGCGAGTTCGCGCACCCCGACCGCCTCGTCCGCTTCCTTGAGGAGATTGAGAACCGCAAGCCCACGTTCCAACGAAAGATTTCCTGTCATTGGCGTTCCTTATTTCGGAATGGTGTTCCTTAATATGATGAGAAAAGCAGCAATAGCAGCGCCTGTCAATGACGAATGTTCACTATAGTGTGTCGTCCTAAAGTGTACGCAGCGACGACCATGCCGTCATGGACCTACGGATGGTTGTCGGCCTCAACGTACAGAGGATTCGGCGCGCACAGGCCCTCTCTCAAGAGGAACTGTCGTTCCGTTCAGGATTCACGCGCGCCTATCTGAGTGGTCTCGAGGCCGGCCGTCGCAATCCCACACTCCTGTCGCTCGCAAAGCTTGCCACCGCATTGAGCGTCGACATCGAGGCGCTGACGAAACGGCCCGGCAAAAACGCCCGAGCCCCAAGGGGCGATGGTCCTGTGGCGCCGCGTGAGCGGCGCAAGAGGAAATGCTGATGCTCCCGGCGGCCTGCTGGCCGGTGCAATCATGGCGAGTTTCGACGGATGAGCTGCTCCACGTCAACTTGCAATGCCAGCGCCAGCACCTCCAGCGTATCGACGGTCGGTGAGTTTTCCTCCCGCTCGAGCTTGCCGACATAGTTGCGATCAAGGCCGGCAAGGTCCGCGAGCTGCTCCTGCGACAGGCCCGTGCCTTGGCGCAGCAACCTCAGATTGCGAGCAAAAACCGACCTCAGCCTCATGCAGCGAGGCAGTCAGAATGCGCCCTTTAGTGCCACCTACTATAGTAGTCAAAAGTCATGCCGGACGTTGCGGTCGGACCTAAGTTATTTATTGTTTTCTTTGTCTCAGTACATTGAAAGGGCCTACAATGGCGGCGGTTCACGGGAGCGTCTTACAGGATCAGCTAATACAAATCTTTGAAGCAACCGCGCAGATTGACCGTGCAACCAGCGCCTCCGAGATCATTCGGCAACTGCGCAAGAGCATCGAACGTCACGGCTACGCAGCCTGTCTCGTCACCGAATTGCCACGCCAGGACACCGGATCGCTGGATGGACACATCCTTGTCAACGGTTGGCCGCAGGAATGGTACGACCACTACAGGGCTGTCGGACACTACCGCCACGATCCTTGCGTTGCTTTGTGCCGTGGCGCGATCGGGCCGTTCCTTTGGAGGGACGCCAATCACGGCTTGACGAACAGCAATGCCAGGAAGGTGATGGATGAGGCGAGAGAATTTGGGCTTTGCGACGGAATCTGCATCCCAATCCAGGATGCGTTTGGCGATCCGGCCTGCGTAACGGTTGCTGGAAGCGAAATTGACTTGGCGCCGGCGGTGCGATGCACCATTCATGCCCTTGCGCGCCATGCCTACTCGGCTGCCGAACGACTCGTTGGCAACTCGCGCCGGCGGCCGAGACAAAAGCTTTCCCAGCGAGAACGTGAAATCCTGCAGTGGGTCGCGGGAGGAAAGACCGCATGGGAGGTTTCCCGAATACTTGGCATCTCGGAAAACACCGTGACTACCCACCTGCGCAACATCAAGCAGAAGCTCAGCACCGCCAATGTTGTGCACGCGATCGTCGAGGCATTTCGCAGGCACGAAATCGAACTTTGATCCATCCTCAGATCTGGGTATTTCATGGGCAATCGTCGCGTGGTCGGATGGGGTTCCATCTCGAGGAACCGCAATGATTCAGGTCCATGTCGTCGACGCGTCAAACAGCTTTGCCTATCGCGGGGATCTCGACAGCTACTTCCGCCTGCGGCATGAAATCTATGTCGATGAACGTGGATGGCAGGACCTGAGACGCCCCGACGGTCGCGAGATCGACGCGTTTGATACTCCAGAAGCGATTCATCTGCTCGGCATCCAGCCAGGAAGAGGCGTCGTTGCCGGATCCCGTTTCGTGCCGAGCCTTCGGCCTCATCTGATGAGCGAAACCTTTCCGCAACTCGCCCAGGGCGGCGTTCCGCGCCGACCCAATATCTTTGAATGGACCAGGTTCTTCGTGGCGCGGGATCTTCGTGAGCCCGGCCGACCTTGCCAGGCAGCCGGCGTGATCTACTGCGGAATTTTGGAATTCTGTATCCAGCGACATATCAGCAATCTGACAATCGTGTGCGAGGAGTACTGGTTCGACCGCCTCGCATCGATTGGCTGGAGTCCGAAGCAGCTTGGGCCTGCGCTCGCACATGATGATATGACGATCATCGGTCTGATGGTTGATGTCAGCCCGTCAGCCTTGATCGCGACGCGACAATTCTACCGCATAACGGAGCCTGTGCTTTGGGCCGAAAGTGCAATCGGGCAGCTGGCCTCACCGGAAATCATCCGCCGGGGCGTAGCCATCTCTATCGGCCAAAACTTTGATCAAGGCTCCACAGCGCCACTCGCGACCGGCTGAAATCATGCCTCCCAGAACGTGCGGCAACCATGCAATTGAGTGAATGACCTGCGAACACGCAAAGGTCATGCCTCTACCGGCAGCCGGTTCGATCGCTTGATCTGGGCAAGCGCGAAGCTGGATTCGATGGAGGCGACGCCGTCGAGCCGGGTCAGCTTTTCCTTCAGGAAGCGCTCATAGGCGTGCAGGTCGCGCACCACGACACGCAGCAGATAGTCGCGCTGGCCGGTCATCAGATAGCAATCGACCACCTCCGGCCAGCGCGCGATCGCCGCGTTGAACCGCTTCAGCTCGTTCTCGCGCTGGCGCTCAAGCTTGATTGAGGCAAACACCGAGATCGGCAGATCGACCATGTCCTGGTCAATCAGGGCGGCATAGCCGGTGATCACGCCCATATCCTCCATCAGGCGGACCCGGCGGGCGCAGGGCGAGGCCGAAAGGCCGACCCGCTCGGCAAGCTGCTGGGCCGTCATCCTGCCATCGACCTGCAGCGCGGCAATGATCTTTCGGTCGATAGTGTCCAGTCGACTTTTTGGCATCGAACGTTAATCCATTTGGCTGATATTGGCGGAACCAGCTAACGCAGCTGCCAATCTCATGCAAGTTTAGCGATAATCGGTTCTTGCTCAGCCCTATGATTGCGACATCGCAAACGGGAGTCTTGCAGCATGGACAAACAAAAACTGGAGGCACTTTCGGCACTGGAGAAAAAGGTGCTCTGGCTGTCGACATGGATGATCCATAACGCCAATCACCTGCGGGATAATACGGACGGCTTGAAGGTTGGCGGACACCAGGCATCCTCGGCGTCGCTGGTGACGATCATGACCGCGCTCTATTTCTCGGTGCTGAGGCCACACGACCGGGTCGCGGTGAAGCCGCATGCCTCGCCAGTGTTTCACGCCATCCAGTATCTTCTGGGCAATCAGACGAGGGAGAAGCTCGAAGGGTTTCGCGCCTTCGGTGGCGCACAAAGCTATCCGTCGCGGACCAAGGATGTCGACGACGTCGATTTCTCCACCGGCTCAGTTGGCCTCGGCGTCGCGCAGACGCTGTTTGCCTCCCTTGTGCAGGATTACCTCAGCACCCGCGACGAAAGCATGCCCGAAGGCCGCATGGTGGTGCTGATCGGCGATGCCGAGATGGACGAAGGCAACATCTTCGAGGCGCTGCTCGAAGGGTGGAAACACGGCCTGCGCAACTGCTGGTGGATCGTCGACTACAACCGACAGAGCCTCGATGCCGTGGTTCGCGAAGGCCTTTGGGAACGCTTCGAAAACATTTTCCGGAATTTCGGCTGGGACGTCGTGATCCTGAAATATGGCTCGCTGCTCGAAGCCTCCTTCACCGAGGCCGGCGGCGAGGCGCTAAAGGCCTGGATCGAGGGCTGCTCGAACCAGCTCTATTCGGCGCTGACGTTTCAAGGCGGCGGCGCCTGGCGCAAGCGCCTGATCGCCGACATCGGAGACAAGCCGGGCCTGGCATCGCTTCTCGACCGGCGCTCCGATGCCGAGCTCGCCGCGCTGATGACCAATCTCGGCGGCCACGACCTGCCATGCCTGATCGAGGCCTTCGGGACGGCACGCGGCAACGATCGACCGACATGCTTCATTGCATATACGATCAAGGGCTTCGGCCTGCCGCTCGCCGGCCACAAGGACAACCACGCCGGCCTGATGACCAGGGATCAGATGGCGGTCCTTCGTGCCTCGATGTCGGTCGGCGACGGGCGGGAGTGGGACGCCTTCGAGGGATTGGCTGTTGGGGATCTGGAGCTGCAACGGTTCCTCGACGCCGTTCCGTTCGCGGCAAAGGGCCAGCGGCGCCGGCACGCCAAGCGCATCGTGATCCCTGGTCGTCTCGTTGCGGAAGCCAAAGGCAGCGTCTCCACGCAGGTCGGCTTCGGCAGAATTCTGGACGAGATTGCGCGGGCTGGCGGACCGCTCGCCGACGCGATTGTGACGGCATCGCCCGATGTCACGGTTTCGACCAATCTCGGCCCCTGGGTCAACCGGCGCGGCCTGTTCGCGCGTCAGTCACTCGCCGACACTTTCCGCAGCGAACGCATCGCCTCGGCGCAGAAATGGGAATTCGGCCCCTCCGGCCAGCACATCGAACTCGGCATCGCCGAGAACAATTTGTTCATTCTGCTGTCGGCACTTGGGCTGTCGCATTCGATTTTCGGGAAACGGCTGCTGCCGATCGGCACGCTCTACGATCCGTTCATCCAGCGCGGTCTCGATGCGCTCAATTACGCCTGCTATCAGGATGCGCGCTTCCTGCTGGTCGCGACGCCATCCGGGGTCACATTGGCGCCGGAAGGTGGGGCGCATCAGTCGATCGCCACTCCGTTGATCGGCATAGCGCAAGACGGGCTTGCCGCCTACGAGCCGGCTTTCGTCGACGAGTTGGGCGTCATCATGCGCTTTGCGCTGGATTATATGCAGCGCGACGGCGACGCCGTGCAGTCGGAGCGCACCTGGCTGCGCGACGAGACCGGCGGTTCGGTCTATCTGCGGCTCTCGACGCGCCCGGTCGAGCAGATCATTCGTCCCATGATGCCACAGCTCGAGCAGGACATTGTCGATGGTGGCTATTGGCTGCGGCGTCCGGGTCCCAATGCCGAAGTGATCGTTGCCTATACCGGCGCGGTTGCGCCGGAGGCCATCGAGGCGGTGGGCATGATGGCGGAGGACCGTCGCGATGTCGGTCTTTTGGCCGTGACTTCGGCCGATCGCTTGAACGCAGGCTGGACTGCCGCGAGCCGGGCACGCGAACGCGGCCTCGTCCATGCCAGGAGTCATATCGAAAGGCTGTTTGCCGATCTCCCTGCGCATTGCGCGATCGTCACTGTCACCGACGGCCATCCGGCGGTACTCGGCTGGCTGGGTTCGGTGTACGGCCATCGCACGCGCAGTCTCGGCGTCGAGCATTTTGGCCAGTCGGGGACAATCGGTGATCTTTACCGCCACTTCGGCATCGACGCCAATTCCATTGCCACAGCGGCCGACCGGATTGCCGGTGGCCGCCCCATCCGCCATCTGCGCGCCCTAGATTGATGCTGGCGACATTCTGTGGCCGAGGCCTGATCGTGGATCTCAAGTCTTGCCACTCGCTGCTCGGGTAACGCAATATCTGAACGGCGCGCTTGTCGGACCGGGCTAGTGCTGAAGCCCGGTGATCATGGCGACGATCTCGTTCTTGTCGGTCTCGCTGGTCTTGCGCACGCCGATCTGTTTGCCACGTCGCAGAACACAGATCCGATCTGAGAGCCTGAACACCTGGTCGAGGCTGTGGCTGATGATCAGCACGCCGATATTGCGCTGCTTCAGCGACAGAACAATCGTCTCGACCTTGGCGGTCTCGGCAACACCGAGCGCGGCGGTTGGCTCGTCGAGCAGGATCAGCTTGCTTGCCCAGTGCGTGGCGCGCGCGATCGCCACGCCCTGGCGCTGGCCGCCCGAAAGATCGCGGATGGTGGCGTGAGCCGATGGGATGCGAACGTCGAGATCCTTCACCAGCTTTTCGGTGTCGTCGATCATCCGGCGTCGGTCGAGCAGGCCGAAGCGGTTCACCGGCTCGCGGCCAAGAAACATGTTCATGTAGACGGTCTGCTGATCGGCGAGCGCCAGGTCCTGATAGACCACCTCAACGCCGTGTGCGCGCGCCATGGTGGCGCTCGACATTGCCACCGCCTGCCCCTCGATGATGATCGTCCCGGATGTCGGAGCATGCACCCCCGTCACGATCTTGACCAGCGTCGACTTGCCGGCACCGTTATCGCCGACCAACGCCATTATCTCGCCAGGATAGAGCTCGAGCGAGAAATTTTCGATTGCGGTGAGGCCGCCGAAATTCTTGCGGATGTCGCGCAGCTGCAAAACAGGGGGCGTGCCGGTCGTGGTCGCGTTCATCACTTGCTCCTAGACAGGCCAGGCAGCGGTTTCGCCAAAACCATTTTCGATCGTTTCGACTTGGGGCGCCCCCTTTGAGACACCGGAGATGCCGACCACGTAGGCGCGGGTCACGAATGCCTGGCCGCGAAAGCCAAACACCGCCGTGTCGCCGGGGCGTGGCGCATTGGCGCCGCTAGCGTCGATCATTGCGTAATAGTCGATTGCCGCAGGCGGCGGCACCTCGACGCTTCTGAGCGCGGCAGCGGCCGTGGTGGGTTCTGCGGACACGATTGCCTTCACCTCGTAGTCCGGAAAGATCGGATCGATATAGAAGCCGCCACCCAGGCAGTAGGCTTTACCCCCAGACAAATGCGAGACCTCGGTCAAATACAGAACGGCAGGGAGCTCCGGCAGATCCTCCATGACGTGCAGCGCGGTGGTGCCGGCCAAGCCATTGCCCGGTTCACATTGCGTGGCGCCGGCTTCGGCCAGCGCGCCAAGCAGGACACTCGACGTTGTGCCGGGCGCGTTCACCTCTATGTTGCTGCGGCCGGACTTGGCGAGCGCTTCGGCAGCTCTGCCCAGTGTCGCCAGATTGTGTGTCGGCAGGACCGTTCGCGTGGCCTGGTCGAACAACAGCGCCGGGAAGGTGGTGATGCCAGCGAACCGTGCGCCGTCGAGACCATCCAGTTTTTCGGCGACCGCGGCGATATCGGCCGCCTCAAAACCACCTTCGTGGCCGCGGTAGAAAACGTCACCATCGGCGCGGATGCGGGCAAGCAGGTTTTGCGTGTACCCGGCGAGCCTTGCGCCGGCAGCGGCTTCTTCAGCCTTGGTGTCGTTGAAGACGGTCCAATAGTCCGGCCTGAACGTTTTGGCCGCCGCATTGGCCTCGTGCCTTGCGATCTGCTGCAGGTGGCCAAGATGACCGAGCCTCAGGCCGGCTCTGTGCGTTGCCCGCGCGCAGGCCATGTCGACGGCAACGGCCTGATCGATGCCGCCACGCTTGAGCGCATGGCAGAACGAACTGGCGCGGCCGACCTGCTTGGTCATGGCGAAAATCTTCAGGCCGAACCGGTCGGCCTCGCGCTTCAGGACCCGGGCGTTGCTTTCGACGGCATCGAGGTCGAGCACATAGGAATTAGCCGGCAGCTTTCCTTCCTGGTGCAGGCGCATGGCGCTTTCTATAAAGCTCGGATTGCGGCGCCGCAGAACATCGAGGAACATGACAAAACTCCTTCAACGGGACTTTTCGCGCAGCGATACGGCGACCGCCGCAAGAATGATCAAGCCGCGCACGATCATCTGGTCGGAGACGGACAGGCCCATCAGGATGAGGCCGTTGTTCAGCATGCCCATCATCAGCGAGCCGACCAGCGCACCGACAATCGATCCCTTGCCGCCGTTAAGCAGGGTTCCGCCGACAATGACGGCCGCTATCACCGTCATAAGGTCGGTTTCGCCGAGCGTATATTTCGCGGCCTGCAGCCGGCCGGCATAGAGCAGCCCGGCAAGGCCGGCGAGCCCGCCGCTTATGGTCAGAACGGCAAGCCTTATCTGCGCCACGCTGATGCCGGAAACACTGGCGGCACGGCTGTTGTCGCCGGTGGCCAGCACATGGGCGCCGAAGCGCGTCTCGCGAAAGATGAGATGCGCGATCGCAACGGCAATTACCGTCCACCAGATCAAAGACGGAACACCCAGCAAAGAACCCGAGCCGAAGAAACCGGTGAAGGCGTTGTTGATGACCGGGATCGACCGCAAATCGGTCATCGAGCGAGATACGCCGGCAAACAGCCCGAGCGTCGCCAGCGTTACCAGGAATGAAGGCAACTTGACGTAAGCCACGAGGGCGCCGTTGAGCAGGCCGATCAGCAGGCCGGCGCCGAGGCCAGCCAGCACCCCGGCCAACAAGCCGTAGGCGTTTATCGCCACCGCGGCGGCAAGGGCTGCCACGGCAACGATCGAACCTATCGAAAGATCAATCTCGCCAGCCGACATGACAAAGACAAGGCCGATCGCCATGATCGTCACGGGTGCCGTCTGCAGCACGATGTTCGACAGGTTGCGGACGGTGAGAAAACCGCTGTCCTTTAGTACGATCGCGAAGAACAGAAAGATCGCCAGAAATCCGAGATAGACGACATATTGCTGCAGGTTGAAGCGGCTGACCAAGCTCGCTGCCCGGCCGGGGCTTGTGTTGATACTCGACATTCTCACTTCCTCCGGCGGGCCGCCATTGTCTGCCGCTATTTCATGGCGGCCGCGATGGTCGCGGGCACGTCCTTGTTGAGCGACCGCTTCCACCCGTCCTTGACAGTGTCCTTCGTGACGGCGAGGGAATCGACCACGATGAACGGCGCGGCCTTCTTGCCGATCAACGAGGCGGCCGTGGCGCGCGCCAGCGTCACGCCGATATCGTAGGCTTCGTCTGCGATGAGTGCCGCAACGTTGCCGCCTTTCACCATGTCCAGTGCCGCCGGTTCGTTCAGGTCGAGCGTGACGATTTTGGTGTGGCTGTTGCCGGCCGCCCGCAATGTGGACAGCACGCTAAGCGCCGGCTCAGCCCAGGTAACGTAGATACCGTCGAGGTCTGGGTGCTGTGTGATCATCGCCTGCGCGATTTCCTCGCTGCGCGCGGGGTCGGCCATTCCGGCCTCGGCCACGATCTTCATGTCGGGATAGTCCTGCTCGATCGTGTGCTTGAATGCTCCGTCACGCTGGTTGGTGACGTAGAAATCGGCATCGTGAAAGATGTAGCCGACCTTGCCCTGCTTGCCGAGCGCGTCGGCCATTGCGATCCCGGCCTTGTTGCCCATCTGGAAAAGGTCGTCCGAAACGATGGTCACATAGTCCTTGTCGTGAACATAGCCTGCCGGCGAATTGTCGACGAAACCCAATTTCACGCCGGCCTGGCGCGCAGGATCATAGACGGTGGCCGCACTTGCGGGATCGACTGGTAGGGACAGTATAATAGAGGGCCTTTTGGCGAGTACTGTCTCGACGTCGGATTTCTGCCGGGCTGCATCAAAGCCGGCGTCGGTCTGAGCGACGACCGTGATGCCGAGCCGCTTCAACTCGTCCTGGGCGCCGCTGTTCACCGCGTTGGTGTATTCGCTCATCTCATGCCAGACCAGCGCGGCGGTGTATTTGCCGTCCTTGATCTGCTGCTCCTCAGCTGGTGTGAGCACGACGCTCTTTGCCGGCGTCGGCTTTTCCCCGTTCGGTCCCGTGGTGGTGCCCTCGGCTGCGAAGGCGTTGGCGGCGACGAGCGCTACAAGTGCCGACAACATTCCAATTGCTGTGCGCATGTCAGTTCGCCTTGTTTTTAGGATGTCGGCGGCCCTGATTGGCCGCCGGGCATTGCCCTGTCATTTGGCCGCGTCGAGCACCGATTGCGGCGCGTCGCGGTTCAACGAATCCTTCCAGCCCTGCGCAACGTTCTGCTTGGTCACGGTAAGCGCCGGGGCAACGACGAAGGCCGGGGTCTCCTGGCCGAGCAGCGCCTTGACGCCGACAGCGGCCATGGCGCGACCGAGCTCATAGGCCTTGTCGGCCACCAGTGCGGTCACATTACCGCCCTTGACCATATCGAGCGCCACCGGTTCGGCGAGGTCGAGCGTGACGATCTTGGTCTTGGTGTTTCCGCTTGCCCGCAAGGCCGACAGCACCCCGTCGGCCGGTTCGGCCCAGGTGACGTAGATGCCGTCAAGATCGGGATGCTGCACGAGCATCGCGTTGGCCAGCTCTTCTGCCCGCGCCGGATCGGAGATCCCCTGCTCGGCGACGATCTTGATACCGGGATAATCCTTCTCGATCGTTGTCTTGAAAGCCTGGTCGCGCTGGTTCGTCACATAGTAACTGGCGTCGTGGAAGATGTAGCCGACCTTGCCCTTGCCATCGAGCGCCTTGGCCAGTGCATCGGCCGCCTGCTTGCCCATCTGGAACAGGTCGTCAGTGACGATGGCGGCATAGTCGGCTCCGTGCTTGTAGCCTTTCGGCAGATTCGAAAGGAATACCAGCTTGGTGCCGTCGGTGAGCGCCTGACGGAACGCCTCGGCCGAAGTGACCGGATCGAGGGGCAGCGACAGGATGACGTTTGGCTTCGCCGCGAGCGCGGTTTCGATGTCGCTGCGCTGGCGCGCGGCGTCAAAGCCCGCGTCGGTGGTGGCGACGATTTGAATGCCGGCACGGGCAAATTCATCCTTGGCACCGGACGTGACCGCATTGGTGAAGTCGGAGGAGGTGTGCCACAGCAGCGCCGCCTTGTAGCCCTTCTCCTTTACTGCGGCCAGGTCTGCATCCGACAATCTAACCTCGGCGCTGGGTGTCGCCGTCTCGCCGCTTGGTCCCACTGTCTGTGCGCCGGCACCGCCGGCCAACAGCATCAGGCTGCCTGCAAGTGCTGTAGCAACAAGTCTGTCTATCAGCATGATAGTTCTCCCATTTTCGCTCTCAGTTGTCCTTCATTCCGTAACGCCGCAATACTCCACCATGAACCGGGCGAAGCCTACGACGCCCGCCAGATATTCCTCGACATCGACGTGTTCGTCGAAGGTGTGGCAGTTGCGAATGTCGCCTGGCGCGCAGTACACGGCGGGGATGCCGAGCCGGTTGGTGAAAAATGATGACTCTGACCAGAATGGCGCGCCTTCGATGGCGCCGCGACCAGCCATCGATCGGGCCATGGCGGCAGCAAGAGCGCCGACCTCCGGCCTGTCAGCTGCAATCTCGGCGGCGTTACCCCCAAGCGGATGATCGCGGCCTGCCGGATAGGCGAACGCCAACATGATTTCGGGATCTGTGATGGCGCCGCGCACCACTGCCTCGATTTCGGCAGCGGCCTCGTCCAGCGACTCGCCGGGCAACAGCTTGCGGATCAGCGACAACGTGCAGCGTTCGGGCACCGCGATGTAGCCGCCGCCCGCAAGGCCGGTGATCAGCAGGAAGCCATGCCCAATCAGCGGGTGCTCGGCTCTTGCTGCAACATCTTCCGAATGCTTCCACAGCGCGCTCATGACGGCGTGGCTTGCACGCAAGGCATCCTTGCCGAGTTCGGGTACGCCGAAATAGGCTGATCGTCCGGTGATGGTGATGTCGCTAATGAAGAAGCCAATTTGGGCCGGATAAACCGAAAGGCGGGTAGGCTCCACATAGACGACGAAATCGGGCGCCACGACTTCGCCTCTCTCGATGCGGCCGACGAAGTCCTTGATGCCGGCGGAGACGCCGGTTCCAGGCTGGCCGCTCTCCTCGTCGCCGACGAAGGCAAAGGCAACATCGCCGGCCAGTTGGATGTCGGCGGTGTCGAGCAGAGAGAGTGCCGACAGCGCGGAGCAGATGCCGGCCTTGAGGTCGCCAGCGCCGCGGCCCCAGATCTGCCCGTCGATCATTGGCGCGGCAAACGGATCCTGCTTGGCGGTGCCAGCCCAGTGCTCGCGCCAGCCCTCGACATGGACCGTATCGGTGTGGCCGATGAAGAGCAGCCGCTTGCCGGCGCCGGCACTTTTGCGCTCACCCCAGACGTTGGGCCGGCCGGGCGCGAATTCCGCACGCCGAATTTCGCTCAAGCCAAGCACGCGCATGCGGTCTTCAAGGAAGGCGACAAAGTTTTCTTCGTGACCGGTTATGCTTTCGCGGCCGATTGCCCCCAGCAGAAGCTCAACCGCTGCGTCGCAATCTAGGGCGGCGCGCAAGCGGGCGGTGATGTCGTTTGGGGCGGTCATAGCGTGGCCTCGCGCAGCACGGCCGAACTGGCTGGGGGAAGCGAAATGCGTCCGTCGGGCGCGTCGACGCCGAACAATGTGTTGTGCAACTGGCCGAGCCCGATCGCGGCAGCGCCGATGAGCGCTGCCCGCGACCCGAGTTCGCTGGCCTCAACGGCGATAGGATAGGGGAAGCAGCGCGGCAGCAGGTCCCTAACGCGCAACAGGATTTCCGGCCGCAGCCCGATCGAGCCGCCCAGGACGACCTTTTGCGGATTGGCAATTGCCGCTATGGCCACGATGCCTTGTGCGAGGTAGCGCGCGGTTTCGTCGAGCACCGTCGCGGCATGCCTGTCTCCCGCCAATGCACTGTGGAAAATCGTCGGCACGTTGACGATGTTGCCCGTCAGCGCTGCGTAGCGTTCAACCATGGCGTTGGTTGCGACCACGCGCTCGAAAGCGCCGGCGCGCAACGATGTCGGCGCGAAAGGATCGGCGCCAATCGGCAAAAAGCCCATCTCGCCGGCTGCATTGCTGGCGCCCCGCACCAGATTGCCTCCAACCATGAGGCCGCTGCCGATACCGGTACCCAGCGCTATGAAGGCGAGATTGTCGATACCGCGGCCGCACCCCTGCCAGTTCTCGCCGAGCACCGCCAGATTGACATCGTTCTCGATCACTACATGAAAGCCGAATGCCTGCTCGAAAGCGCGAACGACATTCATCGTGCCAAAGCCGGCAATATTCGGGGCAAGCAGGACGCGGCCCGTCTTCTTGTCGGGCGCACCGGGAACACCAATCACCGCCAGCCTTATCTTTGTGCGCGAGATTCGGTGCCTCTCGGCCGCCTGAAACGCGAGATCCACGATCTGGTCGACGATGAACTGTCCGCCCCGAGGATCGGTCGGCGCCGTTTCCTCCGCAAATATCTGGCAGGCAAGATCGGTGAGGGCGACCCGGACTTTGGCGCCGCCGAGGTCGACGGCCGCGATGTAGGCCGCGTCAAATACGAGTTCGTAAGTGACAGCCGTGCGTCCGACATGTCCGCTCGTGCGCCCTGTCTCCTGCACCCAGCCTTCCTGCTCGAGTGTCCTGACGATCTCGGAGATTGTCTGCTTGGACAAGCCGGTCTGCTTTGCGATTGAAGCGCGCGAGATCGGCCCGCCTTGCACGATCGCCTCCATGACGGAGCGCTGCGAGAACTGACGAGAAATGCGCGGCAAGTCGTTCAACAGCAGCTCCGATTAATTCGTTCTATGACCGAACTTAATAATCATTTTGGACGGCCGTCAACTGGCCGCTCAAAATCAGGATGCGTCTAGCTTCAGCACGCAGGGCAATAGGATTAGAGTTCAATAGGTTAGGAGTTGACGGCCGCCTAATTCTCAAACTGCCACTTTCTACCTAGGTGCAGTATGAGAGCGTTAAGAGGTCAATGAGATAGCACCTTGCGGGTGTGGTGAAACTGCTAGACGCGCTGGATTCAAAATCCAGTTCCGAAAGGAGTGTCGGTTCGATTCCGACCACCCGTCCGAGCATGCACATCGTAGCGTCGTCGGGCGGGATGGTGATGGCGGAGGACCGCTATCCACGGAATCGCGTCAAATCACCAGTACCTACATCGGCTATTTGAGGTTCGCCTCAAGCTTTTCATCCCCAAAAGAATTGCCTCCCAGGTGCGGCTCGATATCCGAAGCTTGGCGATCCTGTCCCACATGATTGCCCTCACGTCCGCACCCGGAGGGATTGCTCCAGCCGATCGGCGATCTGTGTGACGACATAGGCTATAACCATGTAGATCACGACGGCAATTACGAAGGCTTCGAGGTAGTAGAAGTTCAGCGCTGCGGTCAGCTGGGACTGTGCGAATATATCGACGACCTCGATGGCAAATCCGAGTGAAAGCGCCTTCATGATGACCATCATCGAGGTGGTCAGGTCGGGAATTGCCGTTAGGGCCACCTGGGGAAATAGCACCCGTCGAAACAGTTGGCCTTTCGTATAGCCCAGCGAATAGGCCGCGTCTGACTGACCGGTGTCAAAGGCGTTGAGGGCTCCTTTGATGATCTCCGCCTGAAACGCGGCGACACAGCCGGTTACCGCAATGACAAGGATAACCCAGTTGGGCGTTTCGTGCGCGTTGAAGTCTATGCCGACCAATGAAAACAGAAACTGGAGCGCCGGGGGAAGACCGAAATAGGCGAGGAAAATAACGATCACCATCGGGACGCCCTTGAACACGACCTTATAGGTCACGACAAGCTCCCTCAGTACCGGGATCCGCCTATATTCGACGAGCGCAAAAAGGCTGCCGACGATCGTCGACAGGACGAAAATCGTGAACGCCATGGCAAGCGTTACGGGTACGGCGCCCAGAATTTCCTGCGAGTCTTGGAGCAAAATGTCGGTATCAAACATGATCGAATACCCTCGTTACGTCAGGCGCTCGCGATGAGCGCGTTCTTGATCTGCGCTTTTGCCGTTGCCTCTGGTGCTTGCATGGGGGAGCGAAGCTCGAAGAAGCGCACGATGAGCCAGGCAATCAGGCACATCACCGAATAGATGACAGCCAGCACGAGGTACGTTTCGAACTGGTACTGATTATAGTCGCGTTCCATGATCAAATGCGCAGTCGCCATGACGTCCGCCGCCCCGATGTACATGACCAGCGCGACGTTATGGATCAGGTAGATCACGGAGTTCCCGTAGCCGGGCAATGCAAAGTGCACTGCTTGCGGGCCGACGACGCGAGTGATTTTCTGGCGGAAGGTATATCCAAGACTGTCGGCCGCATCATGCTGGCCGCGATCGACGGCCAGGTATGCAGGTCGTAGGACTTCCGACAGGTAGCCGCCGTGGTAAAAGCTCAATGCCACGATCGCAGCGATCGTCGGCGAGAAAAAATCTTCGGAGCCGAACAGAACCACCAACAAGGGAAGCCCGTAGAACGCGACGAACAACTGGAGGACGACAGGAACACTGCGGGCATACGATACGTAGAGGTCCGCCAGGTGGCTGATCACTGGCACCCTGTGAACCCGCAGAGTTGTCGCGAGGAGAGCTAGGCAGAACCCAGCAATGAGGGCCGTAAACGTGATGGCGAGCGTCAGCGGCAATGCCGAGAGCAACTCGGGAATCATAGCAGAAACATCCACTTTGAAACACTCCTTCTTGCAATTCAGCCTTGCCGCCGATTATCCAAATGCGGTGAGGACGGTCCTGTTATTTCATGTATTTCACGATGTCCTCGCCGAACCACTTCTGCGAGAGCTTGTCGATCGTGCCGTCGTCCTTCAGTTCCTTGAGCACCTTGTTGACGTCGTCGGCCAGGACCTTGTTTTCATCCGACTTGTGAATCAGCATGTACGTATTGTTGCTGTAAACGGGATCGGACGCGACGATATCGAGCTTCTTGTTGTCGATGACGGCCTGTTCACCGAGATTAGACGGTAGAACCAATGCGTCGAACTTGCCGTTCTGAACTTCGTCCAGGCGGTTCGGATAAGGGATGCCGGCGCTCGATGCCGTAACGTCAAGTTTGTATTGCGGGTTCTCTTTCTGCCAATTCATAATGAACTTGTAGGTTCCACCGCCGGCCGTGGTCGGAACGATCCTCTTGCCGACCAGGTCTTTCATTTCCTTGATGCCGCTGTTTTTCTTGCTGTAGATTTTCATCAGACTGGCCCCCATCGGGTTTTCCGGAATGATGAACTGCTTGGCACGCTCGGGCGACTTGTAGTAGCCGCCGACCGCGATGTCGTACTTCCCGGTGGCAAGGCCGGTTTCCTGCGCGATGTCCGAGACACCTTCCATTTCGAATTTGTACTGCGGCAGCTTTGCGTTGATCGCTTTGAGGAGTTCGGGTTCATATCCTTGTGGTTCGACGCCGATCGCCCCCCACGCCAGCGGCTTGGATTCTGCCGACGTTGCGATCTTGATCGTGCGGACGCCCTCACCAAAGCTGGACCCCGCCCATACGAGGGCGATTGCCATGCCGCCCGCTACTGCTAGAGCGAGGCGACGGGAAGAACTGAATTTGATTGCAGACATTTGTTATGTTCCCTTCTTATTGGAGTGAGTGTTCAGAACTGAGAAACTGGGCAAGCCTTGGGCTGGACGGTGAATCGAAGATCTCAGCCGGGCTGCCATCGGCGGCAACGACGCCCCGATCCATGAAAACGATGCGGTTAGAGATGCTTTTTGCAAATTGCATCTCGTGGGTCACAAGGAGCGAAGTGATGCCAGACGACGTGACGTCTCTAATCACCTTCAGAACTTCGCCAACAAGTTCAGGATCCAGCGATGACGTCGGCTCGTCGAAGAGCATCACATCCGGCCGAACCGCCAGCGCACGTGCGATGCCTGTACGCTGCAACTGGCCGCCCGAGAGCTGGGATGGATAGCTGTCTCGCTTGGAGGAGAGGCCGACCCGGTCGAGCTCTCTGAGCGCGATTTCCTGAGCCTCTTCCTTGGATTTGCGCTGCACCACGACGAGCGGATCCATGACGTTCTGAATGACCGTCATGTTCTTGAAGACGTTGAACTGCTGGAAGACCATTGCTGTCCGCAATCGGATCGCCTGGACAGCATTCTTGTCGGCTCGCTGATAGTCCATCTGGATCTGATCGAACGCGATGGTCCCGGATGAGGGCCTGGCCAGGTAGTTGATGCACTTCAGCAGCGTGGTCTTACCGGTGCCGCTAGGGCCGATGATCGACACCACATCTCCGCGTTTCACCGAAAGATTGACGCCGTTCAGGACCTGGGTGGTTCCATAGGACAGTCTTATGTCTTTGAGTTCGAGCATTTCTGATTGGTGTCCTTCATTTCCTAGAGGAGGGACAAACAGCCAGAACAGTTGGATGATTGCGGAGCAGCCAAGAACTCATCTGCATTGGTTCCCTCTTATCCTAATGAGCCACCAGTTCAGCTGGCTCTGATTGGAGACGCCTGGGCGTGGTGATGATACGCAATGTCATTTCCCGGTCTCCGCATGGCCGAGAACGTGCATCAGCCGGTTTGCCCAGCCGAAGATCGAGATGGCGTGGATAAGGTCGATGATCTCGGCATCATTCATGCCGACGGATCGCAGCGTGGCGATATCGTCTGCGGTCGCTTCCGAAGGCGCCGCCGACAGCCGGCGGGCAAAGCTGTAGATTGCCGCATCGCGCGGCCCAAGCTTTTCGGGTTCGTCGAGGTACAGCGCGGTGACCACATCGTCGCTCTTGGTCAACTCCGCATGTCGGCGGGCGTGAACAACGGCACAGAATTTGCAACCATTGACCATCGAGGCGCCCAAGGCGCCAAGCTCGCGATCGGGACGGGCGAGCCCACCCTCGACGTACATGATCGCGTTGAACAAGATGGTGCGGGCAAGATAGCTTTCCGGATCATGCACAAGGGTCCGTACATATTCCGAAACTTTCTTGGCGGAGGGTGTAACCTTCATCGCATTGAGCTGTTCCGGCGTGGCCTCGGATAGCTCGACCGGCGCGATGTATGGCTGCCAGTTCAGCGGCTTCAGGCGCACCGAGGAAATCATGCCGACCTCATCAGGCGCAAGCCGGTCGCCACCCGTGTCTGGAAGTTGATGAAGGCGATCAGCTCGGAGAGCGCGACTATCTGAGGATTGTTCAATCCAGCCTTCTCCAGGAGAGTGATATGGCTCGCTTCCGCCTTTTTCGGCGTCAGGGTGATCAGGTCAACATGACGGACGATGGTCGCCAGGGGTTCAATCAAATCCGTTTGGCCGTGGGCCAAGGCCAGAAGCTGCTCGGTCGGACCAAGCTGAGCCAGCTGCACATCATATTCGGCCACCAGGGCCGGATCGGCGTTCAGGGCGGCCATGCGACGGGCAAGAGCAACACGCAAATTCGGCGCCAGCCCCTGATGGTTTGCCGGCTGCAGCACCGATAGGCGACATTCTTCCGCCCCCTGCACGAATTCGGGCCGAAACCGCCTTACGGCGAAAAGGGTATCATCCGGTGAAAGGCCGGCAGCCTTGTCCATCGCGTCGATCACAACGCGGCCTCCTTCTGCAGCAAGGGTGTTGAATCGACCCATTCGTCGCCCAGAAGTTCGGGCGTATCGTAGGCGATCAGATTGGCGAAGTGGGTTTCGACATCCTCGGCAAACAGCGATGCGGCAATGCCGCGGACCAGACGGTCAGCCCCGGCGCTGACGGCCGGGATATCGCCGGAGACCTTGCCATGGGTCAGCATGGCGGCGTCGTTGAAGCAGTGAATATGCGCCAGCATCGGGCAGGAGCCGGGGACGCGTTCGTGAAACTCGAAGGCCGGACCGAGATCCGGCGCGTCCGACATGCCTGCACGAGCCGGCCCCATATCCGGCCTATATCGGCCATCCGACCAGGTGCGGATATGTGGGGCGATCGCCGCAAATTCCGGGCGGCCGCTGAAGTCGTTTGAAAAGCCGGTTGCCGCGATCAGAAAGTCGTAGCGCAACGGCCCCTGCGTGGTTTCCACCAGCAGGGTCCCTGTCTCCTCCTTCACTGCAGCTATGCCGCAGTCGAGAAGGAACCGAGCATTCGAGTGGCGAGACACGCGGAGTGTCGATGAACGCGGCGGCGGTGTCTGGGTCGAGGCGGTATAATCGAAGAATTTCCACTTCCAGGCGTCGGGCAAGTGATGCATGCCGAGTACAACACCCGGGCTGCCAATGCCGGTCAGCTTGTTGATGCGCGGCATTTCCTTGCGCCGGATCAACATGTCAACAGAGCCGGCTCCCGCCTCGAGTGCCGTTGCGGCATTGTCCATGGAAGAGGCACCAGCGCCGATGACAGCGACACGCTTGCCTTTCAGCGTGTCGAAGTCGATGTCGTCGGCAGAATGGGCCCAATAGGCGCGATCGACGCCGCTGAGGAAATCGGGCACGGCAAAACCGCCCAAACCGGACCGACCGGTGGCCAGAACGAGACGACGGGTGAGGACCTGGCCGGTTTCCGCGCCCTCTATATCGATCGCAATCAGATCTCCCACGGCTGCCAGTCCGGTCATGCGCACGCTGTTGCGCACCGGCAGACCGAGAACCTTGCGGTACCAGACCAGGTAGTCCATCCACTGGCCCTTAGGGATTTTGTCCAGCGACCGCCAGGCCTCAACGCCCCATTGCGCCGTGAACCAGGCCCGGAACGTCAATTGCGGCAGGCCGAGCGACGGACCGTGCAGGGTTTTTGGCGACCGAAGCGTTTGCATGCGGGCAAAGGTCACCCATGGTCCTTCGAGCCCCGCCGGAGCCGCATCATAGGCCACGACATTGCTTATCCCGGTCAGTATCAGCTTTGCCGTGGCAGCAAGTCCGCACATGCCGGCGCCGATGACAACGACATCACGGACCGGCACGCCATCGTGCGAACGCGCAGGAACCCATGGCTTGGCGGGCAGTTCGAGAAACTCGAGATCCTGCGCGAGCTGTGCTTCGAGCGCAGCAAGACCTGTCGACGTTGGCGCGGCGGGGGTATGCTTCATATTCCCGTTCCGTAATTTGTGCCGGATGCAGGATCGGTCACCAATTGGCCAGCCAGGGCCGGATCGAGTTTCTTGAAGCCGACGATCGACCGTTCAGCCACCGCCTCGACCGCATCCATCAACGCCTGCGCGACTGGACGAAGCGGACGTTTTTCGGCAGCCATAACGCCCCAATAAAAGAGAACGGTTGCGTCGATCGGGCGGATGACGACATCGGGCAGGGCGACGCCATAAGCGGTGAGGGGATCGATGACGGCCGCCGCACCAGTCTGACGCACGATCTGTAACGCGCCATATGCAGTATTCGTCCGGATCACTGGCCCTGTGTCGATGCCCCTGGCCGCCAAGGCCTTTGAGACATGCAACTGGAAACGTAGGGGGTTGAGCAGTGTGGCGACGCGGCGACCGGCAAAAGCGGAAAGCGGTATCACGTCAAGTTCAGCCAGCGGATCGTCCTCCCGCACGGCAGCAACATCAGGCGCTGAATAAAGCCGCAGGACATCCAGACCAGGCGTATCGAGCGGCAAGCTTGAAAACCCGATCTCGGCACGTCCGCTCCGCACCTCCTGGGCGACGATCGAGGGGAGAAACTGCCCCAGATGCGTCTCGTGCGGAAGTTCGACACCTTTGAGCTCGGCCATGGCCGTCGGGATCAAGCCAGTACCGATCGCGGAAGTGGTAACAATCTGCAGGATCCGCCCTCTGCCGGCGGCAATCATCTTGGCCCGCGCGGCAAGCTCGGTGAAGGACATCAGCAGTCGCCGCGCTTCCTCCTCGAAGGCGGCACCTTCTTCAGACAGCTGCACCCGTCGACCGACCCGGTGCAGCAATTCGAAGCCAAGCTCTGCCTCGAGCTCCTGAATGGTGCGTGTCACCGAAGGCTGGGAGCACCCGAGCATCTCGGCAGCCTTGGTGATGCTGCCGTTGGCGGCAACGGCAAGAAAGGCCTGGAGATCTCGTGTTTCCATTTACGCCTACATGCGCGTTGTGTATGAGTAAGATCGTCTCATGCAGATTTGATATATGTCAAGGCGGAAATCAAATATGGCCGGAGACGCCTCGGTGATTCGCCGTAGGTCGGAATAATTCGCAAGCCCACAGAGCGTCGTCGGCCGTCTCGGCCATGTGGCTCGAACGCTTTCCAGCTGAACCCCGTGGAGCGATTCATGGGTAGCCAGGCTCAAGGAAGCGATAGGTTTCAATCGAGTTGTGCCTGCCTGCTGGCCGTGCATGCAATGGCGTTCGCCGCGCTGCGTTACGCAAAGACTGGAACAGGAGAAATCCTATGCGGGTGAGTATTCTGGGGGCCGGCGCAATTGCTTACGGCCTTGCTGCCTGCCTGGCGGAGGCGGGGCACGATCCAATGCTTTGGTCGCCGTCGGGAGAGCGCACCAAGGCACTGGCCACCGGCGAATCGCTAACGGCCACGGGCGCTATCGAGGCAACGGTGTCGGTGCGTATCGCCAAGGATTGTAAAGAGGCTATTGCCACTGCAGACGTTGTGATGATCGCGCTGCCGGCTAATGGGCACAAGAAAGTGATGGATGCTGCCGCTCCTTATCTGAGGGAGGGAATGCCGGTAATCATCAGCTCTCACAGTTCCTTCGGAGCGCTGTATCTCTCCAGGCAATTGGCGGAACTCAAGGTTCGCCTGCCGATCGTCGTCTGGGGCACAACGTTGGTGACCGGCCGTCAGTCCGGACCAACAGAAGTCCACGTTGCCAGTGTTCGCCAGAAGGTCGATGTTGCGACGCTCCCGTTCGACGCGATGGACCAAGGGTTCCGACTTTGCACGACCCTGTTTGGAGATCGTTTCGTCAAGCGCGACGGTTTGCTTGCTATCGCGCTCAGCAACCTCAATCCGCAGAACCATCTCGGGATCGCTCTTCTTAATCTCACCCGCATGGAGAAGGGAGAGCAGTGGAGCCAGGCTGGAAACGTCACGCCAGCTGTCGGACGTTTTATCGAGGCCCTGGACGCCGAACGATTGGCGATCGCCGGTCATTTCGGTGCGGCCGTGCGCACCGTCCAGGAGCATTTTTCATTATCGTTTCACGTCCCGATGGGCACCGTTTCGGAAATGAACCAGGAGATGGATCGCCAAGGCCGCGGCGGCTTGGGCCCGTCAACTATCGAAAGCCGCTATGTTCTGGAGGACGTTCCTTTCGGGCTGCTGCCGACGGTACTCTTGGGGAAGATCAGCGGAAACCCAGCGATCCTCCATGAGGCTGGAATTGCGATATTCTCGGCAGCCTATGGTCGCGATCTCAAGAGAGACAATAATATCCTTCCAGCACTCGGCATCGAAGGACTGGCAAAAGCGGATATTGAAAACCTTTGCCGTAAAGGATTTTGACGAGACAAAGGGCTGCGATCGAGGCCCTTCTGAGGCTTGTCGCATCCCCTCCAGGAGGATAGTGTCCGCGCATGAGCGAACAACCCCATATCCACGAAACCCATCCCGATATCGTCAAGCGCCTGAAACGAGCCGATGGACATCTCAAGGGCGTCATCGAAATGATCGAGGCGGGCCGGCCCTGCCTCGACCTCGCCCAGCAGCTTCATGCTGTCGAGAAGGCCATTTCGCAAGCCAAGAAGACCCTGATCCAGGATCATCTCAACCATTGCCTTGAAGACGTCGTCGGGCCGCTGGCGCGCGAGCAGCGCCGCTCGATCGACGAGTTCAAGGACATCACCAAGTACCTGTGAAAAGCGCCGTGATGGACAAAGTTCGCGATTGGTTTGGGTTTGGCCCGATGACGCATGGCATGGGGGGGCACGGACATGATCACGGTGATGGCGGCCATGGCCACACCCATGGCGTCATCGATCCGACGATCGCCACGACGACACGCGGCATCTGGGCGATTAAATGGTCATTCGTCGTTCTGGCCATCACGGCAGCGCTCCAGCTTGTGGTCGTGTTCCTCTCCGGCAGCGTGGCGTTGCTGGCCGACACGATCCACAATGTCGGCGACGCGGTCACTGCCATTCCGCTGTGGATCGCGTTCGTGCTGGCCCGCCGCAAACCGAGCAAGACGTTCACCTACGGGCTGGGCCGGGTCGAGGATCTGGCTGGGATCGTCATCGTTCTCATCATCCTGTTCAGCGCCATCGTCGCTGGCTATGAAGCGATCGACAGGCTGATCAATCCGCGGCCCATCGCATTTCTTGGCTGGGTCGCCATCGCCGGCCTCATAGGCTTCATCGGCAATGAAGCGGTCGCCGTATTTCGTATCCGCGTCGGGCGAGAGATCAGCAGCGCTGCGCTGATCGCGGACGGCTACCATGCCCGCACCGACGGCTTTACCAGTCTGGCGGTCGTGCTGGGCGCTATCGGCGTCTGGCTGGGGTTTCCGCTTGCCGATCCGATCATCGGGCTGCTGATCACCGTGGCGATTTTCGCCATCGTCTGGCAGTCGTCGAAAGCCGTGTTGACGCGCATGCTCGACGGAGTCGAGCCCGGCGTCATCGACGAAATCCATCATGCCGCCGAACACGTGTCGGGCATCGGGCGCATTGAAGGCGTGCAGGCACGCTGGATCGGACATCGCCTGCATGCCGACGTCGCCATCAGTGTTCCGCATGCGGCGACGGCCGAGGACGTGCTGGGCGTAACCGAAGCCCTCAAGGAGGAGCTGTTCGCCCACTTGCCGGCGTTGGCGGAAGCCAATGTCTGCCTGGTGAGCCCGGCGGGGTCGGCCGTCACTGGCGCGGAAACCTCTCATGCTCACCATCATGCGCCGGAGCCCTTCAAAGTCGCCTGCGGTCTGGCTGAAGGGACGTTGGAAATCGTCGACACGGCGGCCGGCGAGCGGATGCGGCTGACCATAGAACGGCACACCGATGATTTGACAGCGACGGTGATCATCGACCGTCCCAACGGGCCAGAGACGCTTCGCCTCGAAGCCGTCGCCGACAACCATCATCGGCTTGAGAGTACGGTGGCTCCGGCCGAGCCGCATGAGTTCCAGGCAAGTCTGGTGCTGACCGCGAAAGATCGCGAACAGGTGCTGCCGTTCACGATGGTCGAACCCGAAGGTCACCATCATTAGGTCGACTGGCGGATATGCGGTTCAATGACCGATCTCGCGGCCTATGCTGGTCTGTTCCTGGCGGCCTTGCTCGCCGCCACGATCCTGCCGATGCAATCGGAAGCAGTGCTGGTCGGGCTGTTGCTTGCGGATTATTCGCCCTGGCTGCTCATCGCCGTCGCGAGCGTCGGCAACGTGCTTGGATCGGTGATCAACTGGCTGCTCGGGCGAGGCATCGAGCGCTTTCGGGGCCAACGGGTGGTTTCCGATGAACCAAGCGCAACTGGAGCGCGCGCAAGTGTGGTATCGCCGCTACGGAAAGTGGTCGCTCCTGCTGAGTTGGCTGCCGGTTGTCGGTGATCCGCTAACCGTCGTCGCGGGCGTCCTGCGCGAGCCTTTTCGGGTTTTCCTTTTGCTGGTCACTGCCGCCAAGGTCGGCCGTTATCTTGTTCTTGCCGCCGTGACGCTGAGCGTGATCTGACCCGGCGAAGCTTCTCCAACCTGAGCGGGTTAGGGCCCGGCCGCCCGCCAGGCCTGCACAACGAAGCTGTGCTGGTTCCAGATCATCAGCGCTCCACTGACTGCCATGAGCGCGACCACAAGGCCGCGGAACTGTCGTCCACTTAGGCGTTCGAGCCAGCGCTTGGCCAGCAGATTGGCAAGCGCAGCGCCCAAACCCGCGGCTGCGCCGTACATGGCGGCCTGACCCCCGAGCGCGCCAAGTCCGGTGAATACCGCGATCTTGACGACATCGGTCACAAACGAGTTCACCGATTTCGTGGCGACCAACGTCTCCTTCTCCGAACCGTAGTTCAGATAGAGCGAATTCAGGACGGGTCCCACCGTGCCCATCAGCGCCGACAACAGCGCGACGATCAGGCCGGCCGGGAGGAACCACCAGCGGCGGACTCGGTAGCTCCGCTCGCGCGCCCCGCCGCGAAATTCCCAGACTGCACTGATCAGATAGATCCCTATGAGTATCTGGAGCCATTCCGCCCGACTGTTGGCGAAGAGCCAGGAGCCCGCCGCGGCACCGGCGATGGCGCCCGGCAGATACCAACGGACCAGGCTCCAATCGATGTCGCGCCGAAAGGCCAGGGCGCGGATGGGATTGCCGATGAGCTCGGTCAAGGTGATGACCGGCGCAACTGCGGCGCTCCCTGTGATGAAAGTCACGGCGGGGATCAGCAATAGGCCTCCGCCTCCGGCCGAGAGGGTGTTCAGCGTCCAGGTGAGGAACCCCGCCAAAGCCAGGAGGCCGAGTCTAACCCAGTCCATCCGATCAGAACGAAGCGGGCCTTCGATCGTTCCGAACGCATCGGTTCGCAAAAGCCCGGCCCGCCGCTCGTGTGCGATGGAAAGGCGATCTCCGGCGGAATGCTGGTGGCGGAGAGACGCCGTGCCAGAGAACCATTCCCGAGGCGGCGGGAAGAAGGCCGACGATCGCTCCGAGTCGGCCGAACTCCGCCGTTGGACGCGCGCGCGGACGCCCAATCTAGCTCTTTTTGACGGCGACCTTGTCGAGGGCTGCGCGCAGTCCTTTCGCCAGCTTCTGCGCATCGTCGTACGCCCAGAAATGCATGAAGAAGAGCCGCGGTTGCTCATCGAGCATGTGGCTATGCAACGCGGTGATCTCGATGCCGTTGTCCTGCATGGCTTTGATAACCGGATTGACCTCCTTTGCTGTCAGCACAAAATCACCCGTGATCGCCGCCTTGCCGCCACCTGTCGATTGCCCATATGGACGGCGCTACGATGCAGCGCTTCCAGGCGAGAGGCGTCGGTGACTATTTCGCCGATTTCGCCCTGCATCGCGTGACGAAAATTGCCGGCTAACGAGGTTATGCCTCTCGATGGCGAGAACGTCATAGCCACCACATCGAAATCGCCGATCCATCTTCACTTGTGGCGGCATGCCGATGATGATGGAGGCCCTGGATGTCTGGTGGTCTTCAGGCAGGTAGATCAACTGCGATAACCTTACATACTGCCGCTATCTCGCCCGACGCCTCGGTGATGCCCGGCATTTCAGCGGTGATGGACGTATTCGAGGCGGCCAAGGCCAAGGGCACCGACGTGGTGGTTCATGCCTGTGGCGGTGCCGCAGCGGTCATGGCCAGCTATCATGCTGCCTACGCCGCGGCGCGGAAAGCTGGTCGAATGTCCGATGCTGAACTTTCCGCTCGGCGCCGAGATGATCGGCGACCAGGGACACATTGAGAACGGCCGTCTGATCCGCCCAAATGCGCCAAGGCTCGGTCTGAAGCTCACGCCTGACATGGAGGCGTGCTGTCCTTTCGATGAAGCGGCTGTCTATTCCTGCGGGGGTTGACGGACGGGCGCCCGCTATTGGCGAAGCCGACCCTGCCTGCCTCGTGCACCTCAGGCAATGTTATGCGATGCGTTTGTGACGTTCCTTCCGGTTCGAATCTGCTCTGTTGTGAAGCCTATAGCATTATAATAGCATAATTCTGATCGAAGGTGGGGAATGACGCATGCGATGCGATTTGAGAGGTAAGACAGCGCTGGTCACTGGTGCAGCGGGAGCGATCGGCAGCGCTATCGCCAAACGGCTGTCCGACAATGATGCTGCAATCGTTGTCGCCGATATCGACATGGAAGGCGCCGAGCGCGTAGCGGCAACCCTGAGCAGCGCGATGGCCTGTGCCGTCGACATCCGCGATCCCGCCTCGGTGGACGACGCGATCGCCGCCACCATGGCGCGCTACGGCCGCCTCGACATTCTCGTCAACAATGCCGGCGTCAACACACTGGCGCACCGCGTCACCATCGATGAATTTCCAGTCGAGGAATGGGATCGCATCACCGGCATCGATCTCGACGGCCTCTACATCATGAGCCGCGCGGCGCTTGTGCCGATGCTTGCCGCCGGCAGAGGCGGCCGCATCGTCAACATCGCCTCGGTGGTCGGCTTGGCGGCGATGCGCCTGCAGAGCCCGTTCGTCGCCGCCAAGGCCGGCATCATCCACCTGACGCGCTCGATGGCGATTGAACTGGGCGAAAAGGGCATCCTGACCAATGCGATCGCGCCGGGTTCAGTGATGACAGCGCTCACCGCCAAACTGTTCTATGGCGAGGACGGCAAGTTCGCCGGACGTACCGAGGAGTTCCTCGCCCATGTGCCGCTTGGCCGGCCGGCCCGGCCGGAGGAGATCGCCGAAGCGGTGCTGTTCCTTGCTTCCCCCACCGCCAGTTATATCAACGGCCAGGTGCTGGCCGTCGATGGCGGCTGGACAGCAGGATACATGATGTGAGTGCGGGCATGGAAATCGATCTCGAGGGCACTGCTTACGCACTCGATGGCGACACCAATCCGGTGGCCGAGGCCGCACTTGCCGCGTTGCAGGCCAATGGGGGCCATCTGGTCGAGGGTTCCCATGCACGGGCCGCCGATATCTTGCTGATCTCCTGCGCGTTGTGGCCAGGAACGGCGACGCGCGATCCGCGGTCTCACTACGCCGATGCGCGCAAGGCTGCCGTGACCATGACCGAGCGCGGCAGCGGGCGCATCGTCTTCCTGCTGTCGGTGACCGCCGGCATGCCGATGCGCCGCCATCCGCGCTTTTCCATGGAGAACGCCTCGATCCTTGCCGGCATGCGCACGCTGGCCATGGAGTTCGGCCCTAAGGTGCTGGTCAATGCCGTCGGCGTCGGCACGGTCGAGGATGAAACCATGGTTTCGGGCGACAAGGCCATGCTCAGCCACACACCGGTCGGCCGCGCCGGCAGCATCGAGGAAGCAGTTGCGGCCGTGCTGTTCTTCTGCGATCCACTGAACACCTATGCGACCGGCCAGATGCTGGGTGTCGATGGTGGATGGATGGCAGGCTATGGGCGTAATTTCTGATCGGTTGACGCTCAAGGCCGAAGCGCTTGAGGTCGCCCTGGTGCCGCAAATCGGCGGCAGCGTCAGCTCGCTGCGCTGGCACGGCATCGATCTCATGCGCCGGCTTTCGAAGGAGGATCTTGACGCCGGCAATGTGCTTGGCGTCGCCATGTTCCCGATGATGCCCTACGCCAACCGCATCACCGGAAACGCCTTCGAGTTCGCAGCAAAACGCTGGCAGGTCCTGCCCAACAATCCGCCGGAAAAATTCAACGTGCATGGCAGCGGCTGGCAACACGCCTGGACTGTCACCAAGGCAGGCGCCATCGACGCGACGCTGTCGCTGGACATCGCCGCGGGACCGGAGCCCTATTCCTACCGCGCGACGCAGGCTTTCGTAGTCTCCGAGGAGGGCCTTAGCGTGACCATGACACTGACCAATACTGGGCCGGTCGACATGCCGTTCGGCTTTGGCCTGCATCCCTGGTTCGATCGCAACCCGGACGTGACGCTGCAGTTCAAGGCCAGGCACTTCTATCTCGAAGGACCGGAGAGCATTTCCGGTGATCGGATCACGCTTCCACCCGAACTCGACTATGCCGAGACCCGGCCCTTGTCGGGCGGCTGGCGCAACAACGACTATGGCGGCTGGAGCGGCGAAGCGACCCTTCGCTTTCCGTCACGCGGCGTCGGGTTGCGGATCGCTGCGGATCCCGTCTTCAAGCATCTGATGCTTTATGCCGATCCCACAAAACCGTATTTCTGCGTCGAGCCGCAAACCAACGCCTCCGGCGCATTCAACCGGGGCAGATGGGACGATCCGGACGAAGGCGTGATCGTGCTTGCCCCCGGCGAGAACGCTGCTGGCACAGTCTTGTTCATGCCCTTTGCGGTTAACACCTAGAGCAGCCGCGCGAGCAGGCCGCCATCCACCTGCATGGCGCTGCCGGTCACGAAGGACGCGGCATCGGAGATCAGGAAGCCTATTGCCGTGGCGATCTCCGAAGGGTTGGCGATGCGCGCGATCCTGTTGGGCTCGAAGGACAGGCCCAGTGCTTCCGCACCGCCGGCCGCTTCCAGCCCGTCCAGCGTCATCCTCGTGGCGACGGAACCGACCAGCACGGCGTTGACGCGGATACGGTCGACGGCATAGTCAAGCGCCATCTGCCGCGACAGGCCGACGACCGCCGCCTTTGTCGCGGCATAGGCAGGCACGCCGGGAACCGTTGCGTCGGCATGCACGGAGGCGATGTTGACGATCGAGCCGCCGCCGGCCGCGCGCAGCAGCGGCAAGGTCGCGCGGCATACGCGAAAGGTGGCCGTCAAATTGACGGCGATGGTCCTGTCCCACTCCTCGTCGGAAAGCTTTTCAAGCCGCTTGCCGGTCGGATAGATGCCGGCGCAGTTGACGACCGCGTCGAGACCGCCAAACCGCCCTGTCGCTGCCGCCACGGCCGCCTGCACCTCGGCCTCGCGGGTGAGGTCGCTCTGGTGAAAGATCAGCTGGCTTCCGGTATAGCGATCGGCGAGCGCGTTTCCCTCTTCGCCATCCAGCCCTGCGCCAAAGACCTTGGCACCTTCGGCGGCAAGGTACTCCGCTGTCGCCCGGCCGATACCGGTCGCAGCCCCCGTGACGAAAACGCGTTTGCCGGCAAAGATCATGCAGAGACCTGTGAAGCTATCGCGTGGCGTTCCGCTTGCGCTGCCGTCACCGAGCGCAGCACGCGGTCTTCGCCGCCTTCGCCGCGGCCGAATTCGTCGACGATGCGGCCATCGGCAACGACGAGGCAGCGGTCGCAAAGGCCGATCAGTTCTTCAAGCTCGGAAGCGACGATGAGCAAGGCCACGCCTTTCTCGGCGAGCTCAACCACAAGCCGGTAGATCTCGTGCCGGGTTGCCGCGTCGACGCCCTTGGTCGGCTCGTCGAGCAGCAGCACTTTCGGCGCCCGCATCAGCACGCGGGCAAACAGCAGCTTCTGCTGGTTGCCGCCCGAAAGATGGGTGACCGCGGTCTGCGGCGACGATGCCTTGACGTTGAGCGCGCGCATGGCGGCGAGGATCGAGCTGCGTTCCAGTCCGCCGCGCACCATGCCATGCCGCGATAGGGGCGCGAGATTGCCGATGGTGATGTTGGCGCCGACCGGCAGGTTGAACAGCAGGCCGTCGCGCTTGCGATCCTCGGTCAACAAGGCGATGCCGGCGGCGCGGGCATTGCTTGGCGATTTGATCGCTACAGGCTGATCAGCGACACGGATTTCGCCCTCGGCCGGCACCCGGCCATAGATGCCGTGCAGGATCTCGCTGCGGCCGGAACCGAGCAGCCCCGCCAGTCCAACGATTTCGCCGGCGGCCACCGAGAGGTTGATATCCTTCGCACCATGAACAGCGCCGCTGTGGCCGGCGACAGTGAGACGGCGAACCTCCAGCGCGGTCGGCGCGCCGACAGGTGCAACATGCTCGGGAAACAGCCGATGCAGCCTTTGGCCCGACATTGAGAAGATGAAGGTCTCGGCATCGAAATCCTCCCTTGCGATGCGTACCGCCACTTGTCCGTCGCGCAGCACGGTGGCGCGGTCGCAGATGGCGAGCACTTCGGGCAGGCGATGGGTGATGTAGATCATCGCCACGCCTTGCGCCTTCAGGCGCCGCAGTACGCTGAACAGCGCGTCGACTTCCGTGCCCGACAGCGAGGCCGTCGGCTCGTCCAGCATCAGCACGCGCGGCTTCAGCACGATGGCGCGCGCAATCATCACCAGATGGCGCTGCGCCGAGGTCAGCGACGCGACATAGGCCCGGGGATTGATGTCGATGCCAAGCTCGGCAAAGATCGCGCCGGCGCGCTGCTCGAGCTGGCGCTGGTGGACGAGCATGCCGTCACTGAGACCGGTCCGGCCGGCAAAGACGTTCTCGGCGACCGAAAGCTGCTCGAGCACCTCGATTTCCTGCGGCACATAGCCGACGCCGTTCGACCGCGCATCGGCAGGCGAGGCGAAACTGACCGGCCGGCCGTCAAGTTGGATGGCGCCGGTGTAGGAGCCGGCCGGATGCACGCCGTTGAGGATTTTCACCAGGGTGGATTTGCCGGCTCCATTCTGCCCAAGCAGGGCATGGATTTCGCCCGATGTCACATCGAAGTCGACACCACGCAGTGCTTGCACGCCGCCAAAATTCTTGGCGATTGCGTGGGCCGAGAACAGAGGCGCTTGGGCGGTGTTGGACACGGCGATTCTCTCAAAAGGCACCGGGCCCGCGCAAGCGGACCCGGCGGGAGCTGTTACTGGCCGGCGCTGTCCAGCATCTTGTAATAGGGGGCGAGGTCGGCTGATGTGATCACCTTGGCCGGCAGCGGATTGCTGTAGGGCACGGTCTTGCCCTGGGCCAGATCGCCCAGCAGCTCGGCGACCTTGGCGCTCTCTTCGTAGAGCGGCTGCGCGACGATGCCGTAGGCGGCGCCCGATTTCACCAGATCGAGGTTCTGCCGGATATAATCCATGCCGATGATGACGACATCGCGCCCGGCCTTGCGGGCCGCCCCCGACCAGGTCTGGATGCTGTTGCCGGTGGTGCCGAAGGCGGCGGTCACGTCGGGATTGCCTTGCAGGATCGCCACCGCCTTGGCTTCCGCCGCCGAGGGTTCGAAGCCTTCCATCTGGGTGTCGAGCACCTTGATGCCGGGATATTTCGCGGCGATGGTCTTGCGGAAGGCATCCGACATGGCGTTTTCGGTGTCATTGGAGGCGCCTTGCGTCAGTGCCACCGTGCCCTTGCCGCCGAGCTTGTCGCCGATGGCGATCGCGGCGTTGGTCCCGGCCTCGGCGATGTTCTCGCCCGTTGCCGCTTTCAGCCCGTTTACGGTCCCTTCGGGCGGCAGCACGTGCCAGGTGACGATAGGGAAGCCCTCCTTGGCCAGCTTGGAGATGTAGGAATAGATGGCCGGATCGGGACCGTAGACGCCAATGGCATCGTATCTGGTGCGGGCGAGGGCGGCTTCGGCAAGCGGCAGCGTCGCCGGAATATCCCAGTTGGTGGCGCTTGGGTCGCCGACGACCTCGCAGGTGTAGCCAAGCTCCTTGCACTTGTTGAGGAAGCCCGCCTGCATCAGCCGGTGCACGGGATGATCTTTCATCGCCTGCACCCAGAGCAGATGGACGTCCGCCGCTCGGGCCAAGCTCACCGAGCCCAGCGAGGTGGCAACGGCCGCCGCTACCAATGCGGCTCGGATCAGCCTATTTTTCAAAAGGATTTTCATGTCGTACCTCCCTTGATTCGCCGGCATTTTGCCGGTGCAATATCCACGGCCTCTCAAGCGCCGGCGATGAAATAGCGGCGGCGCACGATGTCGAGGCCGACAGCCATGACCATGATCACGCCGACCGCGATCTGCTGCCAGTTGGAGTTGACGCCGATGACGACGAGGCCGCTCTGCACCACTTTCAGCATGAGAATGCCGACGACGCCGCCGGCCACCGTGCCGGCGCCGCCGAACAGGCTGACGCCGCCGACCACGACACCGGCGATGACCGTCAGTTCCCAGCCGCTGCCGATCGAAGTGCCGCCGCTGCCGAGATCGGCCATGACGAACATGCCGGCGATCGCCGACAGCGCGCCGACGGTGATGAAGGCGCCGATCTTGTAGGCGCTGGTGTTGATGCCGACGAGATGCGCCACTTCCTTGTTGCCGCCGGTGGCATACATGTTGCGCCCGAGAACGGTGCGCCGCAGCACGAAGTCGGCAAGGATGGCGGCGACGATGAAGAAGGCAAAGCTCCAGCCCAGCCCAAAGGCGAGATCGGTGCCGCCGATCGTGTTGATCGCCTCGGGCAGCGGATAGACGGGATAACCGCCCGTCACCACCTGGATCAGGCCCTGGCCGATGAACAGCATGCCGAGCGTCTGGATGAAGGCGGGGATGCCGACCCTGACGACGATCAGGCCATTCAGCAGGCCGATCAGGGCACCGACGGCAACGCCGCCGAGAACGCCGACGGTCACCGGCAGGGCGGCCGCGGTCATCAGCTTGGCGGCGACCACGGCGGACAACCCGGCCACCGAGCCGACCGACAGGTCGAATTCGCCGGCGACCAGCAGGATGGTCTGGCCGATGGCGATGATGCCGACAAAGGAGACGACGTTGAGAATGGCGCGGATGTTGCGCTCCGACAGGAAGGCCGGTTCGAGCAGCCAGAAGAAGGCGATCAGCAACGCCATGGCCGCCAGTACGCCGACTTCGCCGACGGCAATCAAGCCGATCAGTCGCCGCCGGAACGATCGCGCGTCCCGGAGCGGCGCGCTCACCTCAGCCGCGCTGTTCATCCTGACCTCCCTGGCGGCGCCTGTCGCCGGCTCTTGCGGCCGGCTCCATTCACCTGTGCCGATCCTGGCGCACTCCTCTTCGCCATTAAGATTATAATATTATAACTTGTCAACGGCGAATTTCCTGGCGGTGCATAGCCAGCTCCATCGCTGGAATGCATTCGCGCCAACCGCTATGAATGGGCGTTTACGCCGCGATCCGCGGGACATTGCTGACGGATCGCGCTCTCTTGGAGCATGGTGATGGTCGACGAGCCGCCGGCGGGCGAGAAGAAGCGGCAGCGCCTTGGTGTCCGCGAGATTGCCAAGCGCGTTGGTGTCGCGCCGATGACGGTATCGCGGGCGCTGTCCAATCCCGACATGGTCTCGCCCGAGACGCGCGCGAAAGTGCTTGAGGCCATCGAGCAGGCCGGCTTCGTGCCCAACCGGCTGGCCTCCAGCATGCGCGGCAATGGCCGCATGATCGGCACGGTGGTGCCGCCGCTGATCAATTCGGGCATTGCCGAACAGGTGCAAGGCATGTCGGACGAATGCCATGAGAGCGGCTACTCGATGCTTCTGGTGCAAGGCGAATTCACGCAGGAGGCCGAGGAGAAATCGATCCGCAACCTGCTTGGCTGGCGCCCGGTCGGCATGATCCTGCAGAGCTTCGTGCAAAGCGAGGCGGCGCGCGCGCTTCTGAAGAGCAGCGGTGCGCCGATCGTCGAGATTTCCGAAATCAAGGGCCGCAAGCCGATCGACATGGTGGTCGGCGTCTCCAACTTCGAGACCGCCTACGCCATGACCATGCATCTGGCCGCCAAGGGCTACAAGCGCATCGGCTTCGTCTCGACGCCGATCCACGGCAATGACCGTCTGCGGCAGCGCCGCACCGGCTACCATGCCGCGCTCACCGAACTCGGCATCAAGAACCATGCCGACATGGAGGTCGAGGTGCCGATCACCGCGCAGGGGGGCGCCGAGGCGCTGGTGACGCTGACCTCCCGCCACAGGGATATCGATGCCATCTTCTTCTCCAGCGACACGCTGGCCGTCGGCGCCGTGCAGGAGTGCCACCGCCGGCGCTGGGCGGTGCCGGGCAGGATTGCGATTGCCGGCTATGGCGACATGGATCTGGCCGCGCAGCTCTATCCGCCGCTGACCACGGTAAAGGTCGACCGCTACGAGATGGGCCGGCGCGCCGTGCGGCAATTGCTGGCAAGGCTCGGCGGCGACACCAAGGTGCCGACCATCACCAGCCTCGGCTTCGAGATCGTCGACCGCGAGAGCGCCTGATCAGGTTTTCTTCCTGCCGGTCTCTCACGTCGTCCGAGGCGCTTTTCCCAGCCTTCGGCGTGGACGTTGAGATAGGCATCGGGATCGTAGGGATGATCCTTGATCGCATCGATGTTGAGATCGATGCCGAGCCCCGGCGCGTCCGGCAACGACAGGTGGCCATTGTGGGGATTGACGGTTGGATGCCAGGTCACCAGGTCGCGTGTCCACGGGTCGTTGAAGGCGTCGAAATGCTCCTGGATAAGGAAATTCGGCACCGCTGCCGCGAGCTGCAGGCACACCGCCGTAGCCACCGGTCCACCGCTCTGGTGCGGCGCGATATGGCTGCCATGCGCGAGCGCCAGATTGGCCACCTGCATCGACGGCCCGATGCCGCCGAGCGACATCGGCTCAGGCTGGAAGATGTTGACGCCGCCGGCGGCCAGCGTGTAGAACTGGCCGACCGTGTCGTACATCTCGCCGGTCGCAACCGGGATCGGCGAGCGGTGCGCCACTTCGTGCACGGTCTCCTGCCGGTCGCGCGAGGTCGGCTCCTCCCACCAGTAAATATCGAGATCGGAAAATTTCTGGGCTGCCTGAAGCGCCGCGATCTCGGTGAAGCGGGCATGCACGTCGATCAGGATCAGCGTGTCCGTGGGCAAGCTGTCGCGCAGCATCCGGCAGATAGCGTAGGAGAGGTCCAGTTCCTCGCGCGAAATAAACCCTTGCGCGGTACCGAACGGGTCGAGCTTGAATGCCTTAAAACCCTTGGCCAAAACCGCTTTGGCGGCCTCGAGGAAGGCTTCCGGCGTGCGTTCGGTGCGGTACCAGCCATTGGCGTAGCCAAGCACGCTGTCGCGCACCTGGCCGCCGAGCAACTGGTGGATCGGCACGCAGAGGCTCTTGCCCAGGATATCCCAACAGGCGACCTCGATCGCCGCGATCACCGTGCGGTGGATATGGCCGCCATCGAGCGAAACGCTGTCCAGCAAGCGCTTGGCCAGCACATTGATGCGGCGCGGGTCCTGGCCGATGGCGAGATGCTTGAGCTCGTGCACCCCTGCTTCGGTGGTCTTGATGAAGCCGTTCAGCGTGCCTTCGCCAATCCCGTGGATGCCTTTGTCGGTATGCACTTTGACGAACAGCCAGTTCTTCCAGCCCGTGCCGACGGCAAAGGTCTCGATCTCTGTGATCTTCATGCGGCAGTCCTAATTCAGGGCGGCGATCGTTGCGATGACGGCCTCGGTCGTCAGGCCGTACTTCGCTTGCAAGGCAGGCACCGCGCCGCATTCGATATAGCGGTCGGGCAGGCCGATGCGCGTTACCTTCTTCGCGATGCTGGCATCGAACAAGGTCTCGACCACAAGGCTCGCCAAGCCGCCGACAACAACATGGTTTTCCGCCGTGACGATATGGTTGAAGCCGGTCGAAAATTCGGCCACCGCCTCGGCGTCGAACGGTTTTATCGTCGGCACGTGCAACACTCCGACGGAGATGCCTTGTTTGCGCAAGCCTTCCGCCGCGTCCAGCGCCCGCTCGGTCATCAAGCCGGTCGAGATGATGCCGACATCCGAGCCTTCGCGAAGCTGTCGCGCCCTGCCTATTTCGAAGCGATAGCCAGCTTCAAATACCACCGGCACGTTGCCACGCAGCAGCCGCATATAAACCGGACCACGATGCTCGGCGATCGCGTCGGTCGCAGCCTCGATCTCGGTCGCATCGCAGGGGTCGATGATGGTCAGGCCGGGGATCATGCGCATCAGCGCCAGGTCCTCAATCGCCTGATGCGTGCCGCCATAGCCGGTGGTCAATCCCGGCAGTCCGGCGACGATCTTGACGTCGAGGCTGGAGTGGGCGAGCGCGATGGCGACGAAATCATAGGCGCGCCGGGTCGCGAACACACCATAGGTGGTGGCGAAAGGCACCTTGCCGATGCGTGCCAGCCCGGCGGCGACGGCGACGAGATTCTGCTCGGCCATGCCGACATTGAAAAAACGTTCCGGAAAGGCATCGCGGAACGGCAGGATGTCGGTGTATTTGCCGAGGTCGGCGGTCAGCCCGACAATGTCGGGGCGGCTGTGGCCAAGCCGCGCCAAAGCCTTGCCGAACGGTGCCTCCACGCTCCGTTGGCCACCGCCGACCGCTTCGTCCTGGCCCATGGCCAGCGTGCGTCCGGCCTCAATCGCCGTGCTGCTCATTGGGCTGCTCCCATGGTCTTTTCGAACTCGGCGATGATGCCGTCCCACTGCGTCACGTCTATGCGGAAGAAATGCGATTTCTCGCTGGTCTCAATGCGCGGCACGCCCTTGCCCGGCAATGTGCGCAGCACGATCGCCTTCGGCTTGCCGTTGCGGTCGCGTGCGCCGGCCAGCGCACCGACCACCGCCTTCATGTTGTTGCCGTCAATCTCCGATGTCTGCCAGCCGAAGGCGCGCCATTTGTCGGCGACCGGTTCCATGTCGAGCACCACCGGCCCATCGGCCTGTATGCCGTTGCAGTCTATCAGCGCCACCAGCCCGTCGAGCCTGAAATGGCTGGCCGACATCGCCGCTTCCCAGGTCGAGCCTTCCTGCATTTCGCCATCGGACAACTCGACGAAGACGCGCGCGTCGGATTTGTCGACGCGCAAGCCCAGCGCCTGGCCGACGCCTTGTCCCAGACCATGGCCGAGCGAACCGCCGATGACCTCGACGCCGGGCGTGGTGTCGAGCGTCGACATTTCCAGCCGGCTATTGTCGGCGCCGTAGGTGGTGAGTTCCTCGACCGGGAAGATGCCGGCCTCCGCCAGCGCCGCCCACAGTGCGATGGAATAGTGTCCGGTAGACAGCAGGAAGCGGTCGCGATCGGGCCATACCAGATTCTGCGGATCGTAGCGCAGTTCGTGGAAGTAGAGCGCGGCCAGCACATCGGCGATGCCGAGGCCCTGGCCGATATAGCCTTGGCCCTGTCCGCGCGCCATGGTCAGCATGTGCCGGCGCAGCCGTGTCGCCTTGCGTTCGAGCGCGCCAATATCGGCACTGCCGGGTGGGGAATTTCGCAGCATAAGGTCAGTCCTTGTCGAGCCCGCCCGACATGTTGAGGCGCTCAGCGGTCATGTATTTGGGCGAATCGAGGCAGAGCCAGACGACGGCCTCGGCGACTTCGGAAATCTCGGCGCGTCGGCCGAGCGGGATACGTCGGGTGCGCTCGTCGAGGAAGGCTTGCAGGTCGTCGCGGCCATTGACGCGGGCGAGGTCGACCTCGGTCGACCGCTGCATCTCGGTGTCCATCATGCCCGGCGCCAGGCTGTTGACGAGCACGCCATAGGACGCCAGCGCCACCGCGGCGGCGCGGGTGATGGAATCGACGCCGGCCTTGCTCGCCGTGTAGGCGGTATAGTCGGGAAGCGCCATGCGCGAGCCGGGCGAGGTGATGTTGATGATGCGCCCCGAACGCTGCTCGCGCATCACCCGCCCGGCGGCCTTGCAGGCCATGGCAAGTGCCGTGACATTGAGCGCCAGCGTGCGCGTCCAGGCCTTGTAGGTAGCATCAAGGAACGGTTCGATCACGCCATAGCCGGCATTGTTGACCAGGATGTCGATGCCGCCCCAGCGCGCGACCACCTTTTCGACTGCCGCTTCCGGCGCGCCTTCCCCGGTGAAGTCGCTGACGATGCCTTCGCTTTCCGTGCCGGTTTCGCTGATCCGCCTGACGGTCTCGGCCAGCCCCTCGCCATTGATGTCGGTGACCGCGACGACACAGCCGCGCCGCGCCAGCTGGACCGCCACCTCGCGGCCGAGGCCGCCGGCGGCACCGGTGATGAGCGCCCTTCGTGGCGTCGTATTCTGATTTTCGGCTGGCAAGCGAACATTCTCCCGGTGGCCGATCTTGACGGGATTGATACCGGTACCATAAATGGCTGTCAACGGCGATGTGCTATTGTCCTGTCGACCGCATGGTCCACTGCAATGGGGAGAACACAATGAAAGTCGTCGCGCTCGAAACGCTGCAGCTGGCGGAATTCCCCTTCCTGTTCTGGCTGCGCGTCCACACCGATGCCGGCCTCATCGGCACCGGCGAGACCTTCTGGGCGCCGGGGCCGGTCGCCGCCTACATCCACGACAATGTCGCCTCCTATCTCCTGGGCAAGGACCCGCGCGACATCGAGTTGCACGACCGCACGCTGGGCAGCGTCTATGTCGGCGCGCGTGATTCTGGCGCCGAGGTGCGCGGCAATTCCGCCGTCAACGTCGCGTTGTGGGATATTCATGGTCAGGCGCTCGGCGAGCCGGTCTGGCGGCTGCTTGGCGGGCGCACCCACGAGACCGTGCCGATCTACAACACTTGCGCCGGCTACAAACATGTCCGCGCCACAAAGAGGAACGCCCTGTTCGAGCGCGGCGAGGACTGGTCGCTCAAGGCTGGCGATTCGAACGGAGGTCCTTATGAGGACCTGCTCGCCTGGCGCTACAATGCCGGCGATCTTGCCAGGAGCCTGAAATCCGAAGGCATCGGCGCGATGAAGATATGGCCCTTCGACATCGCCGCCGAGGCGTCGAACGGCACCCGCATTTCGCTCCCCGATCTCGACAAGGCATTGGAGCCCTTCCAGAAAATCCGCGAGGCCGTCGGCCGCGACATGGAGATCATGGTCGAGCTGCACGGCCTGTGGACCTTGCCCCCGGTGCTGCGCATCGCCGAGGCGCTGAAAGCCTACGACGTCGCTTGGCTGGAGGAGCCTATCCGCTACAACGAGCTCGACGCCATGGCCGAGCTTGCCCGCCATACCTCGATCCCGATCGCCGCCAGCGAGCGGCTCGCCTCGCGGCAGATGTTCAAGCAACTGATCGACAAGCGCGCTGCTTCGGTGATCATGATCGACCTCGCCTGGTGCGGTGGTCTGTCCGAGGCTCGCAAGATAGCCAACATGGCCGAAGCCAGCGAACTGCCGGTCACCTTGCACGACTGTACCGGGCCGATCGTCTATGCCGCCAGTTGCGCCCTGTCGGCGACCTTGCCGAATGTCAACTACCAGGAAGCCGTGCGCGCCTATTTCACCGGCTGGTACACCGAGATTGTCGCCGACATTCCATCGGTCGAGGACGGTCACGTCACGCCCCTCGAAGGGCCGGGGCTCGGTCTCAGCTTGCGGCCGGAGCTGTTCGAGCGTCCCGACGCCACGGTGCGGATCACCAAAATCTAGCCCCCGTGCGGCTCTGTTAGTACCGGTAGACATTATGCTATTATAATCTATGATGCACCGAAGCGGGCGGCCAACAAGCTCGCCGCCGGCGCTCTGCCGCCCGGCGCCAGACGTATTCAGGGAGGCTTTGGTGGCAATTTCTGCGGCGCGCACGCGCGAGGAGTCCAGGGGTGCGCCAAACCTCCCCGACCGCAAGATTCTGCTCGATCTGTTCGAACGCATGGTGCTGTTGCGCCGCTTCGAAAGCATCGCCCAGATCGCCTGCCGCAAGGGCGAAACGCCCGGCTTCCTGCATCTCTATATCGGCGAGGAGGCGACGGGCGTCGGTGTCTGCGCGCATCTCAGGCCGACCGACTGGGTGACCTCGACCCATCGAGGGCATGGCCACGCATTGGCCAAGGGCGCCAATCCCGGCCGGGTGATGGCAGAATTGTTCGGCAAGGTCGACGGCATTTGCGGCGGCCGTGGCGGCACTATGCATCTCTACGACCGTTCGGTCGGCCTGTTTGGCACCAATGGCATCGTCGCCGCCGGCATCGGCCATGCGGTCGGCATCGGTATGAGCGCCCGCCAGCAGGGCCGTGACGACATCGGCGTGGCCTTCTTCGGCGATGGCGCCGCCAATCATGGTGGCTTCCACGAGGCGCTTAACTTTGCCGCCGTGCAGCGCGCGCCGGCGGTGTTCGTCTGCGAGAACAATCTCTACGCCACCGCCACGCCGCTGAAATCCATCACGCTCAATCCCGAAATTGCCACCAGGGCCGCGTCCTATGGCATGCCAGGCGTTGCCGTCGACGGCAACGACGTCTTCGCCGTCTGGCTCGCCATGAAGGAAGCGACTGAGCGCGCCCGTGCCGGCAAAGGTCCGACGCTGATCGAGGCCAAGACCTATCGCACCGTCGGCCACCATGAGGGCGATCCGGTCATCGGCACCTACCGCACGCAGGAAGAACTCGACGCCTGGATCAGGCGCGATCCGATCGACATGTTCCGCAAGAAGCTGGTCGAGGACTATGGCATCGCCGACGCGGAAGCTCTCGCCGCCATCGAAACGCGGATCGAGAAGGTGGTCGAGGAAGCGCTGAGCTTTGCCCGCAATTCGCCCGAGCCCGATCCGGCAACGGTGCGCCTGCATGTCTTTGCCGATCCGATCAACCCGCCGGCAGCGCTGCAGCCGCGCGCCGTCGGCGAGACGCGCACGCAAGGCTGGCTCGAGGCGGTACGCGACGGCATCGCCGAGGAAATGCGCGCCAATCCGGCAATCCTCTATTTTGGCGAAGGCACCGGGGAGCGCGGCGGCAGCTTCGCCCACACCAGGAACCTCTGGCAGGAGTTCGGCGCCGAGCGCATGGTCGATACGCCGATTTCCGAACAGGGCTTCACCGCCGCCGCCGTCGGCGCCTCGGCTACCGGCGCGCGCACGGTCTCCGACCTGATGTTTGCCGACTTCGCCTTCGAGACCGCCGGCCAGATCTTCCTGCAGGCCGCCAAGCTGCGCTACATGACCAGCGGCCTGATGAGCGCGCCGATGGTGGTGCGCGTCGGCGCCGGCGCGCTGCGCAGCTCCGGCCCGCACCACAGCGGCATCTATCATCCGGTCTTCGCCCATATGCCGGGCCTCATCGTCTGCGTTCCCTCGAGCCCCGCGGATGCCAAGGGGCTGATGAAGACAGCGCTGAGGGCCGGCGATCCTGTCATCATGCTCGAACCCAAGGCGCTGTTCGCCTCCAAGGGCGAGGTGCCGCTTGGCGAACATTTTGTCCCGTTCGGAGTCGCGCGCATCGCGCGGGCCGGCACCGACATCACCGTCGTTGCCGCAGGGCAGATGGTGCAGCGCGCGATTGAAGCGGCGGGGGCATTGGCGGCCGAAGGCATCGAAGCCGAGGTGATCGATCCGCGCACCATCATGCCGCTCGACATCGAGACGATCGTCGCCAGCGTGCGCAAGACCCATCGCCTGCTCATCGTCGACGAGGCCTGGGCGATGTGCGGCCTGGGTGGCGAGATCGCGCAAGCCATCAACGAACTTGCCTTCGATGACCTCGACGCTCCGCCCGGAAGGCTGCACACCGCGCCGACCTCGCATCCCTTCGCGCCCGTGCTGGAACGCGCCATGCTGGTCGACACGGCGCGCATCGTCCAGGGCGTGCGCGACGTCATCGCCGGCAAGCCGCCGATTCCCGATCACTGGTACACGGTCGGCCTGAAAAGTGCCGCACCTGCTAAATCGGCACCTGCTCCCGCCAAGGTTGCGCCCGCTGCGCCGCAGGTACCCGCCGCCGCCGGCGACGACGAGCCGGTGACGATGCCGTTCGGCGATCTCACCGTCAGCGAAGGCACCGTCATCAAATGGCGGAAAGCGGTCGGCGATGCGGTCAAGGAAGGCGAACTGGTCGCCGAGATCGAGACCGACAAGGCCGTGGTCGAGATCGAGGCGCCAGTCAGCGGCACGCTTGCCGCGATCGACCAGCCGGTCGGCGCCGTGGTGCCGATGGGCGGCCGCATTGGCGGCATCAAGAAATAGTCACCACTCTCCCTGTAAAATCCGAAGGGCAAGCATGAAGATCCTGTGCGCCAACTGGCAAGCCGCCGATGAAGCCGAACTCGAGCGCGAGCACTATCCCGACATCGAGTTCATCCTCGCCAGATCGACCAACGACAAGCCAGCCATGCTCGATCCGTCGGCCTGCGAGACCGCCGATGCGGTCATCAACTATTCGCCGACCCACAATGTCGCTGCCGCTCCCACCGCGTTTCCCAAGGCCAGGATCGCGGTACGCTCGGGCGTCGGCTTCGACAACATCGACACGGCAGGCTGGGGCGCCCGCAAGATACCGGCCTGCAATGTGCCGGACTATGGTACAACCGAAGTCGCCGACCACGCCATCGGCCTGATGCTGGCGCTGACGCGCGGCACCTCCGCCTATGGCGCGGAACTCACCGGCAATGGCGCCGAAGGCTGGCATTTCTCCAAAGCGCCGCTGGTGCGCCGGCATAAGGGCGCCACCTTCGGCATTGTCGGACTTGGCCGCATCGGCCTCGCCACGGCCCGCCGCGCAGCCGCCTTCGACATGAAGGTGGTGTTCTACGACCCGCATCTGTCGTCCGGCGTCAACTTGTCGACAGGCTACGAGCGGGTCCATTCGTTGGCCGAGCTCATGGCGCGCGCGGATGTGGTGAGCGTCCACACGCCATTGAGCGAGGAAACCCGCAAGCTGCTTGGCGCGGCGGCCTTCGCCGCGGCCAGGCCCGGGCTTGTGCTGATCAACACCGCGCGCGGCCCGATCGTCGATCTCGACTTGCTCGAAGCAGCCATGCGCGCGGGTACCGTCACCGGCGCGGGGCTCGACGTGCTGCCAAGCGAACCCGGCGATCTCGAACATCCGCTGCTGGCGGCATGGCGACGCCGCGAAGCATGGATCGCCAACCGCCTGATCGTCACCCCCCACGCCGCCTTCTACAGCCCGGCATCGATGCGCGATCTCCGGCTGAAATCGATCGAGGTCGTGCACGCATATCTTGCGGAGGGGCGGCTGACCAACTGCGTCAATTCAGAGTATTTGAAATGAACGCAATGGCGGCGCAGGCAAGGCGTCTCGCGGTTTCCCCATACGCCCGCCGCCTGGCGCGCGAGCGTGCGCTGCCGCTCGAAGCCCTTCGCGGCAGCGGCCCCGGTGGCCGCATCCTCGCTGCCGATGTCACCGGCTACGTTCCGGCTGCCACGCTGGTCGTTTCGCCTGATATCGCCGCCCCAGCGGCGGAGCCTTCCACTGCTGCGTCCCGGATCGCTGCCTTTGCCACGTCCGTTGCCCTCGGCGCGCTGCGAGACCTGCTGGCGGCACTGGAGAGCTCTGGAAGGCTGTTCGACATTGACGACGTGCTGCTGCGCGCGGCGGGCAGAGCATTTGCCCAGATACCGGACGCCGCCAGGATCGGCATGGCATCTGTGGCGCTGGAACTGGCGGGCCGGCAAGCCGTGTTCGCCATGATCCCCGAAATGTCTCTGACATCGCTGTGGGAGACGCGGCTCACTGCTTTGGCCGACAGTCGCGACGATGCGGAAAAACCCGCCGCATTGTCCCTGCGGGTGCTGCCGGCAAGCGACGTCAGGCCGCTCATGATGCCGCTTCTGCCAAGCCGCGCCATGCGCTTGACCGTCTCGCTCGACACATCAGGCAATCACGCCGAGTGCCTGCTGATGGCGGATACGGGAAGCATTGACGAGGCAGCGGCGGCCTTATGGCTTTCGAGCCTGAAAGCCGCGATCGAGCATCCGCTTCGGCTCTTCGTCTGAGACGGTTGATGATCGTCGGGCTTGTTTTTTGATCCCAAAACCGGAGCCACTTTTGGGTGACATGCAATAGCCTCCGGCACAGGAAGCTATTATAAAAGCTTCGACACAGGCGCGACGAGGCACATGGATCACTCCGTTCCCACCATCGACAGTCTTCCCAAGCGCACACTTGGTCGCGCCAACGGCCCGCTTTACCGCCAACTCGCCGATATCCTGCGCGAGCCGATCGGGAACGGCACCTTTCCCGTCGGCGGCGAACTGCCGAAGGAGGCGACCATCGCCGAACATTTCGGCGTCAGCCTGATCACCGTACGGCAAGCGTTGCGTGACCTCGAGGCCGACGGGCTGATCAGGAAGCGGTCGGCCAAACCGGCTGTGGTCACGGCGCGCAATCCATCGGTCAACCTGAGCTGGAAATTCAAGAACTTCGCCGACATGGCGGCCTTCACCAAGGACGCGCAACTGACGGTGAAATCCTATCGCAAGGAGGTCTCCCCGGTGCTCCAGCGCCATTTCGGCATGGGCAAGGACGAAGCGGGCTACTGCTTGCGCGGCATCCTGTCTGTGGGTGAGCAGAGGAAGGCTCAGATCACCAGCTATTTCCCGCCGGCCGTCGGAGCCAAGCTGAAGCGAGAGGATTTTTCCGACGTGCTGATCTTTCGTTCGGTGCAACGGCATCTCGGCCTGCGGCTGGACGTCGCGCATGTCACGGTCCGCGCCGAGATCGCCGATGACGCCATCGCGGAAGACCTCGGCATCGCTCTCGGCAGTGCGGTCCTGAGTGTGGAGATGCTCTATCAGTCGGCCGACCAGCAGAGCATCGAATTCACCATTGCGCGGCATCCGGCCGATCTCTTCAGCATCAGCTACGACGCACCGAACGATCTGGCCTGATTCCCAATCGGCGGATTATCGCGCGCCGATTTCCCCGTCTCGGCCATGGACAGCTTTATAAAATTATAATAGCATCATAGCTGGATGAAGGCTGCGCCGGGAAACCGCGGTCAACATGGATGCACGGCCGCATCCGACGTCTGCATTTGGTGCATGTCGCCCAAAGTGCGCAGTGGTTCTGGGATCACGGCATGCACAAAAACAAAGTCTGTTCATAAGGGGGTGTGCCTCGAAGGTACTTGATAGGCGGCGGCGCTCGCGCGGCCGATAACAAACACGGGAGGAGGAAATCATGAAAGCAGGCGCATTTTTCGCCGGGCTTGCGGTGGTTGCGGCGACTTTGCTGTCGATCGATGCCGTGCCGGCCAACGCACAGGACAAGAGGCCCTACGTCATTTATCTGTCCAACAATTTCGTCGGCAACGACTGGCGCCAGCAGATGCTGCGCAGCGCCGATATCGCGGTCAAGAAGCCACCGCTTGCCGGCCGTGTCGATCTCAAGGTCGAGGTCGTCGAGACAACGGTCCAGGCGCAGATCAATTCGCTGAACAACATCATTCGCAACAAGCCCGACGCCATCGTCATCGATGCGGGCTCGGGCGAGGCGCTCAACCCGACGATCGAGAAGGCTTGCAACGCCGGCATTGTGATCATTGCCTTCGATCAGATCGTCAGCGCGCCCTGCGCTTACACGATGGAGTCCGACTGGGGCCGGGCGCCGCGCGTGGAAGCCGAATGGCTGGTCAAGAAACTCGACGGCAAAGGCAAGATCCTCGTCGATCGCGGGCTTGCCGGCGCGCCGATCTCCGCCCAGTTGCAAGGCGGTTTCGAAGAAGTCATCAAGAATTATCCCGGCATCGAAGTGGTCGGCTATTTCAACGGCGACTATGCGCTGGGGCCTGAGCAGGCCGGCGTCGCCAGCCTGCTGGCCGCGCACCCGCAAGTCGACGCTATATTCGTCCAGGGCTACGGCGCCGGGGCGATCAAGGCGCTGCAGGATGCCGGTCGCCCGATCGTTCCCATCACCGGCAGCCCCTTCAACCTGACGACGACGACCTGTGCCCAGACGAAAGGAGCCCAGTGCATCCTTGCGCCCAATCCTGCCTATCTGTCGGCCGAGGCCTTAAAGCTCGCGGTGGAGATACTCGACGGCAAGCAGCCGGCGCAGAAAAAGATCCTGCTGCGCAATGCCTTCCTGACCACCGATCCGATCCCATCGGAATTGTACCCCGACGCGGCCATGCAGAACATCGAGATGGGCAAGAACGCCTTTCCGGACATGGCCCCCGGTCTGTTTCTTCCGGTCAGCCCGGACTGGGTTGAAATTACCCCTGCCGAGGCAGCTGGCTCGAAATGATGCAAATCGGCGGCGAAAGGTTCGCCTCGAAGCTCCTCCAATGCGCCTTGGCTTAAATTGACAAGGCGCATTGGTACCGGTATCAATTTGCGTGCAGCACCCATCAAGACGGCGAAGTCCGTCACCGGCTGATGCAGGAAACACGAAGGAGGAGAGATCATGAAACTGAAGACAGTTTGCGGCGGATTGGCAGCTCTTGCCATGTCCGCAATCGCGGTGAGCACCGCGCCGAGCCACGCCGAGAACAAGAAGACCTACACCATCTATCTCTCGAACAATTTCGTCGGCAATGACTGGCGCCAGCAGATGGAGCGTGTCGCCACCGTTTCGGTGAACAAGGGGCCGCTGAAGGGCCGCGTCGACCTCAAGATCGAGAATGTCGAGAACACTGTCCAGGCGCAGATCAATTCGCTGAACAACATCATCCGCCAGAAGCCGGACGCCATCCTTGTCGATGCCGGTTCGGACTCGGCCTTGAATCCGACCATCAACAAGGCCTGCGACGCCGGTATCATCGTCATCAGCTTCGACCAGGTGGTGACCGAACCCTGCGCTTTTGCCGTCGCTTCCGACTGGGATCGCATTCCCTCGGTGATGGCCGAGTGGATGGCCACGCAGCTTGGCGGCAAGGGCAACATCATCCTCGACCGTGGCCTCGCCGGGGCGCCGATCTCGGCACAGCTGCAGCAAGGCTACGAAAAGGTGCTGGCCAAATATCCCGACATCAAGGTCGTCGGCTACTACAACGGCAACTACGCGCTCGGGCCGGAACAATCTGGGGTCGCGGCCCTGCTCGCGGCCAATCCGAAAATCGACGGCATCATGACACAAGGCTACGGCTCCGGCGCCATCCAGGCGCTGAAGGATGCCGGCCGGCCGATCGTCCCGGTCGTCGGCTTCTCCTACAATGTCGCCGCCGTTACTTGCGCGCAAACGCAAGGCGCCAAGTGCATCCTTGGCTCCAATCCTGCCTATCTCTCCTCGGAAGCGATCAAGCTCGCGGTCGACATTCTCGACACGGGCAAGAAGCCCGCCGAGCGCTCCGTCTCGGTCAAGGGTGATTTCGTCACCACCGATCCCTTCGAGTCCAAGCTTTACCCGGGCACCAAGATGATCAAGATCGCGATCGGCAAGAATGCGTTTCCGGACCAGGCGCCCGGCCTGACGCTGCCGATCACGCCCGACTGGGTCGAGATCACCGCTGCGGAAGCCGCCGGTACCAAGTAAACTCCTGTCCCACGACCCTGTCTCCCGGCGTCGCAAGGTGTCGGGAGAGCTTTTCGAAGGCGCATTCATGGACCTCGTCACCGTCAAAGGCCTGTCCAAACGCTATGGCGGCATCGTCGCGCTGAGCGAGGCGACGTTCAGTGCCCGCGCCGGCGAGGTGCACGCACTGCTCGGCGAGAATGGCGCCGGCAAAAGCACTTTCATCCAGATCCTGTCGGGCGCCGTGCAGCACGACCGCGGCTCGATCCTGGTCGATGGCCAGGACTATCGCCCGGCCAATCCGGACGCGGCCCAGGCGCTCGGCATCGCCGCCGTCTTCCAGGAACTGTCGCTGATCCCCGATCTCAGCGTCGAACAGAATATCTGGTTCCGTCACGAACCGCGGACATTGCTGCGCATCGTCAACCGCGGCGAGATGCGTCGCAAGACGCTGGCGCTGCTCGACAAATATAGTTTTCCGGCATTGCGTCCCGACCAGGAGTTGCGGCGGCTGACCCTGGCCGAACGGCAGATTGTCGAGATTGCCAAGGGCTTGGCCAAGGACCCGCGCATCCTGATCCTTGACGAAGCGACCTCGGCGCTGCCGGCGCGGGAGGCGGAGTGGCTGCTCAATTTGACGCGGCAATTGGCGGCCGAAGGCCGGCTGGTGATCTTCATTTCGCACCGCATGGCCGAGGTGCGCGCCATCGCCGACCGGCTGACCATCTTTCGCAATGGCAGCACCGTCGCCGCGCACGAGGCGAACGCCGTGTCGGACAACGAGATCGTCACGCAGATGATCGGCCGCCATCTGGACAGGCTTTATCCGGAGCGTGTGTCCACAGCGACAGACCACATCGCGCTGAGGGTCAGGAACTTCTCCAGCGGCAGCCGGCTCGCCGGCGTCGACTTCGCGCTGCGCGAAGGCGAGGTGCTGGGTGTTGGCGGCCTGCAGGGCCACGGCCAGCGCGACCTGTTCCAGGCGCTGTTCGGCGCCAGCAAGGCGAGCGGCACCCTCGAACTCTGGGGCAAGCCGGTCTCGATCGGCAATCCGCGCCAGGCGCTGACAGGCAAGGATGGCATTGCGCTGGTGCCGGAGGACCGGCGCGGGCAGGGCCTACTCCTGACCAAGAGCGTGCGCGAGAACCTGACCCTGTCCGTTATCAGGCGTTTTACCGAAAATGGCTTGCTCAGCCGGCAAAAGGAAGCGGCTCTGGTCAAGGAAATGGTCGACTTCCTGCGCATCAAGGCAGGCACGCCGGAACAGCTCGCCGGCACGCTGTCCGGCGGTAACCAGCAGAAGGTGATCTTCGGCAAGATGCTGCTCACGCAGGCGCGCGTTTTGTTGCTGTACGATCCGACGCGCGGCGTCGATGTCGGCACCAAGGGCGAGATTTTTCAGCTGATGCGCGACCTCGCGGCCAAGGGCTATGCGATCCTGTTCCATTCCAGCGACATGCCGGAACTGGTCCATGTCGCCGACCGGGTGCTGGTGATGCGCAATGGCCGCATCGCGGCGACGCTCGAAGGCGACCGCATCTCGGAGGCGGGCATTTTGCGCGCCGCCATGCTTGAAAGCGAGGCGGCTTGAGGCATGGTGATGTCCGCGGAGCAAACTGTGGGGATGGCGCAACGACCTGCCGAAATGAAATCGACGAGGCCCGGCATCGACTGGCGCGGCCGCCTGCTCGACCGCGCGCCGTTCCTTGTCGCCTCCCTGATGCTGGCCTTGATCGTTGCCATCTATGGCAGCCTGCAGTCCGGCGTCTTTTCGCTGGACGAACTCAACCTCGACACGGCCGCGGCTATGACGCTGATGCTGGCGGCAACCGGCCAGACCATCGTGCTGGTGCGGGGCGGCATCGACCTGTCGATCGGCGGCATGATCAGCCTCGGCACGGTGATCGCGGCGACGCGCTTCACCGATGATCCGTCGGCCACGGCACTTTGGGCGCTGATCATCCTGGCACTCGGCTTCCTGATCGGCGCACTCAACGGCCTGCTGATCTCGCTGCTCAAGCTGCAGCCCTTCCTGGTGACGCTTGCCACCTGGTCGATCCTCAACGGCGTCGCCATGATCATCCTGCCGACCGATGGCGGCAGCGTTCCCGGCTGGTGGGTCGGCTTCGCCTCGGCACAGCTCGTCGGCCTGACGAGCCCGGTCTGGATGCTGCTGGCGCTGCTCGTGTTCTGGTGGTGGTTTCGCGCGACGCGTGTCGGCATAGCCATCCAGGCGACTGGTTCCAACGAGAAATCGGCCTTCCTGTCCGGTGTTTCGATCACCCGCGTCAACCTCGTCACCTACGGCCTGTCCGGCCTGTTCGCGGCGGGCGCGGCGCTGTTTCTGGTGACGCAGACCGGCGCCGGTTCGCCGACCATCGGCAAGGACTATATCCTGCCTTCGGTGGCGGCCGCGGTCATCGGCGGTGTCAGCCTGTTCGGCGGTCGCGGCCATCTTGCCGGCACGGTGATCGGCGCCTTCGTGCTCACCCTCATCGGCAATCTCGTCTTCGTCCTGCATGTGTCGAGCTACTGGCAGCCGGTCGCTTCCGGCATCATCCTCCTGCTCTCGGTGCTTGCCAGTTCCGTTGCCGAAAAAGCCGCAAGGAACCGTGTCCAATGAGCGCCTTCCTTGCCCGCAACCGCCTCATCGTACTCGCCTATGCCGGCATGGTTGTGCTGCTGCTGGTCACGGCTTTGTTCTCGCCGGGCTTCCTCTCAGTATCCAACATGCGCTCGACTGTCGTGCTGGCCGCCTTTGTCGGCATCGTCGCGCTCGGCCAGACCTTTGTCATCATAGCGGGCGGCATCGACCTGTCGGTGCCTTGGGTGCTCAACTCGGCGGCAATCGTCATGGCGCTGCTCTGCGGCGGTCGGGATCTGCCGCTGGTCTGGGTAATGCCGCTGCTGTTCGCCGGCGGCGCCTTGATCGGGCTGATCAACGGCGTCGGCGTCGCCCGGTTCGGCGTGCCGCCGATCATCATGACACTCGCGACCAATGTCATCCTGCAAGGCCTGATCCTGGTGCTGACCGGGGGCTCGCCGACACCCTCGGCACCGGCCTTGATCCAGTTCCTGTCGGTCGGCCGCATCGGCGGCTTCCCGGTCATCGCGCTGATCTGGCTCGCGCTGACACTGGTGGCGACGCTGCTGCTGTCCAAGGCGGCATTCGGCCGCCATCTCTATGCGCTCGGCACCAGCGCCACGGTCGCTGAATTCTCCGGCGTGCCGACGGCGCGCACCACCATCCTGACCTATGTCATCTCCGGCCTCACCGCCGCTTTCGCCGGCATGTTGCTCACCGGCTATTCCAGCCAGGCTTATCTCGGCATGGGCGACGCCTATCTGTTCACCTCGATCGCGGCGGTCGCCATCGGCGGCGCCTCGATCCTCGGCGGCAGCGGCCATTATCTCGGGACCGTCGCCGGCGCCATGGTGCTCACCATCCTCACCGGCCTACTGCCTGCGCTGAACCTGTCGAGCGGCGCGCTGCTCATCGTCTACGGCGCGGTGATCCTGCTCACCGTGTCGATCGGCAGCGAAACCTTCGCCGGGCTTGGCGGCAAGCTGGGCAGAAAAGAGAGCTGACCATGGTCGAAATCACCTGTGTCGTCGATGCCAGAGCCGAACTCGGCGAAGGCACGCTTTGGGACCCCAAGGCCGGCGTTCTCTGGTGGATCGATATCTGGAAGAAGCTGATCCATCGCTACGATCCTTTAAGCGGTAAGGACGAGGTCTTCGAGACCCCGGAATATCTCGGCTGCCTTGGCTTGCGCGAGAAGGGCGGCCTGGTCCTGACCATGACCAACGGCTTCCATTTCTTCGATCCCGCGACCGGCAAGTTCGAAGCGATCGTCGATCCGGAAGCGCATATGCCGAAGACCCGCTTCAACGACGGCAAGCCGGATCGCCAGGGCCGCTTCTGGTCGGGCACGATGTTCGAGGTGCCGGGTCAGCCAGTCGAATTCATCGGCGCCCTTTACCGGCTCGATCCCGACCTTTCGGTCCACAAGATGATCGACGCCATCGGCTGCTCGAACGGTCTGGCCTGGAGCCCGGATTCAAAAACCATGTATTTCTCCGACAGCCATGCCGGCGCGGTATGGGCCTATGATTTCGACCCCGCCAGCGGCGACATCGAGAACCGCCGCACCTTCATCGACATGAGGGCAACCGGCGGCGTCGCCGACGGTGCCACCGTCGATGCCGAAGGCTGCTACTGGGTGACCATCCCAGTGACCGGCAAAGTCTGCCGCTATGATCCTGACGGCGAACTGATGGAAACCGTGGTCTTGCCGACCGACCTGCCGACCTGCTGCGAATTCGGCGGCAGGGATCTCGACATCCTCTATGTCACCTCGGCGGTGCTCAAGCGCCCGGACAGACATTTCCTTCGCCAGAAGAATCCGGGCGGATTGTTCGCGCTCGATGTCGGCGTCAAGGGCCTTATCTTGCCGGCGTTCAAGGGCTGACCCGCTTTGGCTAAACAGCCGGCATGATCAGCGGTGTCTCGACTTTGCGTATCCAGATAGCCTGCATAGAGCGATAGCGGCCAGCACAGCGCGAAGTAGATGATCGACACCGTGCCGAACGCCACGACCGGCTGGAAGGTCACGATTTTGACCTGTGTGGCGGCGCCGGCAAGCTCGGTCAGCCCGATCGGCGAGGCGATGGATGTCGCCTTGACGATCTGCACCATGAAGCCGACGGTCAGTGGCAGCATCAGCCGCACCGCTTGCGGGATGATCACCAGCCGCAGCGTATACCGAGCGCCGTGGCTGCTTCCCACTGGGCTTTGGGTATCGCCGCGATGGCGTCGTCTCGGCGCTCTCGGTCGCTGCCGTCCAGGCGGTGAAGGCCGGCAATCTGCTGCTTTCGATCGAAGCGATGAGATGGAACGGCGCTGCATGCCGAGTGCGACAGCACCATCGCCGAAGTGCAGATCAAGGCCAGTGACCAGATAATGCCAACGATCTGCTGATCGCATTCGGGTGAATAAGGGTGCTACACCTGAAGGGAAATCGGCCGCACACACGCATGTCGCAGGAGATGACCAGCACAGTCGGCCTTGGAGTAATCTAGCGTCAAATAATCATTGTTTGCAATTGCGCAGGCCGAATTTTCCAAATAGGAACGCCGGAGATCAACAAGGGAACGATTTTGATGGATGAAGCAATTGGGCAGCGAAGGGCTGATCTGCTAGGGATGACAGCAGATATCGTCGCAGCCTATGTCCAGAGCAACGCAACGCCCGTGGCGGATCTGCCGAATTTGATCGCCAGTGTTAATTCTGCGTTGTCTGGCCTGGCTGAGCCGGTCGCTGCACCATCGCCAATACTTACGCCCGCGGTAAATCCTAAGAAGTCGATCTTTCCCGAATACATTATAAGCCTTGAGAACGGGCGCAAGTTCAAGTCGATGAAGCGCCACCTGGGCTTGCTTGGCATGACACCTGATGAGTACAGAGCCAAGTGGGGTTTGGCATGGGACTATCCTATGGTAGCGCCCAGCTATGCGGCTCAGCGGTCTGCGCTTGCCAAAGCTGCCGGTCTCGGCCGCAAGGCGGTTGCCAAGACGCCGCCAAGGAAAGCACCAGCAAAGCGCAAGGCCAACGCCTGACAGTGCACGACGTTCGGGCCATGCCGTCAGGTCTAGATGGTCTAGGTGGCCTGGCTGGGAATGAGCTGCCTGGCTTCGCGGTTCAGTAAGCGCCGCTCACGCCACAACACAAGCTTCAGCACGGCTTGCGTCTTGACGTCCTCGTATCCTGACGGGGCAGGAGAGGTCGATCAATGTGCGATCGACAAGTCGAGCCGATACATCGTCGCCCTCGACAGACAATCAAATCATATCGATAAAATCGCACTACATCGATACGTCACGCTCTGCTCGATGCCACAAAGCAACAAAGCTGCCGAATCCAGCAGCGCTCCGTGCTTCAAGGGCATGCCCATACGGGTGCTGGGTAAGCCTAAATTTCTTCCCCGAGCAATATCCTGGCCTCCTTGGCAGCAGCGATGAACGCCTGGCGCGCTATCCTTGGTGGTTTTTCTCCACGGATTACGGCAAGGCATGCTTCGATTGCAGCGAGCCGCGACTTGCCCTCCGGCCTCGGCCAATCCCTCAGCAGAACTTCGGCCGCGTCGGATACCGACGCAACAACTCTGTCGCGATCGATCCGGCCGGGTTGAACGACGACGGGCTTTCTGAAACGTCTCGTACGCACGACAGCCTCCAAGAACAAGTTATGTTAGCTTCTGCGGATCCTTTGCGCCACATCAAACGTCCGCAAGTAACTGAAGGCATCCGCTTGGCCCAGAAGCTGCCGCCGCGATGGACGCTGGCCAGTGCTTCAGCACGTCGGGCTGGCACCGAGTTTCGAAGAGCGTATCGCCAAGAGCGGCGTTACCCAATAAATGATCCACAAATACCCGGTGAAGGGGAGTTCTCCGAACACTGCGAAATGGAATCTCGGGGCTGAATTTACTCCATATCCGGCACGTCACCGCTGGTGAATAGCACGGTCGGCGGGCCATAGTCGCCAATAGCCGGGTCGGCGTCGCGGCTCCATGCGATTACGCCAACATGCTTCCCTGCGAGCGCCTGACCGGTGCGGATGGCGCGTTCCTCGCTTTGCTGATCGGCCGGACCAAAGGCGGGAAACAGTTCGCCGTCCTCGCCACGATCGAACGCCACGACGACGGTTAGCTTGGGCTTCTTTTGACCGGGCAGAATATGATCAGACATGGCGGGAACCTATCATGACCGAGGATTGGGTCGCGTTCGAGACTCGGGAGGTGCGCGTGCAAGACCACCGTTTTGAAGAGCCTGTGCGCGTTGCACTCGGCAGGTCGCGGCGGGTTTTGGAAAATCAGCCAAAGCCTCGGCCAGAGCGTTCGCTCCCTGAGGCGCAGCAGGATGCTGTCGAGAATGATCACCCCCATGCCGACGATAGAGAGGTGACCGCGATGGTCGCCTCAACCAGCGCGTTAGGGCAACCGTCGATCATTCGACCTCATTGTCCTCCATTGGCGGTCGCCCGGCCGCTTCTACGTCGGGCTTGTCCGATAGCCAGATTTACAGGGCCGCTTCGGTTGGTGGGACCAATTGCAACAGTACCGATTATGGGCACCATCGGCGGCTCCCGATGTTGTACTTTCTTCTTTGCTTTCAGCTCAGCGATTTCCTCGTCACGTCTAACAATGCGGCTTTCCAGATTGGCGAGACGTTCGGTTAGCAAGTAGCGGCCAACGACAAATCCGCCTCCTCCCATCAGAACGGCAAACGTGGCAAAGGCGGCCGGGTTCGCCAACACCAGCACCACGTTGACTTCTAGAAAAGTGATAAGGTCCTGCATGGTCTGTTTGCTCTGGCCTCCGCCGTGATCACCCCAACACAGGTGGCGTGTCGTTGTAGCTGACCTGCACCAGCTCCGGGTGTCGGTAAGCGAGGGCAAGTATTTGGGTCTCAAGCTCGCAGTTGTAAGCCATGAGCGCCTTGACGGTCTCCAGGGGACTCTCGTAGCGGGCGATGAGCTTCTCCGCCTCCGAGTGCAGTTCGGCTTTAGCCGCCGCGTCCAGGTGCATGATGCTCATCGGGGTCCCTCCTAAATCTTGCCCGACGCCGAGCCGAGAGTTCGTCAAGGCGATCGTGAAGGTGGCCAGTGAGTACGATCATGTCCTTCAGCGCCTTCACCGCGTCGCCCTTGTGCTGGGCAATGAATTTGTCGGCGACGGCCTGGAGGGCTGCTTCTTGGCGGCTGTCCAGTGTCACGATGTGGTCCATGGCGATTGCTCCAAACGTTCCTGGCCACAGAGAACAAAAACGGAACAAAAGAGTCAAGGACTAATTGACTCAGCGAGGAATAGGTTCGTATTTATTGACGGCACGTGAGGCAGTGCTCACAGCCATGGAGAGCCGCATGGGCAGACGAAAAAGCCGGTATGACAGACTGTTTGCTCGGGACGCTGAGGGGATCATAAGGGAAGCACTAAGCCTTCGCGAGGTGGCGCTTTCGGCGCAACTCAACCTCAAAGCGAATGGTTGGGCTGGTCGACAAATTGCACGAGGTGTTGGCCACTGTCGCGGAGAAGGAGCCTAACTACCGCATGCCGAACCTTGGTCTCCTACCGCTCTCGGAGGACTACTCCACGCGGAAATGACCATGGCCGGGCGATGGAGTGCGTATGGCGTGCCGCCAAGGCCAACATGCTGCTCATCGTCGAGTGCGGCACTGCTACCATGTCGGCCGCTTCAGGGCCAATGACGTGGCCACATGGTCGGCTGGAACAAGCCGCTAAAACCCATCAGGTCCAGATGCAAACGTGGCGCAGCAACCGTCCAGGATTCAGACAACAGGACGTTCGTTTAGAAAACAAAACATCCGATTTGATATCCGACGAGTGATGTGCTATGAGTCCACAGCAGAGGGAACTTGCGCCATGGCACGCTCGACCGCTCAAAGCGCTTTGCGCTATCCACTCACCATTATGCTCGGCACCGAAGCAAGCGTAAGATTGCTCCGGGAATTGTCGCGCCACGGCGGCTTGCTTTCTTCTCCATTGCTTGCGACTCGTAGCGGGCTTGCAAGGGCAAGCGTGTGGTCTGCTCTCGCAACCTTGGAAGGAATTGGCATCGTATCTTCAGAGGGAACGGGCAGGGCTCGTCTTTACCGGTTGAATGATCGCCATCCGCTGGCGACATCACTGGAAGCCCTCTTCGAGCAGGAGGCGCTTCGGTATTCCAATATTCGCGCCGTAATCACTGAGGCGGTCTCCGCAGTTCGGCCGAACGTACTCGCGGCCTGGATTTACGGCAGCGTAGCGAGGGGCGAGGACCGTCCAGACAGCGATCTCGACATCGCAGTGGTTACGCCATCCGAAAAGCTAGAGAGCGCGCTCCAAGAAATCCGTGAGGCACTGGTGACCCAAGGTCAAAAGCTTGGCTTCAACCCCTCGGTCGTGGGACTCACTCCGGAGGATGTGGCAAGGCTGTCGAGCACGCGAGACCCGTGGTGGGGCGGGGTCGAAGCCAATGCCCTGCTCGTCTTGGGTTCACGCCCGGACGAACTCGCAACAAAAACTCGCCGGAAGGCGTTGGCATGACCAGAAGAGGTGCGACGAAAGCAGTCGAGACAGGCTTTGGCGAGGGGCGATTGCGCATCGCCCGCTCATATTTGAAGGCTGCCCGTTTAGAGGTGGCAATGTCCGGAACGGGTGACATCGGAAATCCGGCTATGTCGCAGATCGTGAATGCGGCAATAGCATACGCCGATGCGCTCACTGCCCGATTTGCAGGAAAGATCAACCGCGCGGATCATGCGGCCGTGGTGAAAACCATGCGCGACGCGCTTGGAAATCGCCTTCCTGCAGCGCAGGCCAGCAGGTTGCGGAGCATCCTCGATGAGAAGGACGAAACTCAATACGGAATCAGGGCAAAATCATTACCCGAAGCGGAGAGCTTGCTCGACAAGTTGGAAAAGTTCGCGGAGTGGGCGGAAAAAGAACTGGAAGTCTGATCAGCAATGGAGGCGGCATGTCGCTTATGGCGACCTGAATGTTACTTCAGCAGTTTGATCAGCACTGTGAAAGCCGCGTCGATGTCAGCGCGAACCGCGGCCCGGACCGCTTTCGCGTTGCGGTCTCGCAGCGCTGCAAACATCTGCTGATGGTGCTGGTTGGCGGTCGAATAGTTTCCGGAATCGTGCAGCATGTTGAAATAGGGACTGATCTGCAGCCACAGGTTCTCGATGATGTTGAGCATGTTTTCCGAGCCCGCGGCTCGATAGATGGAGAAATGAAAGGCGTAGTTAGCCCTGAGGTAGGATCCGGAGTGGAACAGCGGGCTTTGACGAAGGTTGGGCACCAGCAAAAAACGTAGGTGAAGCATGGCTGCTCATCAGGAAAGCAAGGACCGCACTGAGCGTACGGCACGGGAGGCAAAAACGGCCAGACTACGGGAACAGCGGCTGAAGACTGGGACTGCTATGCAAGAGCGGAATGATGCGGGCGCAAAACGACCGTCAACACAGCGACGCCGCAATCGGTGACGCCTATCTTGTTGGCAGTTAGGGCCTCGTTAGCTCCCGGGCCTGCTCCGGGGACAAGGCCGAATGGGTCAAGCCCGACCTTGTCGGTCGGGTGAAATTTTGCCGCTCAATTTCCTCGATGAGACCTGACTGCCTTCAGCAGTTCGCGCTCGTCAGTGTGAGCATTTCGAAAAGTCGCCACTACCGTTTCCGCCAAGATTTTGCCCTGTTGGCTTAAAGGGTCGAGGTCTTCGTCTGCGCAAATCTGATCGAAAACGCGCTGGCAAATAGCCAAATCATGAGGACTAAGGCAGGTGCGATTGGTACGCTGGCGCTGCGGCATGTGCGAACCCTCAGGCCCGCTGCCCGTGCAGAGCAGCGGGCCTTTACAGCCAGACTAGAGAACGGAGGAGAGTTCAGTCTCGCGCAAAAAAACGTTTGATGTAGAGTGCTTGTTCCCGGCTAACGAAGTTGGTAATTTTCGTACAGTGCGCCATCTGGGGCCGATTGCATTCCCGCAAGCAATTAGCCGTTCAACTGTTTCAATGATAGCCTTGGCAAGGGGCTCACCCTCATGCATGGGCTCTTGGCCATAAGAGCGAAAGACAGCCTCCTCGATCGGCAGCACGCCGGCCGGGCAGGTCTCCTCGATACCACGCGCACCAGAGCAAGGGCGGCCAGGCCTAGCGGACTTGTCTTCGGCATCGATGATTTGATCTGCGTTCGCTAATCCGCCTCATCTCTGAGCGACATCTTTTTGCGGCGGACAGGCGTCCAGTCGGTGATCGTATCGGCATCCACGGTGATTAGCCCGCCAGCTTTCACGGTCACCTTTCGATTTTCCTCGTCGACCCGCGTGACCTCGCCAGTGAGCTGGAGCTCGTCACCTGGTTTGGACTTTTTAGGAGCAGGGATCGAATGCGGAAAACCATAGGAGGGGATGCTGACGCTAGCTCTTCCGTCGTCCAGGAGCTTCAGCACCGTCACGGTGATCGCCACCTCATCGCCGATATTGATGTCCGCAATTTCCCAAGCCATGATTCTGGAGCGGCTTTGACGGTAGTCAAGGGATTGCTAATATGCGCAAAATGCCAACGCCGCCAGCGTGCACCTTGTTTTGGAACCGATTCGAACCAGCGATTTTGATTCAAATCGTAGTGTCTGGAGTGCGGGCGCATGCTTCCGTCACAACGCATTTCGGGTAGGCTTGCAACCAAGGTCGCTTCTGGCGTGAACCGCCGTGCGGCAGTTAAACTGTTCGAGTTGAAAACGGCCGGAGCCCGATTGCTCAGCCGCTCAGCAACATGGTTGTCGCGCAGGATCACCGAAGCAGAGGAACGCTAGCCCTCTGTGTTTGCTTTGCGGAGAGCCTGCTTCGCGACGCACAAACTTTTCTGATGCAGTGCGGTTTTGGCCTTCGCACCTGCACAGAACTATGCAAAACCGTCACCGCTGGAACTTGACCCAAGGGAATGTGCCGATGAGTGTGGCGGTCGAAACAAAGGCGCTGACGCCGCCGGACATTGCGGCCCGAAAGCACAAGAAGCCGATTGTCTGCTTAACAGCGTATACAACGCCCGTTGCGCGCCTCGCCGATAGGCACTGCGACGTGGTCCTGGTCGGCGACAGCGTCGGCATGGTGCTTCATGGCCTGACGTCAACCCTCGGGGTTACGCTGGAGATGATGATCATGCACGGCAAGGCCGTCCGCCGCGGTCTTGAACGGGCGCTGATGGTCGTCGACATGCCCTTCGGCTCCTATGAGGAGGGCTGCGAACAGGCCTTTCGCAACGCCGCCCGGCTGATGGCGGAGACCGGATGCGCCGCGGTCAAGCTGGAGGGCGGCGAGAGCATGGCTGACACGATCCGCTTTCTCATTGCCCGCGGCATCCCCGTCATGAGCCATGTCGGGCTGACACCGCAAGCGATCAATGTGCTTGGCGGCTACAAGGTCCAGGGCAGGGGCAGAGACGGCGACAGGATTTTGCGGGACGCTGTTGCTGTTGCCGAATCCGGCTCATTCTCCGTTGTGCTGGAAAAGGTGGCCGAGCCGCTCGCACGAAGAATAACCGAGGAGGTTACGATTCCAACCATCGGGATCGGCGCCTCCGCCGCCTGCGACGGCCAGGTTCTGGTCGTCGACGATATTCTGGGCATGTTCACCGGTTTTCGTCCGAAATTCGTCAAGCGCTATGCCGAACTGGGCTCAGAGGCCGAAGCTGCCATTGCGGCTTACGCGGCTGATGTGCGGGGAGGGCGCTTTCCGGCGGCCGAACATCTCTTCGCCGACGCGCTGCAGGCCGGAGAAACCGCGTGAGCGTGCCGATCGTCCGCACCATTGCCGAGCTTCGTACCGTTGTGGCGGGATGGCGCCGTTCTGGTGCCAATATCGCCGTGGTGCCTACGATGGGAGCCTTGCACGAAGGGCATTTGAGTCTCGTGCGTTCTGCGCTTCAAAAGGCCGATCGTGTGATCGTGACGCTGTTCGTCAATCCCAAGCAGTTCAACAGTGCCGCGGATCTTGCCGCCTATCCCCGCACGGAAAACGAAGACGCTGCAAAGCTTACGCCGCTGGGCGCCCACCTGCTTTATGTTCCCGATGCGACTGCGATGTATCCTGACGACTTCGCCACGACCGTGTCCGTATCCGGCGTCAGTGAAAGCCTGTGCGGTGCGTTCCGGCCTGGCCATTTCGATGGGGTGGCGACCGTCGTTGCAAAGCTCTTCCTCCAGACCGGCGCTGATTTCGCCTTTTTCGGAGAGAAGGACTTCCAGCAGCTTCTACTTATCAGGCGCATGGTCCGGGACCTGGATATTCCGATCACCGTCGTCCCCTGTCCGACAGTCCGGGAAGCCGATGGTCTCGCTTTGTCATCGCGCAATATCCGGCTCTCGCCGGCAGAGCGCGCCGTTGCCCCAAGGCTAGCATCGGTCCTACTCGATACGGCGTCGGGGCTCTCGAACGGCTCTCCCGTCCTGCCAACGCTTGCCGAAGCGCGCGCAGCAATCCTGTCCGCAGGCTATCGCGAGGTCGAGTACCTGGAACTCCGTGGCGAGGCAGATCTGCAACCGATAGCAAGCCTGGATCGGCCGGCACGCCTGTTTGCAGCGGCCTGGCTCGGCGAAACGCGGCTCATTGATAACGTCAGAACACTGCCGTCTCCCGTTCTCGTTGACAAGCCGCCGTCATCAATCGGGCATGCCTTCACCCGTGCCAACGGTCACACCGCAACGCCAGCATTAAAGGATGAGCTTGTGGGCTCTGGCAAGCGCCACCCCTGACCAACTCCGCCCTGTGAGCGCTGGATCGTCCCCTCGGATGACTCACCGCAGCAGGGCGCCGGAAATGCCCGCTGATGCTCGGCGGTTCGGTTGGTGGTGAGCATCACCGTCCTGCCATGTCGGGCTTGGCGACCTCACCCTATTTCAGCAGTTTGATCAGGACAGTGAAAGCCGCGTCGATGTCAGCGCGAACCGCGGCCCGGACCGCTTCCGCGTTGCGGTCTCGCAGCGCTGCAAACATCTGCTGATGGTGCTGGTTGGCGGTCGAATAGTTTCCGGAATCGTGCAGCATGTTGAAATAGGGACTGATCTGCAGCCACAGGTTCTCGATGATGTTGAGCATGTTTTCCGAGCCCGCGGCTCGATAGATGGAGAAATGAAAGGCGTAGTTAGCCCTGAGGTAGGATTTGACGTCGCCGGCGGCATTGGCCTGTTCGAGTGCGTCCAGATGCTGGCGCAGCAGCGCCACGCTGGCATCGTCCATTCGCTCGGCCGCCCATGCGGCGGCGATCGCTTCGATCTCAAACCTGACGTTCCTGAGATCGATGAGTCGCGCGCGGCTTAATGCGGGGATACCGATTGACCGGCCCGAAACCACCATCAATGCGTTGGCGGCGCTCAGACGCCGCAGTGCCTCTCGAACCGGCATCGGGCTGACGCCGAAAGCGTCGGCAAGGCTCTGCACCGTCACCATTTCACCTGGAACGATACTGCCGTCGAGGATCAACTCGGTGACGTGCCGGTAAACCCTGTCCTGCAGGGTTTCCCTGGAAAGCGGCGTGATCTCGACGCCCGGCTTCCTGAATGCCGCCCCAGCCATCTCTGCCTACCTTTCCCCATACGGCGACATACGGCGACGCTCTTGTCCTACCCGGCGCCTGTGCCCGGAATGCAAGGTTCGGATTGCCGCGTCAAGCGCCGGTCTATCCGGCTTTTACTTATTAGCTTTTCATCATTGATCTTTGATCAAATCATGATACGGTCAGCTGCATCGAATGACAAGGAGCACGTTTCGTGCCCTTGGGAGGCATTCGGTCGTCTGAACTGGGAGGAGTTTTGAATGGGTATCGGATCGAAAGCCCGGCGGTTTGCGCTGCTTGCCGGCATGGCTGTTTGCGTTCTTGGTACGTCCGCCGCCGAAGCGGCCGGAAAGCACAAGATATTTCTCAGCATGAGCTTCATCGGCAATGATTGGCAGGCCGAGGCCGCCAACATGGTCAAGGCGATGGCGTCGCACAAGAGCATGGCCGACAAGGTCGACCTCCAGGTCCAGGTTGCGGGGCCGAACGCACAGCGCCAGATCCAGCAGATCAATGCCATGGTCCAGGCAGGCGCCGAAGCCATCGTGATCTTCCCGATCTCGCCGACCGCGCTCAACCAGGTGGTGAAGAACGCCTGCGACAAGGGCGTGAAGGTGTTTGCCTACGATGCCGAGATCACGGAGCCTTGCGCCTACAACGTCCATATCGACCAGGAAGAGGCTGGCCGCGTAACGGCGGAGTGGCTGGTCAAGAAGCTCAATGGCAAGGGCAACATCATCGCGGTGACCGGCGTTCCCGGCACCTCGGTCGATGATCTGCGCACCAAGGCCGCGAAGGAGGTGTTTGCCAAGCATCCCGACATCAAGATCGTCGGCGAGGCTGTCGGCATGTGGAGCCAGGCGGTGGCCCGTACCGAACTCTCCAAGATATTGGCGACGCGCAGTTGGGACGACATCAACGGGCTGTGGATGCAGGTCGGCTGCTTCACCGCCAATTCCATGCAGCTCGAGGCCGGCAAAAAGGTCAGCGAACTCCTGCCTTGCGCCGGCGAGGGTTCCAATGGCGGGCGTATCCAGATGCTGCCGGAGGGCACGGAGGTCGAGGGCGCGACCTCTCCCTATGCGCCGCTCGGCGCGCCGCGCATTTCCTACGCGTCGCCGCCTTATTCCGGGGCGCTCGCTCTCAAGCTTGCGGTCGAGGCGCTTGAAGGCAAGGAGGTTGCCAAGAAGACGATCCTGCCGCTGCCGGTCGTCACCAACGAGACGATAAAGCTTTGCGACGAGGGCACCTGGGCGGAGATGAAGGCTGGTTGCAACGCGTTCAAACCGTCGCTGGTCTCGAACCCAGGCTGGTTCGCCTCGATCTTCTCCGACCAGACACCGGAAATCGGTCTCGCGGCCGCCCTTGTAGGCCAGCCCGAGGAGTAGGCCCTCCCGAAGTGGGTGTGGGGTGCTTGCGAGGCGCTCCACGCACCTTTCATGCAGGCCGGGACTGGGATCATGATGTCAGCGCATTCGACAGCTGTCGGCATACAGGGCGTCCGCAAGGCGTTTGGCGCAACAGTCGCCCTCGATGACGTTTCCTTCGAGATCGCTTCGGGCAGCGCGCATGCCTTGCTTGGCGAGAACGGTGCGGGCAAGTCCACGCTCGTCAAGCTGCTGTCGGGACTGGTGCGGCCCGACGAAGGGCAAATCACCGTTCTTGGTGAACCGGCGCCACTCGGTTCGCCGCGCGCCGCGCACGCCAAAGGCGTGCAGACAGCCTTCCAGGAAATGACGCTGGTGCGCGATCTCAGCGTTCTCGACAACATGCTGCTGCCCTACGCGCCTGTCGGCCCGATCGGCCTAATCAAGCGGTCGGCCGCGCGCAAGGCGGTGCGCCAGCACATTTCAGATCTCGGGTTTTCGGTCGATCTTGATGCCGAAGTGGCAACGCTCGATCTCGCCGTCCGCCAGAAGACCGAGATCGCGCGCGCGCTCTATCGCAAGCCGCGCATCCTCTTGCTCGACGAACCGACCTCGACGCTGTCGGGCGGCGATGTCGAATGGCTGGGCGGCATCATCGCGCGGCTGAAGGCGGCCGGTACGACGGTCGTGTTCATCACCCATCGCATGCGCGAGGTGCGGGCCTTCTGCGATACGCTGACCATTCTCAGGAACGGCCGCCATATCGTGACCGCACCGGCTGCCGATGTCCCGGATGGAGAAGTGATCGAAAAGATCATCGGTCGCAGCATCGCCCAGACCTTTCCGCCGAAACCCGAAAGCGAGGCCGTCTTCGGTCCGCCGGTGCTCGGCGTGCGCGATCTCAAGGCCGGCATAAAGCTCGACGGCGTCGATTTCGACCTGCGCAAGGGCGAGATTCTCGGCATTGCCGGGCTTCAGGGCATGGGGCAGCTCGACCTGTTCCTCGCCTGCTTCGGCATGGCCGAGATCGAGCGTGGCCATATCCTGGTCGACGGCCGCATGGTTTGGCTTGGATCGCCCGCCGATGCGCTCAAGCCCAACATGGCGATCGGGCTGGTACCGGAGGACCGCAAGACCGAAGGCCTGTTCCTGAAGCTCTCGGGCCGGCAGAACGTATCGCTGCCGGTCGTCGCGCGTTTTTCCCGATTTGGCCTGATCAGCAGGCACGAGGAGGCGCGGGCCGTACAGTCCGCCTTCTCGGCGGTCGAGGTCGACCGCCGCGCCATGTGGACGAGGGCGGGGGCGTTTTCGGGCGGTAACCAGCAGAAGATCGCCATCGCCAAATGGCTGGTCGCCGAAAGCCGCATCCTGCTGCTCTTCGACCCAACCCGCGGCATCGACGTCGGCACCAAGCACGAACTCTATGTGATGATGCGCGACTATGTGGCGGCCGGCGGCTCGATCCTTCTGCATTCAACCGAAATTCCCGAGCTGGTCCATCAATGCGACCGGGTGCTCGTCCTCTATGACGGTCGCCTGGTGGCGGAGCTTGCCGGCAACGACATCACGGAAGGCGCGATCATGCGACCGGCGCTGGGACACGGCGACTTGGTCCGGGAGGCGGCGGAATGAGCGTGACGAGTTTGCCCGCCGCGGCACCGGCCACGACATTGTCGCGGCTTCTCGCGCGGCACAGCGGCGCGATCATCGCGGCGATCGTCTTTGCGGTGCTCCTGCTTATCGTCGATCTGGTCAGTGCCGGGCGGCTCACCTATTTCGACATTTCGTTTCTCTCCAGCGGCGGCGCCACCTCGGCACTGGCGGCGATCGGCCAGACCGTGGTCATCCTGTCCGGCGGTTTCGACCTGTCCGCCGGCGCGGTGATCTCGCTGGTCAATGTCGTCCTGGCAAAAGGCATGGATCCGATGGCGACCGGCACCAGTGTCGCGCTGTGGACCTTGGCCGGAATTGGTGTCGGCATGCTGGTCGGCGCCTTCAACGGCTTCTTCATCGCCGTCCTGCGCATGCAGCCAATCGTCGTCACGCTGTCGACCATGTTCATCCTGCAGGGGGTAACGCTGCTGGTTATGGACAAGCCGGGCGGCTTCGTCTCTCCCGATCTTGGCGCCTTCTATCTCGGTGATGCCATCGCCGGCTGGATACCGATGCCGCTGGTGGTTATTGGTGTCGTCCTGCTCGGCTGGTTCTGGCTCAAAGGCACACGCTTCGGGACGGCTCTCTATGCGATCGGCAGCGATCCGGATGCGGCCGCATCGGTCGGCGTGCGCGTCGTTCTCGTGCGCTTCCTGGTCTACGTCGTAGCCGGCGGCTGCTACGGGCTTGCCGGCGTCTTCATCAGTGCCCAGACCGGCAGCGGCGATCCGCTGGTCGGCAACCCGTTGTTGCTGTCGATGTTCGCGGCGGTCGTCGTCGGCGGTACAAGGCTGGGCGGCGGTCAAGGTGGGCCGGTTGGCACTGTCTTTGGCGCCTACATACTGATGATGGTCGTCAACATCCTGCTCGTACTCAACGTCTCGGCCTATTATTCGACGATCGCCGAGGGCACAATCCTGATCCTTGCCGTGCTTGCCGGCTCGCTGTCGCATGGCTCCGTGCTCGCCCGCCAACTGCGTGCGCTACGGGCGCGGTTGGCCGCATGGCGCGCCGGAATGCTGCCCTCGCAGATCGATCGCACCGACCGGCGGCTGAGAATCGCGCGTGGCAGCACCGACGATCAGCAGGCGCCGCAGCCGGCCTTCCATATCCGCAATGCCGAGACGCTGCGTTATGCGCTGCCGGCCTATGTCTGCCTGGCCATCGTCGTGATCGTCACCCAGATCTGGCTCGGACGCGCCATTGTCAACGTCACCTACTGGAACTCGCTGTTCGTGCTGTCGAGCTTCCTCGCCATCCTCGCTCTTGGGCAAGGCAGCGTAATCCTCACCGGCGGGCTCGACCTGTCGGTGCCGTGGACGATCGGTCTCTCGGGCATCCTGCTTGCCGGCATGGTCAACGGCTCGGATGCTGCACTTGCCTATGCGCTGCCGGCGGTGCTGCTCATCGCTTGCCTGATCGGTCTTGCCAACGGCATCGGCATCGTCTTCCTCGGCATTTCGCCGATCGTGATGACGCTGGCCACCAACGGCGTTCTGCAAGGCGTCGCGCTGCTTTACTCGCAGGGTACGCCGGCCGGCTTCTCCTCGCCGATGCTGCGCTGGTTCATGACCGGGAAGGTATTCGTTGTGACGCCGGTGGTGCTGTTCATGATCGCCTTCGTCGTCTTTGCCGTGCTGCTGCTCGGCCGCACCGCTTTCGGCCGCCGGGTTTATGGCATCGGCAACAGCCTGCGCGCCGCCCAGCTCTCCGGCATCGCGGTCGGGCGCACGCTCATCCTCGTCTATGTGCTGTCGGCGGTCTGCGCGGGGCTCGTCGGCATCATGCTGACCGGCTTTTCCGGCCAGGCCAGCCTCGGCATGGGTGACGACTATCTGCTGCCCTCGATCGCCGTTGTCGTCGTCGGCGGTGCGCTGATCACCGGCGGGCGCGGCCATTATCTCGGCATGCTGGGCGGCGTGCTGCTTTTGACCGCGTTGCAGATGCTGCTCGCCGGCACGACGCTGCCTTACGCGACGCGGGCGATCCTGTTCGGGCTGGTGGTGCTCGGTGCCGTCATGGCGCTGCGCGAAAGGCGGATTCAGTGAAAGGAATGGAACGATGAGCTCAAGCGCACCGGCATCGGCGGACGAATTCCTGACCGGGCTCAAAGGCCAGCGCGTGCTGGTGACGGCGGGTGCCGGCGGCATCGGCTTTGCCATTGCAGAGACGCTGTCGAGGCTCGGCGCGCGTGTCGTGATCTGCGATATTTCCGACGAGGCGCTGGCCGCTGCTCCAGAGAGAATTACGCTCGCCGCCGCAGTCAAAGCCGACGTCTCGCGCGACGACGATGTCGACCGGCTGTTCGAGACCGTCAAGGAGAAGCTCGGCGGGCTCGACGCCCTGATCAACAATGCCGGCATTGCCGGGCCGACCGGCGGGGTCGATGAGATCGATCCGGCAGACTGGCGGCGCTGCATAGACATTTGCCTGACCGGCCAGTTCCTGTGCGCGCGGCGTGCCGTGCCGCTGATCAAGGCGGCGGGCGGGGGCTCGATCGTCTCAATGTCTTCCGCCGCCGGCCGCCATGGCTACGCGTTCCGCACGCCGTATTCGGCTGCCAAGTTCGGCGTTGTCGGCCTGACCCAGAGTCTTGCCAAGGAACTCGGACCCCATGGGATCAGGGTCAACGCCATCTTGCCCGGCATCATCGAAGGGCCGCGCATCGACAAGGTCATTGCCGACCGGGCAAAGCAATTAGGCGTTTCAAACGAGGAGATGACACGACGCTATCTGCAGAACATCTCGCTGCGCCGCATGACCAGCCCATACGATGTCGCGGCGATGGTGGCTTTTCTGCTTTCCAATGCGGGCGTCAACATTTCCGGCCAGTCGCTCGGCGTCGACGGCAACGTTGAGACACTCTGAGGGGGAGATCATGGCGAAGGTAGCAATTGTCGGAAGCGGCTTCATCGGGCGAGCGTGGGCGATCAGCTTCGCTCGTGCAGGCCATGATGTGCGCATGTGGGACCAGGCGCCGGCCGCGGCCAGCGGTGCGCGCGACTATATCGCTGGCGTGCTCGGCGACCTTGCCGCCAACGATTTGCTGCGGGGACAGGCGGTCGATGCCGTGCTTGGCCGCATCACCATTGTGGAGGAGCTTGGCGAGGCCCTGGCCGATGCCGTCCACGTCCAGGAGAACACGCCGGAAAACCTCGAGGTGAAGCGGGAAGTGTTCTCCCGGATCGACGCAATTGCCGGTCCGCAGGCGGTGATCGCCAGTTCCACCTCGGCGCTGTTGCCGTCGAAATTCACCGATCATCTTGAGGGGCGCCATCGCTGCCTCGTCGTGCACCCGATCAATCCGCCCTATCTCATCCCGGCGGCGGAAGTCGTGCCGGCGCCATGGACCTCCGCCGAAACGGTGGAAAGGACCCGCGCCTTTCTTGTCGAGGCGGGCCACGCGCCGCTGGTGATGAAGCGCGAACTCGACGGCTTCATCATGAACCGCCTGCAAGGCGCGCTGTTGGAGGAGGCGTTCCGGCTCGTCGCCGACGGCTATGCCAGGGTCGAGGACGTCGACACGGGCCTGCGCGACGGGCTGGCGCTGCGCTGGTCGTTCATGGGTCCGTTCGAAACGATCGACCTCAACGCGCCCGGTGGTGTGCGCGACTATGTGGAGCGCTATCAGGCGATCTATTCCAACATCTTCCCGCAGATGCTGCGTCGGGTCGACTGGGCCGGCGAGGTCATGGAAACGGTCGAGGCCGAGCGCCGCAAGCGGCTGCCGCGAGAAGAACTCAGCGAACGGCAGGTCTGGCGCGACCGCCGGCTGATGGCGCTGGCGGCGCACAAGAAAAAGTCGGATCAGGAGTTTGGACGATGACGCAAACAAGCCGCAAGCCCGGCGCCCAGCAACCCAGCGGCAAGGTCATCATCACCTGCGCGGTGACGGGGGCGATCCACACGCCTGCCATGTCGCCCTATCTGCCGATCACGCCGGACCAGATCGCCTCGGAGGCGATTGCGGCGGCGGAGGCTGGTGCGGCGATCCTGCATCTGCATGCCCGCGACCCCGAGACCGGCAAGCCCGACCAGACGCCGGAGGCGTTCGCGCGTTTCCTGCCGCGCGTCAAGCAAGGCACCAATGCCGCCATCAACATCACCACCGGCGGCAGTCCCTACATGAAGGTGGAGGAGCGTGTGCGCCCCGCCGCCCAGTTCAAGCCGGAAGTCGCCTCGCTCAACATGGGGTCGATCAATTTCGGGCTCTATCACCTCGTAGACAAATACGAAACGTTCAAGTTCGACTGGGAAAGGCCGCACCTGGAAGCGACGCGTGACCTGGTCTTCCGCAACTCGTTCAAGGACATCGAATACATATTGGCGACCTGCTACGACAATGGCACGCGCTTCGAGTTCGAGTGCTACGACATCGCCCATCTGTATAACCTCTCCCACTTCGCCGATCGCGGACTGGTGAAACCGCCGTTCTTCGTGCAGTCCGTGTTCGGCCTGCTCGGCGGCATCGGCGCGCACCCGGAAGACGTTGCCCATATGAAGCGCACCGCCGACCGGCTGTTCGGCGATCAGTTTCGCTGGTCGGTGCTGGGTGCGGGCGCCAGCCAGTTGCGCATAGCCGCGCAATCGGCAGCGCTTGGCGGCAATATTCGCGTTGGGCTCGAAGACAGTCTGTGGGCCGGCAAGGGCAGGCTTGCCAAGTCAAATGCCGAGCAGGTGGTGCTTGCCCGCAAGATCATCGAAGGCCTCGGCATGGAAGTGGCAACGCCCGAAGAGGCGCGCGAAATCCTGTCATTGAAGGGCGGCGACCAGGTCGCGTTCTGACCGGTTTCTGCAAGGTTCGAACAGAGGAGGACGGCATGAAGATCGAAGTCGTGGTGGACGTGAAGACCACGCTGGGCGAGGGACCGCTGTGGGACGTTGAACAGGAGCGCCTCTATTGGATCGACAGTTTCGACGGGCGTGTGTTTCGGGCGACCGCCGACGGCCGCGAGATCCGTTGCTGGGACGTGCCGATGAAGATCGGTTCGATGGCATTGCGCAAGGACGGCGGTGGCGCGGTGGTATCGCTGCAGCGCGGTTTCCATCTGCTTGATTTCGCCACCGGCGAGGTGACGCCGATTCACGATCCGGAGCCGGACAGGCCGATGAACCGGCTCAATGACGGCAAGGTCGATCGGCGCGGCCGCTTCTTTGCCGGCTCAATGGACACGATGGAAGAGGGACCCTCCGGCGGGCTCTACCGGCTCGATCCGGATTTCTCCGTTACCAGAATAGATTCCGGCATCATCTGCTCGAACGGTCCGTGCTGGAGCCCGGACGACCGCACCTTCTATTTCGCCGACACCTGGACCGGCGAGATCTGGGCCTACGACTATAATATCGAAACGGGTGCCGCCAACAACCGGCGCACCTTCACCCGCGTCGATACCAGCCGGGGAGGGGCGGCTGACGGCTCGACCGTCGATGCGGAAGGATTCCTGTGGAACGCGCTGGTCTATGACGGCAGGCTGGTGCGTTACGCGCCCGACGGCAGCGTTGATCGCATCATCGACATGCCCGTCAAGAAGATCACCAGCGTCATGTTCGGCGGGCCGAAGCTCGACACCCTGTACGTCACTTCGATGGCCAAGCCGCCGCTGCCGCGCTTTCCAAGCGACGGTGTCTTGCGCGGCAGCCTTTTTGCCATCACCGGCCTGGGTGCAACGGGAGTTCCGGAGCCAAGATTTGCCGCATAAATCGGTGCTTAATGGCGATCATCCTCCCCGCCTCTTGGTGCCACCCCAACCTCCCGCCGCAGGGCAACCGGCGCTGGAAGCTCGTGCCGTGCGGTTCTGGCGTGGGGTCGTGTCAGGAACTAAGAGCACCAATGGCGGCAGCACGGCAGGCGCTGCGCGAGCCATCACCAGTCCCGTGTTGAGGGCATGTGGGTTTCCGCCATCAACCGCTTCGTCATCGACCACAAGCTGCACGGATAGCGGTCTCGTCCAGTTCAACGCGATCGAGTGGCTCGGCACCGATCGCGACAAAGATTGCAGTTTTCATTCTCAAATTTCCTCTGATCAGGTTCGGCAACATGCCGGACTTGAGCATTGGATCAGGCGACGGACGCGAATGCGGAAAGGCCGCGTGCAATATTTTTCGACCGATTTGTTGCGGTGGATGCGGCGTCCATTCTCGGGTCGCAAAGTCCATCGATGACGGAGAGATGGCTAGGCCGGTTCGTTCGGCGCCGCGCAAATCGTCGAGGGCGCCGCATAGGCGCCCCGCATCTGCTCATTTCTCGGCGACGATCGCAGCGGTCGACCAGGCGCGCGCCGTCGCCGCGATGACTGCGAGCGTTGCCGTGGTTCCGTCCGCCTCGCCTTTTTCAAAGTCGCCTTCACTCCGCGCCATGGCATTGGTTACATGCGCGAAGCAGACGACCGACCGTTTCATCGCGGTTGCAAACGCATACAGGGCGGCAGCCTCCATTTCCACGGCAAACGCGCCCAGCTCCCGTGCAGACGCAATCGCGATCTCGGTTTCGCGATAGGGCGCATCCGTCGTCCAGGTCGCACCGCGATGGACAGTGACGCCGGAAAGACCCGACAAAGCCCTCTCGATGCGAGCGAGAAGCCCTGCGTCGGGGGCTTCGGCGAAGGTCGCTGGCGGAAGATAGTGGTAGCTCGTGCCCTCGTCGCGCAGGGCGCGATCGATCAGCACGAAGTAGGGCGTCGCTCCGTTGTCGGTGACCTGGCCAGCGGACGTAACGCTGACGAGCAGGCGGCAGCCCGACGCAAAAAGCTGCTCGGCCACGAGCACTGCAAAGGGAGCGCCCACCGCGCAGCCGATGATGCCGATCTCGCCGATGTCGTCGAGATCGAAGGCAAGAAGCTCGGTGTGGTAGCAGGCCCACCCCTCATGGATTCGTCCCGTGCCCGTTCGTCTGAGGTGCCGCACCACGTCGCCATCGGGATCGAGGACACACACTGGAGGAACGGCGATGAGCGGCAGTCCCTTCTGTCGACGCGCTTCGCGCAGCAGAGCCTCCGGCCGGAACACGGAGGGAGACGCATGGTCGTTGCCGTTCACGATCGGCCACGCCGCGCCCCTCTCTTCCCGTTTCGCCTGCTTTTCGATCCATGGGACTAGCGCGTGTGTCTCGTTTCAGCCAACCGCTTCGACCGGCAGCCCTGCAGCCTTCCATTCGGGATAGCCGTCCTCAAGCCGACGGACGAGATAACCCCGCTCTCGCAAGGCGGCGACCGCTTCGAACGAGAGAACGCAATAAGGGCCGCGGCAATAGGCGATCACTTCCCGATCTGCCGGAAGCTCGCCCAGGCGGCGCTCCAGCTCGGCCAGCGGGATGTTGAGGGCGCCCGGGAGATGTCCGACCGCAAACTCGTCCTCCGGCCGCACGTCGAGAACCGTGACCGCCCCGTCATGCAGCCTCGAGACCAGGTCTTCGCGCGACACCGGCTCCAGCGCATCGCGCGCACGAAAGTAGTCGGCCATCACGCGGTCGACCTCGGCCACGTTTCGCTCGCCGACACGGCCGAGCGCCTTGATCAGTGCCACCACCTCGGCATCACCGGCGAGGTTGTAGAGCACATGCTTGCCGCGGCGCGCCGTCTCGACGAGGCGCGCGCGCCGCAGGATCTGCAGGTGGCGCGACGTGTTGGCGAAGCTCAGGCGGGTTCGCGCGGAGAGTTCCTCGACGCTGCGCACTCCTTGCGCCAGGTGCTCCAGAAGCTCGAGCCGGTGGGCATGGCCGAGCGCCTGCGCCACCTCGGCGAGGCTTTCGTAGATCGCTTGTTTCGGTCCGATGCTTGACACGGCAGCTCCTCAGTGAAACAGTCAGCGGAATGATTGAATGTTTCTAACCCTTCGCAGCAGGGAGTGCAACCCCATGATCCTTCGCCAATTCCTCCACACAGATCCGGTCGGCATCTCCTATCTTTTCGGCTGTGGCGGCAAGTCGGCCGCAGCCGTCGTCGATCCAGTCGGCGACATCAAGCCTTACCTGCGCGCAGCTGAAGACGCCGGCATGCGCATTCATTTCGTCATCGACACGCATGTTCACGCCGACCATCTCTCCGCCGGCCGCGCGCTCGCCGAGGCTACCGGTGCGGAGTACGTGCTGTCGACCGAGGCGGACGTCTCGTTCCCGTTCAGAGGAGTACGCGACGGCGACGTCCTCCCGCTCGGCAACGTGAGCGCGACGGTCATGCATACGCCCGGGCACACGCCTGAGCACATCTGCCTGCTCGTGAGCGACCGCACGCGGGCCGCCGAGCCCTGGTTTGTGTTGACCGGCCACACTCTGATGGTCGGCGATCTCGGCCGCACCGAGCTAGCGGTCAGCGCCGAAGAAGGTGCCAAAGACCTCTTCCGGAGCGCCGGCCGCCTCAAGGCTCTTCCCGACCATGTCGAAGTCCTTTCCGGGGCCTATGCCGGCTCGGTCTGCGGCCGGCGTTTGAGCGGCAAGCCCTGGTCTACCATCGGCTTCGAGAAGCGCCATAACGAGGCCTTCGGAATCGAGGACGAGGCCGAGTTCATCTGCTTCATGCTCGCCGAGATTCCGCCGGCCCCGCCGCAGGCCGCGCAGATCAGGACCGCCAATTCCAGCCACACGGCTGCCGCGGCCTGACCGATGAGAGTGGCAAAATCGGATTCTCGGTCGGCGAGCTCGGCAGTCAGGCTGGGCCTTAGAGAGAACTGGCCGCAGTTCGCGCTGCTCATCCTGATCAACGCCTTCGTTGGCGGCATGGTCGGGATCGAGCGCACCGTTGTGCCGCTCATCGGCGCCGAGGAGTTCCACATCACCTCGACGACGCTCGTCGTCTCCTTCATCATCAGCTTCGGCCTGGTGAAGGCCTTTGCCAATCTCGTCTCCGGGCAACTCGCCGATATCTGGGGCCGCAAGCGCGTTCTCGTCCTCGGCTGGCTTGTTGGCCTGCCGGTTCCCTTCATGATTATCTGGGCGCCGAACTGGGAATGGGTCATCGCCGCCAACGCGCTTCTCGGCATCAACCAGGGGCTTGCCTGGTCGATGACGGTGATCATGAAGGTCGATCTCGTCGGACCGAAGTCGCGCGGCTTGGCCGTCGGCCTCAATGAGTTCGCCGGCTATCTCGCCGTCGGCGTGACCGCGTTTCTGACTGGCTATGTCGCCTCGCGATATGGCTTGCGCCCGGCGCCGATCTATCTCGGCATCGGCTATGCAATGCTGGGAGCCGCGTTGTCGATCCTGCTGGTGCGCGATACGCGAGACCATGTCCGGCTGGAGGCCTCCTCGCACACGCAGAAGGCTGCGCCGATCCGTTTCCGGGAAGTCTTCGCGCTCACGTCGTTCAAGGACCGTAATCTCTTCGCCGCCTCGCAGGCCGGCCTCGTCAACAACCTTAATGACGGCATGAGCTGGGGTATCTTCCCGCTGTTCTTCGCCTCCTTCGGCCTCGGCGTCGAGCGCATCGGCATTTTGAAGGCGATCTATCCCGCGACGTGGGGCATCCTGCAGATTGCAACCGGCCCGTTGAGCGACCGTTGGGGCCGCAAGGGCCTGATCGTCGCCGGCATGTGGGTGCAAGCCGCGGGCCTATTCCTCACGGCCGCAACGCGCCAGTTCGAGTGGTGGCTCGTCGGCAGCCTCCTTCTTGGCCTCGGCACCGCCATGGTCTATCCGAGCTTGATCGCCGCCGTCTCCGACGCCTCGCATCCGACCTGGCGCGCCCGCTCGCTGAGCGTCTACCGCTTCTGGCGCGACCTCGGCTACGCGATCGGCGCGCTCTCCGCCGGGCTCATCGCCGATCGCTTCGGTTTTTCGTGGGCGATCGCTTCGATTGCCGCCCTGACATTTCTCTCGGGGTTGGTCGTGGCCGTCGCGATGCGCGAACCCGCTCTCTCTCTCGCGCGTCTTCGATGCCGCATCCATCCTCGAGGCGGGCAACCTGACGATGATAGCAGATCGAAGTCCGACTGGCCGAGCAGTTGATCCGGCGCAAATTCGCCGCGCTGCTTTTGACCTAGACTGCGGTTCAAATCGCGACCGCGACTTGCCGGTTTTTGCGTTTGGAAGCCGCAGCCGCAAGCGGGTTGGAACGGGTTCCGCTGAGCTCTGCACAAGAAGGAGGTTCCCATGACGTTGACTGCACTATCACGCGCGACTGCGTTAGCTGCCACCATCGCCACCGGCATGACGGCCGCAGACGCCGGGCAAACAACCGCCGTCGACCCGCACCACCCCGATTCGAGGACTGCACAGGCCACCCCACCTGCTGAGCCTGGAGATGCGGCGGGACAGGACCAAGGAGCACAGCCCGCTCAGCCCGGCGGGATGCCTCCTGGAATGATGGGCCAAGGCATGATGGGTCAAGGCATGATGGGTCAAGGGATGATGGGAGGCATGCCAATGATGCGCATGCACGGGCACATGATGAAGATCATGTTCGCCATTGCCGACACGAACGGCGACGGCGGGCTTTCCTTCGAGGAGATTACGACCATCCAAAAGCGAATCTTCGACAAGGTCGACGCAGACAAGGACGGCAAAGTGACGCCCGAGGAGGTTCAGACCTTCATGCGGGAGTAGCCGCACGACGGGCGCGGGCGAGCTTCGCGGCCGCGCCGCCCATCCAATGCTGATCCATGATGAAGGTTCTGGTTCCGATATTCGTCGCTGCGGGCGCGGTCCTCGCGCCAAATGCTCTGTGGGCTCAGGCACTTTCGGACGCCGAACGATACGCACGGGGGGCCTCATATGATGGGGTGGGGTGGAGGCTGGCCCATGATTTTCGGGCCGCTGTTCATGATCCTCTTTCTCGCTGTGCTGATCGCGGCCGGGTCCTTCTCGTCCGCTGGGTCGGCGGCCCGTGAAGACAACGGCGCCACCGCATCACACGCTGCTGGGCCGCACGCCGCTCGACATTCTCAAAGAGCGCTTTGCGCGCGGCGAGATCGACAAATAGAGTTCGAGGAGCGGCGCCGCGTTCTCGGCGAATAGGGCGGGCTCGTCGCACGGCTGATGGTTGCGGAAGTCGCCTTTTGATGGAGGCGCATTCGAAGAACCGAAGAAAGGGACACCTGTGCAGATCCTGTTCATCCTGAATGACCCGCCCTATGGCACCGAGCGGTGTTACAACGGCCTGCGCCTGGCTCTTGCTCTCATCAAGAACGAGCGCGGAACCGGAGTCACAGTGTTCCTGATGGCCGACGCCGTGGTGGCCGCAAAGGCGGGTCAGAAGACTGCCGACGGCTACTACAATGTCGAGTGCATGCTGAAGGGGGCAATTGCCGGCAAGGGGCAGATCTTGCTGTGTGGCACTTGCATGGACGCGCGCGGCCTGACTGAAGCCGATGTCATGGCTGATGCAAGCCGCAGTACAATGAATGAACTCGCGGCCGCCATCATCGCCGCCGACAAAGTACTGGTGTTCTGATCCGATGGCTCAGATCTATCTCGACTACAACGCCAGCACGCCGATCGATCCGGCGGTGGCAACGGCAATGCAACCCTTCCTCGACGAAGCCTTTGGCAATCCGTCCAGCGGCCATTGGGCGAGCACCCCGGCAAAGGCCGCACTGGAGCGCGCCCGCGGCCAGGTCGCCACGCTGCTCGGCGCGGCGCCCGACGAGATCGTGTTCACAAGCGGCGGCAGCGAGGCCAATAACCTTGCCATCAAGGGCACGTTCTTCGCGCTCAAGCACAAGGGCGAGCACATCATCACCACCGCCGGTCGAGCACCCCGCCGTTCTCGCCCCCCCTGTCGGTTTCTCGAGCGCCTTGGCGCGACGGTGACCTATCTGCCCGTCGGCTCGACGGGTGGGGTCGATCCCGAAGCCGTGCGCCGTGCCATCACCCCGCGCGCCGTCCTGATAAGCGTGATGCACGCCAACAACGAGGTCGGCACGATCCAGCCGATCGAGGACATCAGCGCCATCGCCCGGGAGCACGACATCCGCGTTCATACGGACGCCGCGCAATCGGTCGGCAAAATTCCGATTAGGGTCGATGCACTCGGCGTCGATCTGCTCACGATCGCCGGTCATAAGCTTTACGCACCGAAGGGTGTGGGCGCCCTCTATGTCCGCCGAGGTGTCGAGTTGGAGCCCCTGATCCACGGCGCCGGCCACGAGCAAGGCCGGCGCGCCGGCACCGAGAGCGCACTGCTCGCTGTCGGCCTCGGCGCGGCCTGCATCTTGGCGCAGGACCTCGCGCCAATGGAACGCGTCCAGGCTCTGCGCGATCGCGCAGAAAAATACAACCGCCTTGCGGCGCTTAAAGCCCGCTTCGATCCTTCAAATCTCTTCCGGCTGAACCAGAATATTGAACCGACGCCTTCACTCGTTGCGGGCATCGAAGAGCAGGTCGCACGCGGCCCCGCCGATGATCGCGTAGTGATCCTCATGTTGGGCGAAATGCTCCCGGAACTTCTCGATGCCGGTTACCATGCGATGTTCTCCAACAGATGTTCTGCCGCCATGGAGACACGCTCGTCACGGTGGTCCCTGAACTGCGCATAAAGTGACAGCGGGTCCACGGTGTCGGTATCAGACAAGGCGGCAGGGTCGTACGACCATGTTTCGATGACGAGATCGGCTTGATCGCGGGAGGTTTCAACGAAGCCGGAGGCTTGCGCGATGGCTTTCCAGTTGCCGGCAGCGACGGCGTAGGTAATTATCGACGGCCGGGACAAATCGGTCAGCGCGGCAAGCGCCCATTCGCCCCCCTGCTTGAGCGGTGCCTGGGAGTGATCGCCTCGGACGAATTTCACCGCGCGTACCGGGCTGCGGAGGAGATCGCGCGCTGCCTCGAACAACTGGCGTCCTTCCGCCTTGAATCGGATGTGTCTTTCCTTGCCGTGCTTTTCGGTGCGTGCGAGGCCCGATGCAGCCAGATCGTCGAAAGCACGACCGATCGACATTGCCGAGTAGCGCAGTCGCGCGGCAATGAGCGACGGGATCATCGCCTTGTCGGCGTGCCGCAAGAGATGGTCGAACAACACAGCTTGCGCCGCCGGTGATAGACCGTCGTCATGCCGCTGTCTGGGGGCCCGAAAATGCTCACGCAAATCCATGGCGAGGTCAGGGATGTAGAGCTGGTTCCCGGGAACGACGAATGGGACGCGTTGACCGATCAGGCGTGCGCGGTTGTGTGCACTCAGTGATGGAGCAGCGAATATGACGATTGCGTCAATCGAGTTGCGGACCAAACCGACGTGCTTGGTAATGTCGGAAGGGGTAGCGGCACTGTCCAAGGCGGCAAGGAAGACGCACCGTCTTCCCGCTATCCGCGCTTCGTAGAAATGGTAGGCCCGATCGAGGAATGAAGGAAGGTTTTGTGGGGCTGTAGATTCCTGAACCCGAACTTGGTCATGAAGCGTATCTCCGAGATAGCGCTCAAGCGTCTCGGCGAACGCTCCTTCAGTGCTGATCCGGTCACGTTCTAACATTGATCTGCACGCTAACCTCGTTAGTGTTATTATGCAAGTGTGATGTTAGAAGCAAATCAGGCAGCAGCTCCGTCCTATGGGGATTACATGACCGCATCGATCAGGCGGGCGTGCGCACCGAAGTTGCGGATGTCACGGCTTTGGCACGAACTCGAGCAACGGCGCGTAGGGCGGCCCCACCAGCGGCGGATAGCGGCGGTAGGTGTTGTAGACCGCTCCGTCCTCCATCGCGAAGACGCTCCACCCTGCGCTCACCGACACGGCCGACTGGAGGTCCGGCGCACCGACGTCGTCCCGGTAATCCTGCAGCCATTGCGGCGCCTCGCGGAGCAGCTGCCCCATGTCGAACTCGTCGCGGGCGATTCCGGACATCTCCTCCCGGCGGAATGCGAAGCCGTAGTCGAACAGGAAGTCGTCGCCGCAGGCCGACACGTAGGGCATCGTCCACCCGCGCTGTGCCTTAGTTGCCATCAGCTTCTCCAGCGGCGCCAGCGACATCGCGATGAGCGTCACGTCGCGGTCGTTCACGTGCGTGATCATGCCGCCCAGCCCATCGCCGACCGAGGTGCAGCCCGGGCACGCCATCTTCCAGTCCTCCCCGAACATCAGGTGATAGATGAGGAGCTGCGAGCGGCCATCAAACAGCTCCGGCAAGGACTTGGGCCCGTCGTCGGTGGCGAAGGCGTAGTGCTTCTCGACCGGAACCCAGGGCAACTCACGCCGCTGCTTGGTGACGCGCTGTTCGTGCGCCGCCAGCTCCTGCTCGGCCGCCAGCAGCTCCTTGCGGGCGGCCTGCCACTCCTGCTCAGTCGCGACCTTCATCCGATCTTCCTATGTTCGACCTCGTCCTTGTTGAAACCGCGCGGGAGCAGAAATCTCATCGGCACCTGGAAGTCGACGGCCTCCGCGACCCGTCCGTCCTCGAGGTGCAGGACGCACAGGGCGAACGGATGGTAGCCCGGCTCGCCCGGCGGGCACAGGTACACCGCGACGGCGGCTGTAGGTTCGCCGCGGCGGGGACAAGGAGATGCGGCCCGGGCGCGGCGTGCTTGTCGCTGCCGCGGCGGAAGGCATCAAGGCTGTCGTACCACTGCGGACGCGGGCCAGTCAATTTGCGAGCCGCGATAGTAGCGCCGGCGCTGTCGCCGGCACTCACGCCGACGTTACAAGTTTGCACGTCGTGCATTGCACGCCAACGGTGTTGGACTGATCGATATTGACGACACCCCTCGTGCCGAAATCCAGATCGCTGACAGTCTGAACTTTGCATTCAGCTTGGATCATGTTGCGCACGGTCAAGTTGCCGGTCGCCATGGCGGCAAACGCCGGTCTAGCCAGCACAATCGGAGCAAGCGCTGCGATACTTGGCGGGAAAAAGTGGTTCGATCACGCGTTCCAACGCATGGCCAAGTGGAACGAGATTCTCCGGATAGAGGAGCTGATGTTTCAAGCTCGTGCCTGGCGCCCAGTTATGATCTGGCGAACTCAGGCTCGCTCGGATCATCCGGTCACCAAAGCAGTCGCAGCGTTCGCCGCCAATCCAGCGTGGACAGGGCAGGCGGTGTCTTTGCCTGCCGATCCAGTGGTGGCAGGAGGTGGAGTGCCGCGGACTGGAGGGCGCGCCGCGTCATCTGGCGGGGAAGCGGAGCGGCCGTTCAGGCCGCTACTACTATTGTCGGCGCGCCGGGTCTGGCATGGCCGATGATGCGAGCCAAAGGATAACCGTCCGCGACGATCCTCTCGACGAGCGCCGCTGCGCGGTCGGTCTCGCAAGCAACCAGCAACCCGCCCGAAGTCTGTGGATCCGTGAGAAGATGGCGTCGCCACTCGGGCATGCCGGGAGGTAAGCTTACCGCGTCCCCATAGCTCGCCCAGTTGCGCCGCGATGCGCCGGTGACGTGGCCGTCGACCGCGAGCGAGGCAGCTTCGGAAAAGAGCGGCACGTCGTGGCTGCAAATTATCAGCGTGCACCCGGAACCGCGTGCCATCTCGAGGGCATGTCCGAGCAAGCCAAATCCGGTCACGTCGGTGACGGCGTGGACGCTCGCGTCCTGCGCCAGCTCCGATCCGATCCGGTTGAGAAGGGTGGTGGAGGCGATCATTTCGCGATAGCCGCTCTCGGAAAGCGCCTGCTTCTTGATGGCGGCGGAGTAGATGCCGACGCCGAGCCCTTTCGTCAGGATCAAGGCGTCACCCGGCCTGGTGTCAGAATTGCGTCGGATATCTCCGGGTCGGCATGTGCCGATGACTGCGAGGCCATAAATCGGCTCCGGCGAGTCGATCGAGTGGCCACCTGCAACCGGGATTCCGGCGTCGGCGCAGACAGCTTCGCCACCTTTCAGGATTTCGCGGACCATGAGCATCGGGATCTTGTCGAGAGGCATCCCGAGGATCGCCAGCGCCATGATCGGCCGGCCACCCATCGCATAGATATCGGACAGGGCGTTGGTTGCGGCAATCCGGCCGAAATCGTAGGGGTCATCTACCATAGGCATGAAGAAGTCGGTGGTCGCGATGACGCAAGTCGCGCCGTCGAGTTGCCAGACTGCCGCATCGTCGCCGGTCTCCGTGCCGACGAGAAGCTGATGATAGGGACTGGCAGCCGCCGGATTAGCGAGAAGCTGCTGCAGCACTGACGGTGCCAGCTTACAGCCGCAACCGCCGCCATGGGCGAGGCTAGTCAGGCGCACAACGGGCGCATCGGTTATTTCGGGCGAGAGGGCGATTGCCATAGTCGTCGAGCCTCCTCTGCTGGCACGCTTTAGTAGGGATCAAGGTCAACCGGAATGGAAAATACGATCGCGCCAACGCACGGCGCGTTTGGAGCACGCTTGCTCTCAGCGGATTTCATTAAGTTAGGAAAGGCAAGCACCGTATCCGGCGTGCGAGGCAGCGCCGTCATTGGGTATCGATCGAAAGGCGCCCCGACCCGCGGGAGCTGTTTCATCACCACGCTTTACTGTATGGTAATGCGTTCGTTTTCGTCAATCGCAGTCGCGGTCACGAAAAGATGACAAGAATATTCAACAATAATACACAATGCCGATTTGCGGGCACAAACCTGTTACAGGAAGGCGGTTCGGAGGGGCACTTTTGCTGCACCGTACGCACCTCGTTCTTTGGCATTGATTTTATTTGGTCCGAGACTAGTTACTCGGATTGAACCGTTGGTTCGAGTTGCCTTGTGGGGCACCGGCTTCGGGAGGAACCCATGAACATCGATCTTTCTCGACGCGCGTTCCTGCAAACAGCAGGCGCGGGTCTCGCCGGTACTACGCTTGGAGCCCTCGGCTTCGGCGATAGCGAGGCCGCACACGCGGCGGCTATACGGCCCTTCAAGCTCGCGAACACCACCGAAACACGCAACACCTGTCCATACTGCTCGGTGGCTTGCGGCATAATCTTGTATTCGAAGGGCGATCTCAGAAAGGGCGAGCCGGCCGAGATCACCCATATCGAGGGTGACACTGATCATCCGACCAATCGCGGCACCTTGTGCCCCAAAGGGTCGGCCCTGCTCGGATTTGTCAAGTCGCCGACCCGTCTGCAACATCCGATGATCCGCAAACCGGGCTCGGACAAGTTCGAGCCGATAAGCTGGGAAGACGCGCTCGGCCGCATCGCCCGCCTGATGAAGGACGATCGCGACAAGAACTTCGTCGCGACGAACAATGACGGCGTGACGGTCAACCGGTGGATCACCACCGGCTTCCTCGCCGCCTCGGCTTCGACCAATGAAACCGCGTTCGCGACCTACAAGGTGGTCCGCAGCGCGGGCATGCTGGTGTTCGACAACCAGGCACGTGTCTGACACGGCCCGACGGTGGCGAGTCTCGCCCCAACATTCGGCCGCGGCGCAATGACCAATTCCTGGAACGACATCAAGAACACGGATCTCGTCGTCATCATGGGCGGCAATGCCGCGGAAGCGCATCCTTGCGGCTTCAAATGGGTCACGGAGGCGAAGGCCAATCGCGGCGCCAAGCTCATCGTCATCGACCCGCGCTTTACGCGCTCGGCTTCGGTGTCGGATCTTTACGCGCCGATCCGCCAGGGAACGGACATCGCCTTCCTGCTCGGGCTGATCAACTACTGCATCCAGAACAATAACGTGCAATGGGACTATCTGAAGGCCTTCACCAACGCGACGTATGTCGTCAAGGAGGGCTTCACCTATCAGGACGGCCTCTTCTCCGGCTATAACGAGGCGAAGCGAGACTATGACAAGTCCAGTTGGGACTATGACATAGGCACGGACGGCTTTGCCGTTGTCGACGCGACATTGGCCAATCCCCGCTGCGTCTGGAATCTGCTCAAGAAGCATGTCGCGGTCTACACGCCGGAGATGGTCGAGCGCATCTGCGGCACACCGAAGGACCGGTTCCTGAAGGTGGCCGCGATGGTCGCCGAGACATCGTCTCCGACCAAGGCGATGACCTCGATGTACGCGCTCGGCTGGACCCAGCACTCGAAGGGCTCGCAGAACATCCGCGCCATGGCGATGCTGCAGCTTGTTCTCGGCAATATCGGTATACGCGGCGGCGGCATGAACGCGCTTCGCGGTCACTCCAACATCCAGGGGCTGACCGACCTCGGGCTGATGTCGAACCTGCTGCCTGGTTATCTGACGCTGCCGACTGAGAAGGAGGTCGATCTGGCAGTCTACATGTCGACCCGAGGCTTCAAGCCGCTCCGGCCGAACCAGATGAGCTACTGGCAGAACTACAGGAAGTTCTTCGTAAGCTTCCAGAAGTCAATGTGGGGCAACGCGGCAACGCCGGAGAACGGCTTCGCCTATGACTACCTGCCGAAGCTCGACCTACCGGGCTACGATCTGCTGCGGGCTTTCGAGCTGATGCACCAGGGCAAGATGAACGGCTATTTCTGCCAGGGCTTCAACCCGCTACAGGCAGCTCCGAACAAGAAGAAGGTGATCGAGTCCCTCTCGAAGCTCAAATACCTCGTCATCATGGATCCGTTGGACACGGAGACGGGCCGGTTCTGGGAGAACCACGGGCCGTACAACGATGTCGATCCGTCGCAGATTCAGACGGAAGTCTACCAGCTTCCCTCCACCTGCTTCGCCGAGGACGACGGCTCGCTGGTCAATTCGGGGCGCTGGCTGCAGTGGCATTGGGCCGGCGGCACGCCCCCCGGCGAGGCCAAACGCGATACCTGGATTATGGCGCAGCTCTATCTGCGCCTGAAGGAGCTCTACACCAAGGAAGGTGGCGCCTTCGCGGATCCGATCGTCAAGCTCAACTGGCCTTATGCCGATCCCGGCGATCCGAAGGCCGAGGAGCTTGCCCAGGAGATCAATGGTAGGGCGCTCGCCAGGGTAACCGACACGGCCGACCCGACAAAGGTGCTGGCCGAGGCCGGAAAGCTCTTGCCGGGCTTCGCCGCGCTGCGCGACGACGGCTCCACCTCCTGCGGCTGCTGGATCTATTCCGGCTGCTTCAACGAAAACGGCAACAACATGGCCAGGCGGGACACCACCGATCCTGACGAAACCGGCGCCTATTCCAAATGGGCGTTCTCATGGCCTGCCAACCGCCGCATTCTCTACAACAGGGCGTCGGCTGACCTCACCGGAAAGGCTTGGGATCCAAGCCGCAAGGTGATTGAATGGGACGGCACGAAATGGTCGGGCTACGATGTCCCCGACATCTTGCCAACGGCAAAGCCCGATCAAGTAGGCCCGTTCATCATGAATCCGGAAGGCGTCTCGCGCCTCTTTACCCGGGGCATGATGCGCGACGGACCATTCCCGGCGCATTACGAGCCATTCGAGTCGCCCATCGCGAACCCGATAGCTCCCAAAGTCCGCGGCAACCCCGCAGCGCGGGTGTTCGAAGGCGATATGGCCCAGTTCGCCGAATCGGCTTCGCAGGAGTTCCCCTACGCGGCGACCTCCTACCGACTGACCGAGCATTTCCACTTCTGGACCAAGCACGTCATCACCAATGCGGTGATGCAGCCGGAGTTTTTCGTGGAAATTTCGGAACAGCTTGCGGCCGAGAAGGGCATCACCAAAGGCGGCTGGGTGCGCGTCTGGTCGAAGCGCGGTTCCGTTGTGGCGAAGGCCATGGTGACCAAGCGGATCAGGCCGCTCACCTGCGATGGCAAGACCGTCCACATCGTCGGAATACCGCTGCACTGGGGCTTCACGGGAGCGGCGAAGAAAGGCTTTGGCCCGAACATGCTCACCCCCTTTGTCGGCGACGCCAACATCGAGACGCCGGAATACAAGGCGTTCCTTGTCAACATCGAGCCCATCGCCGGGCCGGTAGCGTAGGAGGAGTAAGCGATGTTTCCTCCACTTCCAAATCCTTCGACGACGGATACCGCACCGCGTTTTTCCGACAAGGACCTCATCCGCCGCTCTGCCTCGACGGTTCCCGCGCCCGAGCAGCAATTGACGGAAGTCGCCAAGCTCATCGATGTTTCGAAATGCATCGGCTGCAAGGCATGCCAGACGGCCTGCATCGAGTGGAACGACACGCATCCGGAGATCGGCTTCAATGCCGGCGTCTATGAGAATCCTGCCGATCTCACGCCGGACATGTTCACGCTGATGCGCTACAGCGAATGGGACAATCCCGAGACGAACGAACTCGAATGGCTGATCCGCAAGGATGGCTGTATGCACTGCGCTGACCCGGGCTGCCTCAAGGCTTGTCCGGCACCAGGCGCCATAGTGCAGTATTCGAACGGCATCGTCGATTTCGTCCATGAGAACTGCATCGGCTGCGGCTATTGCATCAAGGGTTGCCCGTTCAACATTCCGCGCATCTCCAAAGTCGATCACACGGCCTACAAATGCACGCTCTGCTCCGACCGCGTGGCTGTCGGCCAGGGACCAGCCTGCGCCAAGGCCTGCCCGACCCAGGCGATCGTGTTCGGTACAAAAGACGAGATGAAACAGCACGCCGACGGCCGCATCAAGGACCTGAAATCGCGCGGCTATTCGAATGCCGGCCTCTACGATCCGCCCGGCGTCGGAGGGACGCATGTGATGTATGTGCTGCACCATGCCGACCAGCCGGAACTCTATTCTGGTCTGCCGAAGGAGCCGAAGATCAGTCCGCTCGTGGAGGCGTGGAAGGGCGTGACCAAATATGCCGGCCTCACCATTCTCGGCGTGGCGGCCGGCGTCGGCCTGCTTCACCATCTGGTGATGGGACCGAACAGGGTCTCCGAGACGGATGAGGAGCATGCCGAAGAGCTGACGGAAGGCGACAACGATGGCCGCATATGACGTGAAGCCGAACGAGCAGGTACATCCCGGCAAGCCAGTCATCGTGGACCGCTACACGGTGAGCGCGCGGATCAACCATTGGATCACGGCGGCCAGCCTGATCCTGCTCGCCTTGTCCGGCCTTGCCATGTTTCACCCGAGCCTGTTCTTCCTGTCGGGGCTGTTTGGCGGCGGCCAGTTCACGCGCTTCATTCACCCATGGATCGGCGTCTTGCTCTTCTTCAGCTTCCTTGGGCTTTTCCTTCGGTTCTGGAAGGCCAATTTGTGGAGGCCCGAGGACGGAACGTGGCTCGCACGCTTCCGTGACGTATTGTCCAATCACGAGGACAACGTCCCCGACGTCGGCAAGTACAATGCCGGCCAGAAGCTCGTCTTCTGGTCAATGTCGATCCTCATCATCATCCTGATTTCGAGCGGCATCGTCATCTGGCAACAATATTTCGCCGCTTACACCACGATCGGTCAGCAGCGGGTGGCGCTGCTTGTTCATTCGATCGCTGCCGTGGCGATCATCGGCGTCTGGATTATCCATTTCTATTCGGCCATCTGGGTACGCGGCACCATTCCCGCCATGACGCGCGGACGGGTGACCGGCGGCTGGGCTTGGCGGCATCATCGCAAATGGCTGCGTGAACTGATCGCAGGCAAACCGGACGGACGTTCGGGATCGAATCCCGCCGAATGAGCGGGTATTTGTTTTTACGCAGTTCCGGACGGAAAACCGTTATACACTTTTCGTGGAATTGCTCTGGAGCAGTATCAAGCCGACCACGTGGCCCGTGAGGTTCGTGAGGTTGAAATGCCAAAGCAACAAGATCCGTCACGCCCTGACCCGACTGTAATCGGCGAGGTCTCGGCCCCACCCTTTGCGCGCCTGCCTGATCCGCGGACCTTGTTCATTCGCCGCTCCGAGCGATTGGATGTGTTGGCGGATGACCACCAGCTCGGCCCCTATCTCCGCTTCCTCTCTGCACTGACGGATGCGCAGCACCGCATCCAGGACGGCTTGCCGGAGATCGAATTGCCGAGCGCGGAGGCGCGCGAGCGCGCACGAACCTTCGGTATGCCGCCGCTCGATCGCAACCAATCCACTTCGGATGCCGCCCTTGGAATGACGCTCGGCCGCCTGTTCGAAGTGGCAGCCACGATCGAAAAACCCAAGGCGGCCGCAGCCGCCTTGGACAGGCTGGCGAATATCGATGCGTCCGGGGTCGACTCCATGGTGCGCAATGTGCTCACCGATGCGATCCCAATGAACGCGCTTGCCGAGCATGTCTATGTCGCGGCCGCGCTGCAGGTTCACTTTGCCCGCCTCGCGGCATGTCTCGACAGCTCGAAGCTGGTTCCGGTTGCCGACGGCGCCTGTCCGGCCTGCGGTGGGCCGCCCGTATCCTCGATCATCGTCGGTTGGCACGGCGCACACGGGGCGCGGTTCTGCGTCTGCGCGCTGTGTGGAACATTGTGGAACCACGTCCGTGTCAAATGTACGCTGTGCGGCTCGACCAAGGGGATAGGCTATCAGGAAATCGAGGGAGGCCCTGGCACGGTCAAGGCCGAGACCTGCGATGCATGCGGCTGCTATGTAAAGATCCTGTACCAGCACAAGGATCCGGCTCTCGATCCGGTCGCCGACGACGTGGCGACGCTCGGCCTCGACCTGCTCGTCCGCGAGGGTGGCCATCGCCGCGGATCGTTCAATCCGTTCCTTGTTGGCTATTGAGGATACGATGACCGCTTCATCGGCAAACCCTTTGCGCAATCTTCCGTCGGTCGACCAAGTGCTGAGGACCCCGCTGGCGGCGGCCGCAATCGAGCGCTTCGGACGGCAGGCCGCGACGGAGGCCATTCGCCGAGCCGTCGCCGATGCACGAATGGCCTCCCGCAATGCCGCAGCCGTCGTGCCGGAGGCAAACGATCTTGCCGGCGACGCGCTCGTGCAGCTCAGGGACGGCGAACGCTCTTCCCTGCGCCCCGTTTTCAACCTGACCGGAACGGTGCTGCATACCAATCTCGGACGAGCCCTCCTCGCGAAAGAGGCGGTCGAGGCTGTTCGGCTGGCGATGCGCGAAGCCGTGGCTCTCGAATTCGATGTCGAGAAAGGCGAGCGCGGCGAACGGGACGATCATCTTCGATCGCTCGTTTGCGAGCTGACCGGAGCCGAGGATGCAACCGTCGTCAACAACAACGCGGCTGCCGTCCTTCTCGTCCTCAACACGCTGGCGCTCGGTCGCGAAGCGATCGTTTCGCGAGGCGAGTTGATCGAGATCGGCGGCTCTTTCCGGATGCCCGAGATCATGACGCGCGCCGGCGCCAGGCTTGTCGAGGTCGGCACCACCAACCGCACGCATCGCAAAGACTATGTCGCGGCGATCGGCCCGGAGACCGGGCTCATCCTCAAGGTGCACACGTCGAACTACCGGGTCGAAGGATTCACGGCCGAGATCCGGGCACCCGAGCTCGCTTCAATCGCCAAGGCGCATGGGATACCGCTGGTCCATGATCTCGGTTCGGGCACGCTGGTCGATCTAGCCCGCTACGGCCTTGGGCGCGAGCCGACCGTGCGCGAGGCGGTCGCCGACGGCGCCGATCTCGTCACATTCTCCGGCGACAAGCTGCTTGGCGGTCCGCAGGCGGGTTTCATCGTCGGCCGCAGGGACCTGCTCGCAGCGATCAGCCGCAACCCGATGAAGCGGGCGCTCAGGGTCGACAAGCTTCGTCTGGCCGCGCTCGAGGCGACGTTGAAGCTCTACCGCGACCCCGACCGCCTGGCCGAGCGCCTGCCGACGCTAAGGCTGCTCTCGCGCTCGGTGAGGGAGATTGCAGCGCAGGCAAAGCGCCTTGCTCCCCTGGTTGCTGACGCCGTGGGCGAAGCCTTTGCGGTCGACACGGTGGAGTGCCGGAGCCAAGTCGGATCCGGCGCGCTGCCGCTCGAAACTGTGCCAAGCGCCGGGCTTGCTCTCAAGCCGCGCTCAGGGAGCGGCCGGGCGCTCGAAGCGCTTGCGGCTGCGCTGCGTGGGCTGAGCGTCCCCGTGATCGGGCGCATCGAAAACCAGGCGCTCGTGCTCGATTTCCGCTGCCTGGAAGACGAGGCGAACTTCATCGCCAATCTAGCCGGCTTAAATCTGGGAGGAACCGATGCGCTGGCTTGACCGCCTTGCGCGCCGCCCAGCCGAGACGCCTGTGGCCGCACGCATGACCGAGGCCCTCGAAGCCGCGCGGCGAGGCGATCATGCCGTGGCTCTCTCCATATGGGAGCCGCTGGCTCACCAGGGCGTTGCCCGCGCTCAGAACAATATCGGCGCCTGCTTCGCCGAAGCGCTCGGCGTCGAGCGTGATGCGGATATGGCCTTTCGCTGGCTGGCGCTCGCCGCCGAGGCAGGAGATCCTGTCGGGCAAAGGAACCTGGCGTCGCTCTATTTCCGCGGCGAAGGCGTTCAGCAGGACTTTCGCCGGGCGGCCGAGCTCTATCGGGCCGCAGCGGAAACTGGCGACGGGCCGGCGCAGGATATGCTGAGCTGGATGCTGCTGGAGGGCGACGTGATGGCTCCCGATGCCGGCGAGGCGCGACGCTGGGCGCTTGCCGCGGCCGATCAGGGCATCGCATCCGCGATGACCCGGATCGGCATGCTTTATCACAATGCGCTCGGCGTGCCGCGCGATCCGGACGAGGCTGTCCGCTGGTGGCGCCGTGCTGCCATGCGAGGAGACGCCGAAGGGCAGGCAATGCTCGGCGCCGCCTGCCATCTTGGTGCGGGCGTGCCGGCTGACGCGGTCGAGGCGCTGGTTTGGCTCCTGCGTGCCGAGGCAGGCGGCAGCGCCCTTGCCCGCCGCTATCTGGCTGCGGTGCGGGCCGAATTGAGCGCGGGCGATGCCGCCGAGGCCGAGCGTCGCGCCGCCGCGCCGTGGCCGGAGACCGCATCATGATCGTCGGCACGGCGGGACATGTCGATCATGGCAAAACTGCGCTGGTGCATGCGCTGACCGGTATAAACACCGATCGTTTGCAGGAGGAAAAGACACGCGGCATGACCATCGATCTCGGCTTCGCCTATTTGCCGGTGCCGGGTGGGGATAGCATCGGTTTCGTCGATGTTCCCGGGCACGAGCGTTTCGTACACACGATGCTCGCCGGCGCCAGCGGCATCGACTTCGTGTTGCTCGTGGTGGCCGCCGACGACGGCGTCATGCCGCAAACCCGGGAGCATCTCGCCATCGTCGACCTGCTCGGTGTCAAGCGCGGCGCCGTCCTGCTCACCAAATGCGATCTGGCCGGTCCCGAGCGCCGCACCGCGGTGGCGAGCGAGATCCGCGCAGTAATTGCCGGGACGATGCTTGCCGAGGCCCCCCTGATTCCCGTCTCGGTCGTTACAGGCGAAGGTATCGATGAACTCAGGTATCTCTTGTTCGAGGAGGCGTCTCATCTTGCCCGGCGTGCAGTTTCGGGCCGTTTTCGATTAGCGGTGGACCGCTCGTTCACGCTGCGCGGCGTGGGCACTGTCGTGACGGGCACCGTGCTTTCGGGTTCTCTCGGTACTGGGGACAACGTGGTCGTAAGCCCGTCGGGATTGCTTGCGCGGGTCCGATCGATCCACGCCCAGAACCGGCCGACTGAACGTGGTCGGGCGGGAGACCGTTGCGCGCTCAATCTGACCGGCGAAAGGGTTTTCAAGGAGGCGATCCGGCGCGGCGACGTAATTGTCGATCCGAAGCTTCACGCGCCGTCGGACCGGATCGATGCAAGCCTTCGCGTTCTGCCGGGTGAACGCAAGCCGATCGGCCAATGGTTTCCGGTGCGGCTCCACCATGCCGCGACGGAGGTGGGGGCACGCATTGTACTCCTCGGAGACGAACCGATCGGGCCTGGCGGCACGGCCAATGTTCAATTGGTGCTGGACAGTCCGATCGCGGCCGCTGCCGGCGACGTTTACGTGGTGCGCGACACCTCCGCGCAGCGAACCATCGGCGGCGGACATTTTCTCGATCTGCGGGCGCCCAGCCGCAAACGCCGCGCGCCGGAACGGCTGGTCCAACTCGATGCCCATGCGCTATTGGCGCCCGAACTGGCCGCCGCCGCACTCCTTGATGCGCCGCCCCACTATTTCGACCTGAAGGCTTTTGCGCGCGACAGGGCGCTTAGTGACTGCGAGACGGAAGGCCTGATCGATCAACTCGGGCTTGTCCGTTTTGCCGTCGGAGAAATGCTTCTCGTGCTGTCGCCAGAGCGCTGGTTGCGATTCAAGCGCGACTTGGCCGCGACCCTGGAGACCTTCCATGCCGACAATCCGGATTTGCCGGGCGTAGGAATGGAGAGATTGCGTATTGGGCTTGATCCACTTCTGGCGGCCCCCTCTTTCATAGCAGTTCTGCGGAGCCTTTCGCACGCTGGAGAAGTTGCCTTGGATGGCGCCTGGGTGCGGCTGCCCGGTCATGAGGCGCACCTGACGGCGAAGGATGAAACTCTCTGGCTGCAGATCCAGCCTCTCATCGGCGGACCCGAACGATTCCATCCGCCGAGAGTGTGGGATATTGCCGAGGTGCTGGCCGCGCCGGAGACAGAAATCCGGCGGCTTCTGAAGCTTGCCGGCCGCATGGGGAAGGTCCATGAGGTCGCTCATGACCACTTCTTCCAGCGCCAGGCGTTGGCGCAGATCGTGGAGATCGCGCGCGACCTCGCTGCGTCGATGCCCACAGACGAGTTCACCGCTGCTCAATTTCGCGATCGCGTGGGTAGCGGACGCAAGGTCGCCATCCATATCCTCGAATTTCTCGATCGGCACGGCGTGACGCTGCGGCGGGGAGACTTGCGCCGTCTGAACAGGCGCAGGCTGGACCTGTTCCGCCTGACAGGCGAGGGTGAGCCGCCGATGGCGCAAATTTCTGGAGGAGCATCGTCCCCGGTGGGGCGTCCGGACTTCAAATCCGGGAGGGGCCGCGAGTCGGTCTCTGGTGGGTTCGACTCCCACTCTCTTCCGCCATCCTAGTGAGCCAAGATGAACCCGACGGCTTCCTTTCTGAATGACCTGAAAACGACGGCTGAGACCGCCAGGACAACCGAGGCAAGCTTCAGGCGACAAGCGGCCAATCAGATCGCGGTTCTGGAACAGGAGCGCGCTTTCGCCTTCAGGCGGCTCAATCTCATGCAGGCGATCTCGGACGCCGTGGCCTCAGCCGAAAGTGAGGAGATCGCCGTGGCCAGCGCTTTGGCCGTCCTGCGCTTGCGGCTCGGCTGGAATGCGGACAGCGAGGCGCGCACGGAAGCGATCACGCATTTTGGCCCCGTTGCGCTTGCGTTGTTCCAGGCTGCGAAGCTGCCCGAGGACGAACCCGCCACCAATATCGGCGAGGCCCTTGCGATTTTTGAGCATTGGTACTCCGAATCCCGGGGATCGTCGTTCTGGTTGCTATTCGAGCACCAGATCGTGGACACGCCGCTGGTCGACTTTTGACCGACGGACTTTTCGGCATACCCGGATGTGAAAGCAGAGAGCGCAACGTCGCTTTTTACCGACGACACGATGCGGTAACCGGCGCCTCGGTTACCGCCGCAAGCAGCTGCTTGGGCGCGGACGCCGGAAGGCGTTCACTCCCATGACATGGGAGCCATATTCGAGCCTTATGTCGTCGAGGTTGGCCGGCTACCTAGAGATCGCGCGCGCTCTCAAGCCAGGGGATATGTGACAGAACGAAAGGCGCTCGGCGCCAGGAACGGCGCGCAAGAAGACAGAGAGCAATTAGCAGGTGGCCCGCGGAGCGCGCGACTCGAGGGAAGGGCATGGGTGTCACCCCACCAAAGCTGGTGCAGAACTGCGACGAAGCGAAAGGCCCACCACGTCTGGGCATTGTTCCGCTCCGAGGCTTCATCATGGCTCTTTGATAATGGCAGGAGCAATCAAGGTGCTCATTGTCAGGTATCCCGCAATTCGTATAGGCCGCCATGGTTCTTGTTGCAGAGTTCTTTGAAGGCGGACTCTGCTTCCCGCGGGATCGTCTTCTCGTACTCACGCCATTTAGGGAGGCAGCCTTTGTCCCCGGGGAGCTTCGTATAGGTCGGGCAGCCCTGGCGGCCGGTCGATGATCCCGAGCATTTCGTTCTGTGGACCTGCTTCTTGCGCGATCCGAGTTTCCCCCATACGAAAGCGGACTTGCAATAGGAGTTGATGAATGACCGAAGAGAAGAATCGCCAGAACGCGGAATTGATGGAATTGACCGCGGATATTGTCGCGGCGTTTGTCCAAAATAACGCAGTGCCCGTAGCAAGCCTGCCCGATCTGATTTCTTCGGTAAACTCCGCTCTCGTTAGCTTAGTCAAGCCAGCTGAAGTTCAGCAGCCAACACAGAACCCGGCGGTCAATCCCAAAAAATCTGTGTTTCCCGACCACATCATTTCGTTGGAAAACGGGCGCAAGTTCAAGTCGATGAAACGGCACTTGGGCTTGCTTGGCATGACGCCTGACGAGTATCGAGCCAAGTGGGGGTTGGCGCGGGACTATCCTATGGTGGCACCAAGCTACGCAGCACAGCGATCGGAGCTGGCGAAGTCGATCGGACTTGGTCGCAAGGCGGGCGCAAAAATGCCCGCCAAGAAGCCCCCGGGCAAGAAGGTAGCAGCCAAGCGGGTGAAGGCCTAAGACCCAGCCTCAGGCATGCGGACCAATGCAATGACACGCCAATCATTGCCGAAGAGCTTGAAAGCGCGGCCGATCGCATCGCAGACATTTCGCGCGCGGATCTGCAGATCATTCTGCGTCGCGCTGCATTGATGCTCAGAAATATGACAGGCGTGCCGCTGGAACCGGCAACTCATGACGGCTCTGAAGTCCATTGCTGCTGAAATGAGAGTCGGCGGATCAGACCTACTTCAGGTCATCTTGTGCGAGTGGCTCGAAACAACGCGATCCCCGGGGGGCAGGAATTGGTGATGATTCGTTTCCGACGCTTGATCGAAATCAGATGGGAACGACGGGTTATCTGGAGAGACCAGAGCGAAGCGCTCCCGTCCATTCACTGTCCTCATCGAATTCGCGTACCGGGAGTAAGACGCGACTTCGACACATCGGCGAACGGATCAAAAGCTGCCCCCAGTCTCAGCGACGGGTCCCTACGATATGGCTCTGCTGGGCCTTCTTTGACCGATCGCAACTCTGTTATTATCGGATGGGAGTCCTTCAGCGAAGTGAGCGAGTAGTCAACTTGTCGCCACATGGGCAACGTCATCCGGTCGTTCGAGCCGCCCCCTCACATCATTCGGGAACGCGAACTTTCGACCGCGGGGGAAGTTCGCCCGCTCGCGGCCGCCCTTGTGCCAATCACGTCGCTACTGCCCTGCATTGTACAGCGGCGTCGCAGCACATGGGCGGTGGTCGTTAACACGCTGGGGTTCGGAGCGATGGGCTTCCTGGTCCTTGCATTTGCGCTTGCCTAGGTCCTCAAAACGCCGAACCTCCCTGCAGCAGATGGTGGCCGCGATTTTGGTTCCCGGAGTTCACCGTCTCTCAGCGCGGCCTCCGGTACTGGCCCTGCCATAGGGGTGGCGCCAGAAGACGCCCAGGAACGACTGCAACGATGGCGATGACGACAGATATGCACCAGGCTGCAGCCTCTGCTTCTTGAGGCACTGCGCTACCGCGCAGGGGAGCAGGGGTTTCTGCCCGTATTGACTAAGCCCCGTAAGCCCTTGATGTTGCGTGCTGGAGCATAGATATTTGGCGTCGCTGTGGAGTATCTCATGGCCGATCTCAAGGAAACCGAATCGTCCGCGCCGACCGAAGTGCCGGTGAAAGAACAGACATCTGGCACCAAGAAAACGGCGTCGAAGCCGAAGAAAGCAACCGGGCAGCAGACGCGTGCCGTGCGGACCAGAGCGGCCAAGTCGGGCAAGCCGCTGCCTTCAGCAGAAGCGGTCGCTTCCGCCACAGTCCGGAAAGCGCGGAAAATATACTCTGCAGAAGAGCGTGCCCAAAAGCTCGGAGAGGTCGAGAAGCAGACAAGCCGGGGGGAGAGCACCAAGGCCGCTGTCAAGAAAGCAGGAATATCGGAACAGACCTACTATCACTGGAAGAAGGCTGCCGGGCAGGCGGCGCCACATAGCGACGAGCTCAAGGATCTGCTGAGGCTTGAAGAGGAGAATGCCCGGCTGAAGAAGCTCCTCGCCGACCGGCTCCGCAAGGAAAATGCCGATCTCAGGAAGAAGCTCGGGCTTGATTGAGCCGGTTCTTGGGGAAAGCTGCGCCGTTGGTCGGGCGCCGAATGCACTTGTGCCGCCTGAGTTTCGACGCCGCTCTTTTCTAGCTGAGCTGCTGCGGCAGAACATCGTCGTGCTTTCAGGCAACACCCACAGGCCGTCGAAATCACGAACGCTGGCGCATCATCTGGGGGAGGCGCTGCGCGAAAGATTATCCGTCACGGTGAATTTCCTCGATCTGGTCGACGCCGGCCGCGGTTTGGGTGCAGCATTCACGCGGCAGGAATTGACGCCGGAGGCGCTGAGTGTCTTGGGGGCTGTCGAGCAGGCTGACGCGCTGATCGTCACGACGCCGGTCTACAACGGCTCCTATGCGGGCCTCTTCAAACATCTGTTCGATCTCATCGATCCGCTGGCGCTCGTCGACCGGCCGGTCCTGATCGGCGCAACAGGCGGCGGTCAACGCCACGCTCTGGTGGTCGAGCATCAGCTTCGCCACCTGTTCGGCTTTTACTCCGCCCTGACGGTGCCAAGCGCCGTCTATGGCAGTGACAGCGACTTTTCCGACGGGAAGCTCACGGACCCGCAGGTTCTGGCGCGGGCCGGGCAGGCGGTGGACCAGTTCGCCACCCTGGTTTCGGCACGGCAGCCGAAGCGCCAACAGGTCAGTCTGGCCTCAGCCTAAGGGGCAGCGAGTCGTAGACGTCCCTGGTCCTTAGGTTCGCCAGACCATACGAGAGAATGCGAAGAAATGGGTTGGCGAACCCTCCGCTAACGTATTGATTTCCCAATAGGGAACGTTGACCCTGCAGGTCGAAGGGTCGCATTTGTTCGCCATGGCATCGTTCGCGCGTTGGAAGCGATGTTAGCATGCGGGCGAGGCATGATGAAAACGGGGAAGGTCTAATGAGTTTCGATGATATCGATCTCAATTTGCTGAGAGTGTTCGACGTGATGATGCGTGAAAGGAGCGTAACGCGCGCAGCTGCCGAATTGGGAAGAACACAATCAGCTGTAAGTCATTCCCTATCGAAGCTTCGCTACCTGTTGCAGGATGAATTGTTCACGAGAGACGGGGGCGAAATGCGACCAACCCCTCGGGCAGTGGAGTTGCTGTCAGATATTTCTGCTGCGCTGGCTACGATCCGCGCGTCGATCGACCGGCATCAGATCTTCAATCCAGCAACGACGCGACGCAACTTTCGCGTGGGACTCACTGACTATCACGCCATGATATTCATCCCAGGGCTCATTCGAGAATTTTCGAGGCAAGCGCCTGGCGCGACGCTGAACGTCATTCCCGCAAACGGACCCGAAATCGGTTCATCGGTCTATTTGAGACAAGTCGACTGTGCACTGACGGGAGCGGCAATACGCGACGACCCAGGTCTCTTGAAGGTGGAGCTTGGCCAGGATCGATTGTTTTGCGCGGTGTGGAGTGGAAGCAAGATCGCCAGGAACGCAATGACACTGGAAACATATTTGGCCAGTTCTCACCTGCAGATTTCCGCAGATGGTCTGGCAGAAGGCCTCGCGGATGCCGCCCTCAAGCAGCATGGTCTCCGGCGCAATGTCGTTGCGACCATCTCGAATTATCTGGTGCTGCCCTGGGCGCTTCGCGGCACTGAACTGATTACTCATTGCGGCGATGCAATCCTGCAAATGCTGGACGAGAGGAGTGAGGTGACGTTGGTCCCGCCGCCCCTTCCCGTATCGAATGTGAATGCCTGGCTCATTGTTCACCGCCAGATGGCGAATGACCCGGGTACCAAATGGCTCCGGGAAATAATCATGAGCATCTACAACGAGTCGCGGACCGAGAGAGACCAAGGGTCAACTGTCGGAGCACCGGGGTTGGCTGCACCATAGGTCGCGCGCGCCGTCGCTCATTCGATTAGCCCGCCCCAAGCAAACTAGCCCGATCAGCACCCAAGCTCCCTTTCACCCGAGAGCGAGTGCCTCCTCAATTATGAATAACGCTCATTTTCGCAATGAGAACAGTCAATTTGACGAATAGTCATACTTGAGGCCACATTCCCTTCAACAAAAACAGGGGAATACCGAAATGAGATCGATGTTCAAGGGCTTTCTTGCCCTCGCTATCGCGTGCACCGCCTCCTCGGCGTGGTCCGCAACCCTCGACAATGTCAAGAAAAATGGCGTGCTGACGTGTGGCACAAATTCGGCCACGGCTGGCTTCAGCCTTCCCGATAATGAAGGCAAATGGACCGGATTTGTGGTCGACTATTGTCGCGCCGTGGCCGCTGCCGTGCTCGGGGATGCGCAAAAGGTTAAGTTCATCCCATTGACGCCAAAAGATCGCTTCACCGCCTTGCAGTCGGGGGAGATCGACATTCTTGCACACAACGCAACATGGACATCGTCGCGCGATACGTCGCTCGGCATCCTGTTTGCGGGGACGTACTTCTATGACGGTCAGGGATTTATGGTGCGCAAGGCGGACAACATCACATCAGCCAAGGGGCTCGAGGGCGCATCGATTTGCGTCACCCAGGGCACCACGACCGAGTTGAACCTTGCCGACTATTTTCGCTCGCAGTCGATCAAGTACACCACGGTTGGTTTCGCCGACGAGGAAGCTGTCGTGAAGGCTTACGAGGAGGGGCGTTGCGACGTCCTGTCGGCGGACACCTCCACCTTGAACGCATCGCGGCTTCGCATGGCCAAGCCGGACGACAGCATCGTTCTTCCCGAACTGATCTCCAAGGAGCCGCTTGGCCCGGCAGTGCGGCAGGGAGACGACCAGTGGTTCAATGTGGCTAAGTGGACGCTTTACGTCATGGTGGCCTCCGAAGAATACGGGGTCACCTCCAAAAACGTTGATGCGATGAAGTCGTCGGACAATCCCAGCATCCGCCGTCTGCTTGGCGTGGAAGGCAGCATCGGCAAGGACATCGGGCTCGGCGACGACTGGCCGGTCGAGGTGATCAAACAGGTCGGTAACTACGGCGAAGTGTTTGATCGCAATGTCGGCAAGGACTCCCCGCTGAAAATGGAGCGCGGCATGAACGCGCTCTGGAACAAAGGCGGCGTTCAGTACGCTCCGCCGATTCGCTAGGCAAAGCATGGTTGCAAGGCGCTGGCGCGTTACCGCCAGCGCCTCGCACAGATCCCGATAGGAACAGGCCATGTCCGATTTGTCGCTTCCAGCGCCCTCGCGCAGGAGCCTATCGCTGCACGATACGAAAGTGCGCGGCGTTTTCTACCAGCTCTTGCTCGCAGGTTGCCTGTTGGCTTTGGCCCTGGGCATCGGCATGCAGACCGCATCGAATATGCGGGTCCGGGGGATTCCGCTCTCATTCGATTTTTGGGGTGAGGCTGCCGGCTTCGACATCAATCAAACCCTGATACCGTATGATGCACTATCCACCTACGGTCAGGCGTTCTGGGTGGGAGTGGTCAATACCCTCTACGTCAGCTTCCTCGCAATCTTGCTGGCCACCTTGCTTGGCTTCGCCATCGGCGTTGCCCGCCTGTCACCGAACTGGATCGTTTCGAAGGTGGCGACCGCCTATGTCGAGCTTGTGCGCAACGTCCCGTTGTTGCTGCAGTTGCTGTTCTGGTACAATGCCGTCCTCAAGCCGTTGCCTTCCCCGAAGGCGTCCATCGCCATCCCCGGCCGCATCTACCTCAACAATCGCGGCCTTATCATTCCGGAGATCCAGTGGCATCCGGGGGCGGGGCTTGTGGGCCTGGCATTGGTAGCGGCCGTTTTCTGCTGCATTGCATTCTGGTTCCGCGCCAAGAGTGTCCAGAAACGAACTGGCAAGCAGTTGCCGGTGCTTTTGGTCAGTTTGGCGACCTTGATAGGATTTCCGCTGATCGTGTTCCTGGCGGCTGGCGAGCCGGTCTCGTTTGTCGCGCCGCAGCTGCGGGGTTTCAATTTTCAAGGCGGGCATCAGCTCTATCCAGAGTTTGCCGCTCTCCTGATCGGTCTATCGGTCTATACCGCATCTTACATCGCCGAGATCGTCCGGAGTGGAATCCAGGCAGTGCCAAAGGGCCAGAGCGAGGCTGCGTATGCGCTGGGGCTGGCGCCGGGCAAGACGCTTCGCCTTGTCGTTGTTCCGCAGGCGCTGCGTATTATCATCCCGCCTTTGACAAGCCAGTATCTCAATCTAATCAAGAACTCGTCGCTTGCGGTGTTCATCGGCTATCCCGACCTCGTTCAGATCTTTGCCGGGACGGTACTCAACCAGACCGGCGCCGCCGTCCAGGTCATGGCGATCACCTTGTCCGTCTATCTCGTTATCTCCCTTGCCACGTCGTTGGCCATGAACGCGTGTAACCGACATTTTGCGATCGTCGAGAGGTGACGCATGAGCGATCAGTCCATGCATTCGCCAGTTGTCAGCAGCGCGCCCATACCAGCGATGGCGCCCCCCGCTGACGTTTGGCCGGGTCCAGTGACCTGGATGAAAAAGAATCTGTTTTCGACGCCGTCTTCAGGCGCGCTGACAATATGCTTTCTCCTCTTCGCCGTGTGGCTGCTGCGTCACTTTCTGAGCTTTGCGATCTTCGACGCGGTCTGGAGCGGCGGTCGCGAGGCTTGCCGCACGAACAGCCAAGGAGCTTGCTGGCCTTTCATTGCCGAGAAGTTCGACTACCTGCGATACGGCGCGTACCCGGCTTCCGAGCGGTGGCGCGTTGATCTCGCACAGGCTATCGGCGCCATCCTCATCGTTTGGCTCCTGTGGACGAAGGCTCCGCGGCGCAAAGTGGCGGCGTTGCTATTCTTCCTTGTCTACCCCGTTGCCGCGTTCGTTCTCGTGCGCGGGGTCGCCTGGCTCCATTTGTCTGTCATCGATACGACGCTCTGGGGCGGTCTCCTGATCACGCTGCTGATGTCGATTGTGGGCATCGTCTTCTCGCTTCCGATCGGGGTTATCCTGGCGCTTGGACGCAGGTCCGAACTCCCTTTCGTCAAGGCGGTTTGCGTCACATTCATCGAAGTCGTCCGGGGGGTGCCGTTTATCACGGTATTGTTCATGGCGAACTTCATGATGCCGCTCTTCGTCCCGGACTATCTGACGCCTGATCGTCTCCTGCGCCCGCTCATGGCGATAGCGCTGTTCTCGTCCGCCTATATGGCCGAAGTTGTGAGGGCCGGCCTTCAGGCGATCCCGAAGGGCCAATACGAGGCGGCGAAGGCGCTTGGGATCAGCTACTTCGACATAATGCGCCTGATCGTCCTCCCCCAGGCGTTGACGATCGTCATACCGAGCATCGTCTCCACCTTCATCGGTCTGTTCAAAGACACGACTCTGGTCGCCATCGTCGGCATCGCGGATTTCCTGAAAGCCATCGAAACGGCGCGCGTCGATCCGAACTGGGCAGGCCCGACGATCTCATCAACCGGCTACCTCTTTGCGGGACTGGTCTACTGGGGCTTTTGCTTCGGCATGTCCCGTTACTCGCAATCGATGGAGCGCCAATTGGCGCGCGGCCACAAATCTTAGGACGCGACGATGATGCCACAAGCAATGTACGCATCGACGAAGGGACAGCCCTTCAACAAGGCGATGGCCATTGAACTGCGTGACGTCAACAAATGGTTCGGTTCATACCATGCGCTCAGGAACATCAACCTGTCGGTGCCACAGGGGCAGCGCATTGTGATCTGCGGCCCCTCGGGGTCGGGCAAATCGACGACGATCCGGTGCGTCAACCATCTCGAGGAGCATCAGTCGGGCGAGATCATCGTCGACGGCAAAGCGGTAACCGGGGATCTGCGCAAGATCGATGAAGTCCGCAGCAATGTCGGGATGGTTTTCCAGCACTTCAATCTGTTTCCCCCCTCACGGTGCTTGAGAATTGCACGCTTGCGCCTGTTTGGGTGAGGAAGATGCCGCGGACGGCAGCTGAGGAATTGGCGCGCCATTATCTGGAGCGCGTCAGAATTGAGGAAAAGGCGGACAGCTACCCGGGTCAGCTGTCGGGTGGCCAGCAGCAACGTGCTGCAATTGCTCGGGCCCTCTGCGTGAATCCCAAAATCATGCTCTTCGATGAGCCGACCTCTGCCCTCGACCCCGAGATGGTCAAGGAGGTGCTCGATACGATGGTGTCGCTTGCTGACGAAGGCATGACGGTGCTGTGCGTGACGCATGAGATGGGCTTTGCGCGGGAGGTGGCCGATCGCGTGGTGTTCATGGACCGCGGGGAGATCGTCGAGACCGACACGCCCCATCAGTTCTTCACCAACTCACGATCAGAGAGGGCGCGGCAGTTTCTGGCGCAGATCCACAAATAGAGACGTCCGCGGAGGCAAAGCGGCCGTATCCGTGGCAACAGATTTTTTCAGGTGATTATCAAATGGCTTGTGCAGACACGCCCGCATCGGCGCTTGGGCAACGGGATATCCCGGGGATAGATTTCGACCAAATCCACGACCGCCAGCAATTCGGATCCGTCAAATGGGCCAACCAGTGGGACGAGTTCTCTCCGCAGGTCGAGGGCCAGGACCTGCTGTCCCTATGGACGGCAGATATGGATTTCCGTGCTCCGGAAACCGTCATCGCGCGGCTGCGCGAGGCCGCGGACCATGGCATTTACGGCTACACACGCCGCGATCCGCGCCACTATGAGATCGTGCAATCGTGGTTCACACGCCGGCACAACTGGTCGCCGATGCTGGAGACCCTGCTCCCCGCGCCGGCGATCATGCCGTCGGTCGCTGCGATACTGCGAACCTTCACGAAGCCTGGTGACGGCGTCATCGTTCAGTCACCCGTGTACTCGCCCTATTTCGAAGTGGTTCAGGGAAATGGGCGGATTCTGCTCACGAACCGGCTGAGGCTGCAAAACAACAGGTATGAACTCGATCTGGAAGACTTCGAGAAACTGGCGGCCGGCGGCGCCAAGGTGTTCCTGCTGTGCAATCCTCACAATCCTGCCGGAATGGCCTGGACACTCGAAGAATTGACAGCGCTGAACGACATTTGTGAGCGCCATGGGATTTTGGTCATATCCGACGACATTCACTGCGACATAAGGTTGTCGGACCGCCCGCACATCGTCTTCTCCTCCATCTCGGACGATGCCGCGGAGAAGTCGTTCATCTGCACCGCTCCGACGAAGACTTTCAACCTCGCCGGGGTGCCTTCGGCAACCATTGCGGTGGCGAGCAAAAAGCGCCGCGAGCAGCTTCTTGCCGCGATGCAGGCCTCATTCATGGTGAATGCAAACTTTTTCGGCCGCCTGGCCCTGGAGGTTGCCTACAGCACCGGCGCGCCCTGGCTCGATCAACTCACACCCTACATCGCCAGCAACATTGATCTGGTTTGTGACTTCGCCGGCGAATACCTTCCAGGCATTACGCCCATGCGGCCCGACGCATCGTTTCTGGTGTGGTTGGACGCGTGCGCGCTCGATCGTAGAGTGGGTGGAATTCAGAAGTTCTTTGTCGATCAGGCCGGGGTCAATCTGTATGACGGCCGCGTCTATGGGCCTGGCGGCGAAGGTTTCATCCGCCTGAATGTCGGCTGCCCGCGTCCTCTGCTACGCCGAGGGCTGGAGCGGATGTCCAGCGCGCTGGCATCCTTGTGACTGAGCGGAACCAAGCCAGGATGCCCCGAATGCGAAGTTGCCATCATCAATCCCAACACGACCGCTTCGATGACCAGGGGGATCGTCGCAGCCGCCATGGCGGTGGCAGGCCCAGGGACGAGATAGTGGGCATGCATGCCAACGGCTGGACCTGAAGCGATCGAAGGGCCATTTGACGGTGCACTCTCCGTACCGGGCCTGCTCAAGCAGGTGGTCGCGGCGGAAATGGACAATGTCGACGCCATATCATTGCCTGCTTAGACGATACGGGTCTCGACGCGGCAAGGGCCATCGCTACCAAGCCCGTCATCGGTATAGGCAAGGCTTCGCTTCATCCGTCAGCCTTGTCGCTCACAGCTTCTGTGTCGTGGCCACTCTGTCGCTTCCGCGCCACTGATTGAAGACAACATTCGCCGTTACGGGTTCTCCCATCGCTTCCGGCGCGTGCTTGCCTCCGACATCCCGGTCCTCGAGTTGGAGAGATCTGAAAGTGGTGCCTCCGAACGAATTTCGGAGCTCATACGCGAAGGTGGAGGCATAGGCTGCTTTGGCGCCGAGCTGGAGGTGGTCTCCGACCGGTCGCCGAACTGATCACCTGGAATACACCGATGATCATGCTCGGCATGAGCGCCGGCCCAAATGCCGACGCGCAGTATTTGTTCAGCGAGGACATGCTTGGCCACATCGCTGGCCACAGGCTGCGCCACGCCAAGACCTACCGCAACTTCGCCGCCGAATATGAGCGGCTGCAACGCGAGCGTATTGCCGCCTATCGCGAGCTCATAACCGACGTGCAGACGGGCGCTTATCCCGAGCCGCAGCACGTGGTCCCGATCACAGATGAAGAGTTCTCGACCTTCAGCACCTCTCTCGAACTTTAGAAAGCCAAGATACACAACAGGCTGCGAGATTCCCTTGCGGTACGCTGACCAAACGAACCTAATCTGTTTGGTCAGTTCACGACCTCGGTTCTCGCAGGTGGAGGTCAGCTATCTCCGCTCCGGACACAGAAGCTGACAGGCTGCCTTCGGCCCCAAATAGCCAATACAGAACTGCAGGGCGAGCGATCAGCGCTTGTCCGCCGGCTGGCTGCTCGTCGTCGAAGAGATGCGGGCGATGACCTTGATCTCGAAATCGAAGCCCGCAAGCCAATTGACGCCCACTGCGGTCCAGTTCGGGTAGGGAGGTGCACCGATTTCTTCCGCTCGGACGGCCAGAACTGTCTCGATCTGTTCGTCCGGGTTGGTGTGGAACGTTGTGACGTCGACGAGGTCGTCGAAGCTGCACCCGGCGGCCGCCAAGACCGCGCGCAGATTGGCGAAGGCCCGTCGAACCTGATCCTCGAATACGGGCTCAGGCGAGCCGTCCTCACGGCTCCCGACCTGACCCGACACGAAGAGAAGATCGCCGGACCGAATGGCTGCGGAATAGCGGTGGATATCGTATAACGCGTGCCGGTTGGCCGGGTAGACGGCGTCACGTGTAGGCATCTCATGTTCCTTTCTGTCTTGATAAGAGGTGGGCACGAGCAGCGGGCCGGAGCCGGGGGTCACAGCCGCGCCAACTCCTCGTCTGTGAAATCCGCCGCAACCGCGATGTCATTCTGCCGGTCGAGCTCCTCGATGCGTCCGCCGAGTGCCTTGCGGATGCCGGCATAGGCCTCGGCACCGAGCACCAGCCGTTTCGGGAGCGGACCATCCTGATCGGCAAGCCTGATCATTGCGTCCGTCATGCGGTCGGGGTCGCCCTTGATCACCCATGAGACACCCAGCGCCTCGCGGATCTGACCGGCGGGTGTTCCCTCATAGGCCGCGAGCGGCTTGGTCCGCGCGAGATTGCCGCCGAACCCGGTCCGCGCCGGCCCGGGTTCCACAAGGCTGAATTCGATGCCGAAGGGAGCAGCCTCCTGCGCCACGGACTCGACGAACCCCTCGATACCCCACTTGGTCGCGTGATAGAGGCTGAAAGCCGGATAGGCGATCTGGCCTCCCTCGCTCGATACCTGTAGAATCCGACCACCACCCTGGCTGCGCAGATGCGGCAACGCCGCCTGGATGAGCGTGATCGAGCCGATGAGATTGGTGTCGATGATGTCCCGAACCTGCACATCGCCAGCCTCTTCAGCCGCGCCGAGCAGGCCATAGCCAGCATTGCTGACGACGATGTCGATCCGAGCGGATGCCGCGAAGGCCCGGTCGACCGCGGCGCGGACCGAGCTCTGGTCCTTGAGGTCCATTGCGACGATGCGGAGCCGTTCGGGGTAACTTGCACGCAGGTCGGGAAGTGCGTCCTCGCTGCGGCTGGCACCGACGGCGCGGTCTCCCCTGATCAGGGTCTTCTCCGCCAGCAGCCGGCCTAGACCGGAAGACACACCCGTTATGAGCCAGGTCTTTTCCATTTCTCATTTCTCCAATTGATCCCAGCAGGAGATAGGGCAATCGCATTGCGCGCATTAGCCGTTGAAATCGGCATGGGATAATGCAAAATCCCCATCAATGCCCCGCCCGTCGCTCAACGATCTCACCGCCTTCGTCGCCGTTGCCACACACCGCAGCTTCCGCCGCGCAGCGGACGAGATCGGCACGGCACCTTCCACATTGAGCCATGCGATGCGTGCGCTCGAGGAACGCATGGGCGTGCGACTTCTGAACCGCACCACACGCAGCGTCTCGCCGACAGAAGCCGGGTTCCGGTTGCTCGACCGTCTTCAGCCGGCGCTCGCCTCGCTGGACGAGGCGCTCGACAGCGTCGCGGGGTTCCGGGGCAATGTCGCAGGAACGGTCCGCCTCAACGCACCGCGATTGGTGGCCGGGCTTCTCGTTCGCGCGGTTCTTCCGCGGATGGCGGAGCGCCATCCGAACGTGACCGTGGACATCGTCGTGGAGGGACGGCTCATCGATATCGTGTCCAGCGGGTTCGATGCCGGCGTGCGCCTCATCACATCAATTCCCAAAGACATGACCGCCGTGCCGTTTGCACGCGCGTTGACGTTCATCTGTATCGCGTCGCCCGCCTATCTCGATCGCTTCGGGGCGCCGGGAACGCCCGAGGAATTGCAACGCCACCATTGCATCGGCCACCGTATGCCCAGCGGCAAGCTCTATAGATGGGAGTTCGAACGCGCAGGCCAGGAACTGGTGATCGGGGCAAACGGCCCCATCGTCCTTGATGACGAGGAACTGATGGTCGAAGCCGCAATAGAGGGTCTGGGCATCGCCTATGTGGCGGATTGGGCCGCCGAAGCGGCGTTGTCCGATGGCCGGCTGCGCAAGGTCCTGACCGCGTGGAGGCCAGCACCGGAAGAAGTTGCGGTCTACTACCCCGGACATCGAGCCGTGCCGCCCGCCCTGCGGGCTTTTCTCGATGTTGTAAAGGACCTGCTGAAGAAAGAACCCTAACCAGATCAACGAAGCCGACGCCCTCGCGCGGAACAGCCGCTCTCCGGACAAAGCTGCCCTCGCCACCGGTTCCTTGGCCATGCGCGTCTGAAGTTAGTCCGTGCGTCTGAGCTGGGCTGTGTGGGCGCCTACCCACTGCGTTAGACATGGCGCAGGAAAGGACGCCTTTGACACTAACTCCTTGGCCGATAATCAGGCGGTGACTGGCTGCATCAGTTCGAAGATGTTGCCCGACATTTGCGGAAAGCCCGGAAAGCCCGTATATTCCGGAATAAAGGAGTCTCGCCGATGAGCACCACCGTCACTGCCGCCGCCGTCTCGAAAAATTTTGGCGCCTATCAGGATGCCGCGGTCCGCGACCCGGTAATCATCACCAAGAACGGTCGCCCGCGCACGGTGCTGCTGGCCTATGAGGATTTTGTCCGGCTGTCGAAGCGCGACCGGCGGGTCGATCTGACAGCGGAGCTCGGCTCGGACGAGATCGCCGCGGTCGAAGCCTCTGAAATGGAGCCGGATCTCGACCATCTCAACGACGAGCTCTCTGGGTCAAAACCCTCGGGTCGAAACCCCACGGGGCAAAAGGCCTGACGGCAAAAATGCTACCGGCTGAAATCAAGGTCGGCTACGTCTTCCGTTACTCCTACCTCTGGCATTGGCAACACCGCGAAGGCCGCGAGGAAGGCGACAAGGACCGGCCCTGCCTCGTGCTCGCGCTGGTCGCCATGCAGGAGGACGGCTCGCCGGTCGTCCGGGTCCTGCCGATCACTCATACGCCGCCGTCCGATCCCGATGATGCCATCGAGATTCCGGCTGCGGTCAAGCTGCGTTTGCGCCTTGACGGTGAGCGGTCGTGGATCGTTTTGACGGAAAGTAACCGGTTCGCCTGGCCGGGGCCTGACATCCGGCCGCTGGAGACGGAGAGCGGCTACTACGGGCCGCTGCCACCGGCGTTGTTTGCCGCGGTCAAGCGCCGGTTTGTCGCCATCGCGACAGGCCAGGCGCATACGAGCACGTCGCGTACGGCGTGACGTCGGCAGGTGCTGCGGCATGCCGAGCAGCGTGAGGCAATGGCAGTCTCCATCAGGGCATCTTCCAGGCAGGTTGAGGCCTCACCGTCGATATCCATCTGCACCAGCGCGAACCGGTCGTCCGACGCCCGCAGCCAGCCGCCCTCCAGCAGCGACGCATCGCGTGGCTTCGGCTGACGCTACGCCGGTGAGCGCGGTCCGCGTTGGGGGAGCACGTCGCGTTCGGTTTCGACGCCGTCATTCGCCCAGCGCACCGACAAGTCACGATCGCCGAGGTTGATCTGGGCCGGCACCACCAGCGGCATGACCGGTCCGGTTAGCCGCATCAGATGGGGAGGCTGGCCGAGCGCCGAGCGATTCAATGAAAATCGATGCGCTTTTGATAGTCTGCCGGATCGGGCAGGGGCATGCGCTCGGTCGAGCGATAGACGGCGTCCTCATGCGGGTCGTCCACCTCGACAGGCTTGTCGAGCGGCCGATGATCGCCAGGCGGGGCGAAGCGAACAGCTGAAGATCGCGGTCCTGCTCTGACCCAGCTCGCGTCGCATGAGTTCGAGCAACTATTCGAGCGAGAGCTTCTCGCGGGGGCGCAAATTCCTCGATCGGGGCTAGCTTCCCGAGATGAGGCAGGTCACCGCCCGCATCGGGCGATGCCGCCAGATCGGTGTAGATGCCGGCGATGATACGTTAGAGCTCGACCATCGGCTGGGTCAGCACGTCCTTCCCGCGATAGTCGTCGAAGGGTGGGGGATCACATTCTTGCTCACTGGAACAGCGCCTCCCTTACCGCCTGCTCGGCAAGCAGGACGCACTGCGTCGAAAAGGTGCGGTACGAAAATATTCGCCAGATCTGACGAGACGGTCCGACTCCGGTTAAACGCAGCGTCCAATCACTACCTTCCCGTGACCTTCCGAACGTCTGCAAACGAGCAGGGCCGCGCCGCTTTTCTGGCAGCTGTGAAAACGGCCTGGGGCGGGTACCAAGCGTGAGATTCACTAGTTGCAGCTAACACGGTGGAGGCATTCGCGGCCAGTTTACTGATGAACTGATGGCTCTCAGAACGCGGTCATCTGCTTAGCTCCGTTCAGCGCACCAGCGCGTCCCGATGACAGCCACACGGATGCCGGCAGTGCCGCCGACGCTATCCCTTGACCGCCGAGCCGACGATCGAATCCACAAAGAAGCGCTGCAGGAAGACGAAGAGCACCAGTGGCGGAAGCACGGCAAGCGTCGCGCCAGCCATCACCAGTCCCGTGTTGAGAGCGCCTCGATTGTAGCTGAGCAGGCGACTAAGGCTGATGACGATCGGATATTCGTGTGCATTGCCCTGTAGAACGGTCAGCGGCCAGAGATAGCTATTCCAGTGATAGACGAAGGCAAACAGCGCCAGTGCCGCGATTGCCGGCGCCACGCTCGGCGCGACGATCTTGAACAGGATCAGGAGTTCCGACGCCCCATCCATCCGCGCTGCGTCGATCAGATCGTCGGGCACGCCGGCTATGAACTGGCGCATCAGGAAAATGCCGAACGCATTGGCGAGATTTGGCACGATAATACCGGCAAGGCTGGCGTTCAGGCCGATTGATCCGACGAGACGGTAAAGCGGGATCAGCGTGACGATCGGCGGCAGGAACATGGTGGCGATCAGCACCGAAAACAGCAGTGAGCGGCCGGGAAAGTGATGCTTGGCGAAGGCGTAGCCAGCCATCATGCTGGTGACCAGAATGCCGGCGGTGGTGATCGTGGCGATCACGAGCGAATTCCACATCGAGCGGCCGACATTGATGACGCCGGACACTTTCTCATACGCTTCGAGGCTCGGCGTGCGCGGTATCCACACCGGCGGCACCTGCATGGTTTCGGCCGGCGTTTTCAGGCTGGAGAGCACCATCCACAACAGCGGGAAGGCGGACGCCACGGCAACCACCAGCATCAGCGTGGCGAGCAGCGCTCTGCGGCCCGCCAGGCGTTTGCGCGCCAACTGGCTCGATGCTGAGCGGCCCGGCGCGCTCATTCGTCATCCTTCCGGTTGGCGAATGCAAACAGCGCACATACAATGACGATCAGCGCCAGCATCAGCATCACTGCCATGGCCGAGCCCAGCCCGCCTTGTGCCCGCTCGATGCCGACTCGGCGGATATGGTAGGTCAGCACGTTGGTCGAGCCGACCGGCCCGCCTTGGGTGATCAGCGCCACCGGCTCGAACACCTGCACGGCGTTGATGATGGCAATGACGGCGCTGAACAAGAGCGTGCGGCTCAATAGCGGCAAGGTGATGAAGCGGAACTGTTCGCGCCGGTTGGCGCCGTCAAGCGTCGCCGCCTCGTAAAGACTGCCCGGGATCTGGGTCAGCCCGGCAACGGCCAGCACCGTAAAATAGCCGATCTGCTGCCAGACATTGAGGACGACGATCGAGATCAACGCCGATCTTGGCGAGGACAACCAGAGTTGCGGGCCGATGCCGGCGAGACCGAGCACCTGGTTGAGCGGCCCCTCGCTCGGCGAATAGAGCTTCGACCAGACCAGCGTCACGGCGATCATCGGCACCATGTAGGTCGAAAACAACACAGTCCGCAGCGCCGTGCCGCCTGCGACATCGCGCTGGTGGACGATCGAGCCGAACACTACCGAAAGGGGCAGGATGAGCATCACCGACAATGCCGTGTAGATGGCGGTGTTGAGCAGCGCTCGCTTGAAATCCCGCCCGACCGAGGTCGGCCCGAATATTTCGCGAAAATTGTCGAAGCCGATGAAGCTCGCATTGGAAAAAGGCGTCTGCGTCGACCAGTCCTGGAATGACAGCCAGATGGTGAGCAGCATCGGCAGCAGGATGAAAACGCCGATCAGTGTCACGGCGGGTGCCAGCATGATGCCCGCCGAGGCACGATAGGTCTTGATCATCGCTCTGCTTCCAAGCGTCGGGCTCTCGAAACAGCGCCTTCGCTATTTGGCGGCACGCTCCAGGATCGAGACGGCATCGGCCTGCGCGTTCGCCTGCGCATCCTTGGCCGAGAGCTGCCCATACTGCAACGCCTCGAGCGTCTGCTGCAGCGATTCGCTGAACTCCTGGCCGCCCGGGACGACAGGGAAGGGCTTGGCGTCGGCAAGCACGCTGACATAGCCGGACAGGAACTCGGAACCGAGCTTGTCCTTATGGGCTTCGATGTCGGAGGTCCGCGTCGGCAGGATGCCCATCGACATCAGAATATCCGACATTGCCGATGCGCCGTTCTTGCCGGACTTCGGACTGTTCAGCCATACCAGGAAATCCCATGCCGCTTTTTGTTCGGCCTGACCGGCATTGGCGTTGACGACGGTCATCCATGAATAGGAGATCGAGTGCGGCTTGTCGCCGCTCGGACCGACCGGGATGGGTGCGGTGGCGATATTGGAGAACTTGTCGCCCATGCCGCCCTTCAATGCGCTTTCCCACCAGTTGGCCATGATGATCATGCCGGTCTTGCCGGAGACGAAATTGTCTAGGAAGGGGCCGGTTGTATTGGCGTCGGCCGTGGCCATCGCCGGATCGCTGGCGCCGGACTTGATCAGGTCCTCATAAAGCTGGAAAGTCTCGCCGGCTTGAGGAGTGTCGAGCATCGGTTTGCCGTCCTTGACCAGCTCGCCGCCATTGGAGACCAGCAGCGAGGCGAAGGGATGGACGACGCCCGCCGCCCAGGAATTGATCATGCCGAAGCCTTGCTGGCCGGCATCTTTCCTGGTCAGCTTCTGGGCCGCATCCTTCAATTCGGACCAGGTCTTCGGCGCGGCTGTGATGCCTGCCCGTTTGAACAGCTCCTTGTTGTAGTTCAGCGCATAGACGTCGATCTCGTTTGGAATGCCGTAAAGCGTGGCGCCAACAGAGGCCGCACTGACGACACCGGCCGGCCACGCACTCTTGACCTCGCCGGCAACCGCATCGGGGGCCGGCGCGACCAGCTTGTCTCGCGCCAGTTCGGGCAGCCACAAATCATAGATGCCGCCGATCGTCGGCCCGTCCGAACTGCCGCCCTGGGAACGCAGTGTCGTCAGGAGATCGCCGAAGGGAACGGCGCGCACGGTGACGGTCACATCCGGATTGCTCTTGGCGTAGTCCTTGGCCGCGGCGTCCAGCAAAGCGACCGTTTCGGGCGACCAGTGGGTCAGATAGGAGATGTTGACCGATTGGGCCCAACCAATGGTGGGCGAGGCCACCAACCCTGCAGCCAGTGCCAGTTTCGAAATCCAAGCCAAAGACATCCGACCCTCCGCATAGCCGCACAGCGATATCAATGACGTTATGACAACTTGAAGCAACGATGCAAGCGCTATCTTCGTCGAGAGCTCCTGCCGGTGTTGCGACGTTTTCTCACTGCGGTCCACAAAGCCTGCGACATTGCATTGCAAAAACAATTAATTAGCTGATACAGTTCGAGCTGATACTCCCCTGCTGGCCATGCCCGAACATACTGCAAGGCACTTGCGGTCGAAGTCATGTCGTTATAATGACAATGAGCCGCTGCAAAGAATGCCGATGTCGAATGGGAGACGGAGCATGGTTCATCGACACGCTGCGCTCAGCCCGATCGGCTTTGGCGCCGCGTGCACCGGGGTCTGTACCGCACTGCCGACCAGAGCCGACGACACCGTGGCGTCGTGGATCTGGTGCTCCGAGGACCGGGCGGTGGCCAGTCGGAGCCGCTCTCGATGACACGCGTTCTCGCCATTGATCTCGGCGGCACCAATTTGCGCGCCGCAATCCATAGCGGCGATGTTCGCTGGCTGGAGATGCTGAGCCGCGAGCCTGCGCCGGCAAGCCTTGATGCCTTCGTCGCCCGTATCGGCGCGTTGCGTGCCGAGGCCGGTCCGGTCGAGGCACTTGGCCTGGCGGTGCCGGGGCTTGTCGAGGGCTCCGTCTGCCGTTGGGTTCCGAACCTGCCCTATCTCGACGGTATCGACATCGCGGCATTGTTTCCTCGTCTGCGCGTCGCCGTTGGCAATGACGCGCAGATCGCCATGCTGGCCGAGTCGGTCGAAGGTGCCGCAAAAGGCCTGTCCGATGCCATCCTGCTGGCGATCGGCACCGGCATCGGCTCCGCCGTTCTGGCCAACAACCGCATCGTTGCAGGCGCACGGGGCGGCGCCTGCTCATTCGGCTGGGCCTGCGCCGATATCGAGGATGAAGGCGAGGACCGCAGCGGCTGGCTGGAGCGCTTCGCTTCCGGGCGGGCGTTCGACGCCGCGGCGCGCCAGATCGGGCTGGCCAATGGCGGCAGGCTTGTCGAGGCCGCGCGGGCTGGCAAGACGGCCGCACTTGACGCCTTGGAGCTGCCGGCGCGCCGGCTGGGCACTGCCCTTGCGGGTGCGGTCGCGCTGCTCGATCCGCAGGCGATCCTGATTTCCGGCGGGCTTGCCGATGCGCTGGACGTGATAGGGCCGCCGCTGCTTACGGCATTGCGGCGTCAGTTGCCGCCGCATCTGCGCGATGTCGTGCTGCGGTCCGGCGAATTCGGCTCCCGCGCCGGTCTCGTCGGCGCCTCGCTGGCCGGTCTCGCCGGAGCACAGTGGAGGCAGATAAGATGAGCCAAGTCAGTTTCCAGCTGCCCGACCGCCGAAGGCCCGAGCCGCTCTGGTATCAGGTGGAAGAGGCCATCCGCGCCATCGTCAAGAGTGGCGAGTGGGCGACTGGCGACCAGATTCCGGCCGAAGACAGACTGTGCGCGCTGTTTGGGGTGAGCCGCATCACGCTGCGCCACGCGCTGCGCAATCTGGAGGAGCACGGGCTGCTCAGGCGCGAACATGGCCGTGGCACCTTCGTGCGCTCCACCACGCTGGTCGCCGGCACCCGCGAACTCACCAGCTTCACGCAGGAAATGGGCAATATGGGCGTGGTCGCCGGCTCGCGCTTGCTCGACTGCAGCCTGACCACCGCCAATGCCGCTGCGGCCGGAGCGCTGGAGATCGAGGAGGGCGACCCGGTCGTGCGCATCCGGCGGCTCAGGCTCGGCAACAACGAACCGATCGGTATTCAGACGGCGCAACTCTCGGCCGCGCGCGTGCCCGGCTTTCTCGATGCCGGCCTGTTGCAGGGCTCGCTCTACGAAGCGTTGGAACGCCATTACGGCATCGTGCCGGTCGCGGCGCGCGAAAACTACCGTGTTGGCGCTGTCGGGGCGGCGGATGCCGAGTTGCTCGATCTGCCTGCGGGGAGCCCCGCTTTCGTGGTCGAGCGCATCACCACCGACGAGCGTGGCCCATTCGAATTCACCGTCTCCGTGATGCGGGGCGACCGCTACGAAATCCGCTCGACGCTGCGTGCCGGTCGCGCCGCGCCAACCGCAAGAAGCTGAGCCATACCCAAGCCGACCCATAACAGGAGTACCGACGTGTCCGATCTTTACATACCTCGCCTTGCCGCCCTCATCGAACAGGCCTCGAAAGCCAATGCCGAAGCCTTTGGCGAAGCGGCCAGCCGCTTTGCCGACACGCTCGAGAGCGGCGGGTTGGTTCATCTTTACGGCTCGGGCCACTCGGTGTTGCCGGTCCAGGAAGTGTTTCCGCGCTACGGCAGCTATGTCGGCTTCAATCCGCTGACCGACCCGCGTGTCATGTGGCATAACGTGCTCGGCGCCGGCGGCGTGCGCGAACTTCTGTGGCTGGAGCGGACCGAGAAATACGCCGAGAAATTCCTCGACCACCAGCCGCTGAACAAAGGCGATTCGATCATCATCTTTGGCCACAGCGGCCGCAATTCGTCCGGCATCGACACCGCGCTTTATGCGAAAAAACGCGGCATCTTCGTCGTTGCGATAACTAGCAAGAACAATCTCGACAAGCCGGCGACGCACTCTTCCGGCAAACGGCTTGCCGATGCCGCCGACCTTGTCATCGACACCTGCTCGCCGATCGAGGATGCCATCGTGCCGGTCGAGGGCTGGAGCCGGCCGGTCTCTGGTTCGTCGACCGTGCTTGCCATGATCCTGGCGCATGAGCTGATCGCCCGCACCGCCGAGGCGCTGTCGAAACGCGGCATCGAACTGCCGGTTTTTGCCTCGCCGACAATTGCCGGCGTCACACTGCACGACACCGACGTCATCTATGGCGTCTATCGCGAGAAAATGCTCGAGGCACAGAAGAAGCATCTGCCGACCTTCCAGGCGACCATGCGCGGCGAATGACAACCGGGGAGGGCACGCAAAACGCCAGGACGTAGACTCATCACCGCGTAGCCAGATACGGGCGGAGACGAGTTTGAGGGCAGCGAGGTAGTTTCTGCCAGCTTGTCATATCGAGTTGCGATGCGACGGAACTGCTTGGCCTTGTTGAAGAAGCGTTCGACGAGGTTGCGGGCCCTGTAGAGGAAGGGGCTGAAGCACATCGGGTCCTTGCGGTTGGCCTTGGGCCGGGATGTTGGCCCATGCCTTTTGCTCGGTGACGGCATTGCGCAAGGCGTTGGCATCATAGCCCTTGTCGGCGAGCAGCATGGCACCCTCGGGCAAATCCTTGATCAAGTCCGCTGCGTAGGCGATGTCACTCAATTGACCTGCCGTGAGCGGCAGCTTGATCGGCCTGCCTTGGGCGTCGACAAGAGCACGGATTTTGGTTGTAAGCCCGTCTCGTGAACGACCGAGACAATGATCTCGGCCGTGGCGCCTTGCTGATGGACGCGAACAACGGAGGTGTCGATCATCTGCACTTTGTCGTCATGGGCTTTGGTAATGTCGTCCATGAGGCGGTCCCACACACCTGCTTTCCGCCATCGAACGAAGCGATTGTAGCAGGTGGTGCGTGGGCCGTATCGCCCCCCTGGCAGATCGCGCCATGGCGCACCCGATCGCAGCACCCAGAAGATGCCGTCTGCCCGCTGTGCCTGGACGGTGATCGTGCCGAAGAAAACCAGTGCTGCAGCGAACGTTCCTCGTAATATTGCGTTTAACCATGAAAGACGACGATTCGCCCAGAGCATGCAAAAGGGCCCATCGGCTCTCGCGCCGCGATGCAAGGCCTGGAAAGCCTTACGCCAGATCAGTTTGTGAAAAGTCATTGCCCTTGTAAAGCAGGGCAAGCCGGTGAGCCTTCGCGCAAGCATAGGCAAAACAATCGCCGAAATTGAGATCGGCTTTGTGCCCGACTGCTTTGCCGTATTTCATGCTGGCTTCGATCGCCCGGTCGCCGATGTCGCCGGATATCATGATTTCTTTGCCGGCGATCTCGATCAAAAAGGCGTCGACGGTATCACGGGCTTGCGCCAGCATGTCGGCCGTGGGCTTGGCGTTCTTTTTGATGGCTTCGGCCGATGCTCGCGCGAGACCCTGGACTGCCTCGAACCGGACGAGCGGGGAGATATACAGCGGCTTGGTCGCGGCCGCGAGCCGCTTTTCCAGTTCTTCCGCGCCAGGTTCCTCGTTCAGGATGGCAACGATCACCGAGGCATCGACGAACATCAGTCGTCGCTCCACATTTGGTCGGTGAATTTCTTCATATCGAAATCAGGGTTGGCCGGCCCGATCCGCCGCGCCATTTCCTTGACTTTGGCAAGTCTCTCGCGCAGCGGGACGCTGCCGCGGTTGCGCTCGATCTCATGGCGCAAGGCGGTTCTGACGGCCTCGGTCTTGCTGCGCGCATTGGTAATGTGCTGCAGCTCGACGGCCATGGCGTCGACGTCGGGATCGCGAATGAAGAGCGGCATTTTGTATATCCTCATGAGTGATATATGTATATCATACCGGAGATATACTCGCCAGCGAATTCGCGAGCGGCGGTTTTGATAAGGAGGGGATGGAGGAATGCAGCTCGCGAAAATCCGTCGGGAGGTTCGGTTCTGGTGCTCAGTCCTTGGAATTGCTCGGCGTCTGAAACACGTCGCTCCGGCCATGTCACTGTCAACGCCCACATGCCCAAGGCGTATCGACGCTGCGTGCGCCGACGCATGCGCATCCCAACATCCGCGGCGACCGATTGATGTCGATAGACCGCCCACGCGCCCGACGAGGCCAGCGCCAGCTGCATCGATTGCGTCAGGTCATAACGGCCATAATCCCGGCCCAGCGAACTCACTCGTTAGGGCAGCTCGGGGAGTGCTACGGCTGGATGCTCTTGGGAACATCCCGAAGCATGATCCGGCGGCGAGGATAAACAATCTGAACCACGCGCTGCCTCCACATGATGGCGCCGGCGAACCATTCGTGGTGAACTGGATAACACCGCCTATCTTCTCGCTCGAAAATTCGGCGGCCTCGACAATCATTGCCGGGGTTACCTCGACGGATCCCTTCGCCGTCTATCCGCGTCTCATCGGCTGTCGCGCTGATCCGGATTGACAGCCACCCGCAATTAAAGGGCCGTTTGATGACACCTAGGCCTCCCCAGCAGTATTAGTCCACAAAGCAGGTCGGCACCCCTGCGATCCGCTGGATCCGGTCAGCGTGTGCTTCGGGTTCGGGGTGCAAGATCAGGCGGTGCCATTTGCACGGATGGCGGCGAACCAACCACCACGGCAGGGGCGCCAGATTGCTCACCACGTTGGCTCTCTTCTTTTTCGCGGCTCATACTTTGGTGAGCAGCTTGCATCTCCGGAACGGTGAAAACCGGCACCTCGCCCTTGAAACCCTGGAGCTCAAAGGCGCCCGCCTGGACGACCGGCATCGGCGCTCCTGCCGCAAAGCCGGGACCAAGCACCAGGGGGATGCCCAGCTTCTTGGTCGTCGACTCGAGCCGTGCCGTGCGGTTCACCGGCGAACCGATCGCGGTGTAATCGAAGCGCCGTTCGGAGCCGAAATTGCCTACCGAGCAAATGCCGGTCTCGATGGCGACGCCGATTGCGATGGAGGGGTGGCCGTCCGCGCTGAAGGCGGCGTCTTCACGCTTCACCCGTTCGATCAGGGCAAGGCCCGCGTCGAGCGCGCGCTCGCGATGGTCCGGCTGATCAAGCGGCGCGTTCCAGAAAGCGAGCACCGCGTCGCCCATGAACTTGTCGATGGTGCCGTCGCGCTTGAGGATCTCATCGGTCGCAATGCCGAGGAAGTGGTTGACCACCTTTGCGATTTCCTGGGTATCGAGTTGTTCGCTCATCGTCGTGAAGCCGCGTATGTCGCTGAGCAGGATTGTGATCTCGCGCTTCTCGCCGGACAGGATCGCTTCGGTGTCTGAGCTTGCGAGGCGCTGCACCACGGAAGGCGACAGATACTGGGCGAACTGCCGTGCCAGGGTGGACCGGCGCTGCTCGCTGCGCCTGTAGAGAACATAGCCTTCGAAGCCGGCTACCAGGATCGTCGCAAGCGCCGGCTGCAGCGGGTCATAGAGTGCACCCTGCAGGCTGTATTCGAGAGCGCCGAACACGAACGGCGTGACGGCAAGCAGCACGAGAGCCAGGGCACCAAGCACGACACGCCCGGCGAGCACTCCGGAAAGTCCGATGAAAATGACGGCACTGAGGACAAACCAGAGCCGCTCCACCGTACGCGCGTGCGTTGGCTCTGCCAGGTAGCGCCCGGCAAGCAACTGGGCGATTGCATCGGCGTGGATGTCCGCGCCTGGTCGCGCTGGACGCGTCGGGGTGGGCAGGTACTGCGTCAGTCCCACGGCCGACAGATCGACAATGGCGATGGCGTCCCGCAGCCGCGGATCACTGCCGCCCGAAAGGATAGTGCTGGCAGATATACGGGGCGTATCCGTGGCGGTTTCCCAGAGGCGGATGCTCCCCTCCGGCTCGAGCGGCACGATGGCGCCGGCCATCCTGAGTGCGTCGAACCCGGCGGCATTCATCCGGGCTATGTAGCCGTCCTGCCCGGCGTAAAGGCGCAGAAGCTCGAGCGCGAAGGACGGCCACAGCTGCACGCCTTGAGCGGTATTGCGAAGCCACAGCAGCGGCACATGGCGCAGTACGCCGTCGGGATCGGGCAAGGTGCGAATTACGCCGAGGCCAGCGGCGGCGTTGGAGAATTCGGCAAGCGAGCCGGTCAGGCCGGCGAAGCCGGGAAGTGTGTCGGGTACCTGTCCGACGATCGACCAGCCGGCTTTGGGCCCTGCTTCTGAAACCGTCGCCTCGTTGCCCAGGCTGACAGCAAGCGCCGTTCGATTTTTGGCCAGCGCCGCTGCCAGGCGCTTGTCTCCGGCGATGCCCTCAGGCGAGGTGTCGGCCTCGGGCAGCACCAGCGCAAGCCCGATGACCGCGGCGCCGGACTTGGTGATTCCATCGACCAGATCGGCCAAGAGGCCCCGGTTCCAGGGCCATCGCCCATGTGCCTTGAGGCTGGCGTCGTCTATCGAGACGATCACGACAGGATTGCTCGTCGCCTGGCGCGGAGCGAGAAACTGGTAGAAGTCGTACGTCCGCTCACGCAGGCGCGACAGCGGCCCGTCAAAAGCCAAATGGCAAGCGAGCAGCAGGAGCACGACCAAAAGGCCGGATATTTTACTCCTGGCAGCTTGCCGCCAATCAGCCCAGCGCCAACCGACCAAGAGGCTCATGTCGTGCGGCCAGGCCTATTCGCAGTAGTAGCAGCAACCCTCACCCTCACACTCGCCCTTATTCACGCCGCCGCCCACAGGTGGCGTTGGGGTGTCGGGGAACTCCATGACCACTCCTGGCAATGCGCCGTCGGTGGAGTCGCAGATTTTGAGCGAGCCGCCGAGTGCCGACGCACAAAGCGCGCTTACATCCAGTCCCGGACCCGGTGCGCCTGGCAGGCCGGTGCCGGCAATCCGGTCGATGCTGTCCAATATCGGAAAGGTGTCGATTCCGCCGTAGCCGGTCAGCAGCTTGCCATCTTCCGATGTGCAGGCGTAGCCCGGGTTTGTGATGACCAGCCGTTTGCCATTGATCGTGCAGGTCATGCGGCCGGCGCGCAGAATGCCCACGGTCTGGCCGGCTGCCACCAGCACTTCGATGATGCCGCCTCTGGCCCCGAGCACCATATGCGGCGTCGCGACCTGCATGACGCCGCCTTTCGAAACCTGGCCGCCATAGAAACGGGCCAGGCCGCTGTTCATCCCGATGTCGATCTTTCCCGATCCGGAGCCCGGATTGTAGACGAATTCATCGATCGTCAGGCTGGTGTTCGGACCAATCTTGGCGCTCGATTCATCCCGGAACACCAGCATTCCAAGACCGGTGGGATTGCTGCGCAGCTGGTCGCCGAGTTCGACGCCGGCACCCACGTTCATTGTCCCGGCGTTGTTGCGGACGATGTTGGTCTGATAGGCCGTCATCGACCCGACCGTCTCAGCGGCGGATGGTGCCGCGAAGGCAAGGCAGGCGATAAAAATGGCGATCTGACGGTACGGGGTCCTCATCGCGGCCTCTTTCAATTGAGCGTCAACGTATAGCTCATGAGCATTTCGAACGATTTTCGGTCGCGGTTGGCGATGTCGAAGTTGGTTTCACGATAGGCGAGATCGACGCTGATCTTCTGCGCCTCCGACAGCTGAAAATCGCTTTCCGAGGCAATGCGCCAGAAGTCGCTCTTGATATTTGTGCCGATGCCGACGGACAGATCTGGAGTGTTGCTGTGGCCGGCCGAAAAGGCGATCTGGTGCGACCATGCGAAAAGATCCGGTACGTTCATCAACAGGCCGCCATAGCGGACCTCGCCCGTGTAACTGTGGCCGATTTCGCCAGATCCGGAGGCGAAGTCATTCGAGCCGACCAGCCGCAGTCCGAGCGCCTGGCCATTGCGGAAGCGGTAGCTGCCGCCCGCCTCATAGAAAACCCTGCTATCGGCGAAAATGCCTTGCGAGGCGCTTAGATCGATGTAGCCGCCGCCTGCGAAAAGCGTCATTTCGACCGTCGGGCGCACAAGAAAGCGCCCACTGACGCCGATGCCGGTCTCGTGGATATCGCTGTCGAAACGATCCGTAACTGTGAACGCCGAAAGCAACAGGCGCAGCGAATCGATCCCACTGTTCGGCAGCCCCTTGTCCCAGGTGATCGCGGCGTTGCCGTGGATGAAGGTCTCCTCGCTACCCGGAACCGACAGGTCTTCCGTGAAAAAGCGCTGTGTCGCCGTCAACGACCCTGAAAGAACGAGAGCGTCGGCGCTTGGCGTGCCGAGGTCCCACCGGACAAAGCCTTCCGCCCGCCCATAGGGGGAGACGAAGCTGTCGTCGTCCTGCGCCCCGCCGGGCTCAAAATCGGTAAATGCGCTGAACACGCCGCCGGTCAGGGCGAGTTCCCAGGTGACGCCACGCAACGCGCGCTCGATGCGGGCGAGCAGGCGAACGGCTTCCTGCTGCTCACTTGCGCTCAGGCCGCCGACTTCGATGCCGTACTGCACCTGCCGCCGGGCCAATTCATAGGAGCCGACATGATAGTACAATCGGCTGGCCGCCAGTCGGGCGCGCGCATCGCGGGGATATTTGATCAGATACTGCTCGATCGAGGAGATCGCCTGATCGTATTGTCCCGCGTTGACGGCAACCGTGACGAATTGAGCGAGCGTTCCATTGTCGGCCGGACTGGCGATGCGGGCCGAAAACGCATCGTCATAGGCCGTAAAAAGACCTTGTGCGCCGGCCGGCAATACGCCGGTACAAAGCAGCGCCGCGGCGAAGCCGAAGATCGTTCGAAACGAAGATTGCATGCCGAGAACCCACCCCAAACCCGACTAGTGCGAAGGATTTAGCACGACTCCAAGAAAAAGGCGACTGAACTGTCACCAGACCATGCGAGTCTCAGCAGCTGTTGCAGCGGCGCAACAAACTATCGGGTTAATTCGTATTTCGGCTGCGCTGGCTGTCAAAACATCTTCTCAGCGTTGCTGTACATAATTTAAGTATTCGGCACCAGTGGCAACTAACTCAAATCATCATCAGTGGCGGATCGCACAGCCGACAAGATTAATATTGTTTGCGCGATTCTGCGCGTATCTGGTCACCGAATGAGGCTTCAAGGTCACCCACGGCTCATCCAAAGGTCTTCCGTCGCGTTGCGCAAGCGGACGGAGAGCTGCCGGAAGGTGCTTTCCGCAATGGCCTGGGCGATTGCGTGCTGGCCTTCGCAATTTCGTTGAACGCGACGAGGTCAGCTTATCGCCCCCGACCCCCAGGGACGCGTCACCGGACCCGCCCTTGCTACAGCACGAGCATGGTGGCCAGCCCCAGCATCAGGCCCATGCCTACGATATCGGTCACGGTGGTGAGGAAGATCGCCGAAGCGACCGCCGGATCGGCGCCGACCCGGCGCAGGCCCAACGGGATCAGCACGCCGGAGATTCCGGACATGAGGCACGATCCGGACATGGCAAGCAGGATCACAAGTGCCAGCATGGGCGCCTGGCCCGCCGACTCCGGTTGCCGCGAGGCGTAGAACCACATCGCCGCAGCCGCCACAAGACCGACGAGCACGCCGTTGGCAATCCCGAGCGCGCCCTCCCGCATCACCAGGTGCAGCTTCGGTCGTTTGTCCACATCCCCCAGGGCAAGGCCACGCAGCGTCATAGCCAGTGCCTGGCAGCCGGTGTTTCCGCTCTGCCCGGCCAAGACCGGGAGGAACGCCGCCAGTGCGACGATCTTCTCGATCGTGCCTGTGAACGAACTGACCACGAAAGCGGCCATGAAGGCCGTCAGCAGGTTCAGCTGCAGCCACGGATGCCGCTTCAAGAAGGCTGAAAACAGCGGCGTAAAAGAACGCTCCTCCTTCTGGACGCCCACCATCTGGCCAGACTGGGCGGAAATCTCGATGATTTGCTGCTCGAACAGCCGCCAGCCGCGAACCTGCCCGAGCAGCCGGTTCTCTGCGTCTACCACAGGATAGACAGGGTAGTGACGGCGTACCGCCGCCTTGCATGCATCGCTCAAAGAGAGACCGACATTAAGGGCGAACGGCCTGGGCAGCATGATCTGATCGACCGTCGCGTCCGGTTCGCTCAGCATCAGATCGCGCAGGACCACCAGGCCAACCAGTTTGTCGCCCCTCTCCGTAACATAGAGATAAGTGAGCTCGGTTGGCACCTGGGTGCGTCTGACGGCCTCCACTGCGGCAGCAACCGTCGTCCCGACAGGAACGCTGGCGGGAATCGGGTCCATCAGTTCCACGAGCGACTCCGGGATCGCAAGGTCCTTGCCACCGGCATCAGGCTTGACAGGCCGCATATGCGGCGGCAAATGCTCCGCCACCTTACGGGCGTGCCTGTCCGGCAACAACTTTAGTGTGTCCCGGATGAACTCGGGAGATTCTCGGGCCAGCAATTCAGCCGCGTCATCAGGTGCTCGAGCACGCAGCGTGCGTACCAGCTTCTGAACGTCGTCCTCTTCTTTCATCTGCCGCCGCCCCCAATTTGCTAGTGTCTTGCCTGACAGTATGACACGGATCGGATCGCTCTGTCTGGCGCGCAGTGGCTCAAGCGCCTTGATCCCGAAATCTTCGCCTCTCGGGCGCCGAGTGGACCGAACCCAGACAGATCTGAGCCGTTGCGGCGTACATAAAGGCGGGCTGTAACCTCTGCGTGTCGCCGAGAATTCAACGTGTTGCGAACTTCACTGGTCTTTTCCTGGGATCTGCGAGCACGCTGCAGCAATGAAACTCAAACCCGGAAACTCTGCAACGGCAGGGCCTCCGGCGGTCGAATTGATTTGCCTAATGCCGCGCATCTTGCCAGTTCCTCCAGCTCTGGAGGCTGATTAATTCGCCACGATGACAAGGTGATTTGCGTGAAACCGTAATTTAGCCTGAGAAAGGGATTCTCTGTATGAAGTGTGTCAGGAACGAGAGGTGCTCTTGAGAGCTTGCAGGTTTGAGGGCAGGCAGTCTGATTTATGAGACTCGAACTCGTCGCGGTCCGATCCGAGTTAATGTAGGCCCACTGATCACAGCGGTAGACCGCTCGATCGCACCTGGGGGCGAACGAAGACTCGTTTCGAAAGTGACATCCGTTCAGCAATTGCCATCTAACCTATAGTGATCCGGACCGGCCCGGTATTCTTGGCCGCCCGTCATCGGGGACGCATATGAGCAACATTATCGCCACAGGTTTTACTCAATCTCTGCCATTGGCGGGTCGGAGAGTCTCGCTCATCCCTGAGTGAGCCGAAAAGCTCGTCGTGCTGACCAGCCAATTCGATTTCCTCTATGCGGTTCACGGCGTCGTCTCATCGAACCTCATGGACCCGGCGGGCTGACCTACCAGATTGATGCCGCCAAGGCCTTGGTCGAACTGTGCGATCGGATCGATGCGCGGGTGCTTGTCCAGCATAGTGGGCATTTTCGCGCCGGTCAGGTTCTCGATCGTGCCGGTTTCGAGGAACGCGAACGCGAAGCGTTGTTCGCGCTTGCCGAGTTCTGCAAGGCCTATATCGCCTTTGAGAACCTCTTCGCCATGGAACCAAGTCAGTGCCGGCAGAGCCCGGCCGAGGTGGCGCAGAGGGTGAAGACGGTCGGCCATCCCAACCTTGTGGCTTTCATCGATTTATCCACCCATCGCGGCCTGAACTTCCGCGACCAGCTGCGGGCCATGGCGTCGGTGGCAGGGCACCTGCATGTCCATGACTCTTCGGGCGCCGGAAGGGCTTCCACGGAACCTACCTTCCGCAGGAGGATGCAGCGCTGGGTATAGGTGACCTGCACATGCCTCTCGGCTGGGGCGATATCGAATGGATGACATCTTCAGCGAGTTGGTATTCTTGCCGGGGACCGTCCTCATCATGGAAATCGGACCCCGTTATTGCAATGGGCAGCCCGGATGCCTGGCCGGGGCAAAAAAGATAGTGTGCTGAAGGTTCTGCAAAAAGTTTTGGAGAGAGAACGGCGCCTGCTCTGAGGGGCGAGCGGCCATGGCACGGTGGTG